>NZ_JADQAK010000002.1:0-287170 GCF_022129285.1 Psychrobacter sp. Ps4
CTAAGCGTGAAGACGTACAACGTGGCCAAGTACTAGCTAAGCCAGGTTCAATCACTCCTCACACCAAGTTTGACGCTGAAGTATATGTACTGTCAAAAGAAGAGGGTGGTCGTCATACACCATTCCTAAACGGCTATCGCCCACAGTTCTACTTCCGTACTACTGACGTAACTGGTGCAATCCAATTACAAGACGGTACTGAAATGGTTATGCCTGGTGATAACGTTGAGATGGGCGTAGAGCTTATCCACCCAATCGCTATGGACAAAGGTCTTCGCTTCGCTATTCGTGAAGGCGGCCGTACGGTAGGCGCTGGTGTTGTTGCTAACGTACTAAACTAATCTATCAGTCTCAGTAATGAGCTTGTAAGTTAGTCATAAAAAGCCATCCTTGTTTAAGGGTGGCTTTTTTTAGATAAAATGATCAGGAAATATGGTTATTCTTCGGTAGTATGATCAAACCTTTTGTTATCTTAGCCAACATGATTAGCCAGTTATATCTATAACGTTTATAATTTACTTTCCCATCTATTGTAATTCTTAGCGGAGCTTGCTATATTAACGCTGCTTCTTATTAGTCGCTTGTATCTTCATTTTGTTAAAGTAATGATGATTCAATAGCACATTCAAATAAGAGTAAAACTAGGTAAAGTAATAATTTTACCGCTAAAGGCTTGCATTTTATATCAAATATTGTATAATGCTGTCCTTTACACCCATAGGCGATTGGCTCAATTGGTAGAGCATCGGTCTCCAAAACCGAGGGTTGTAGGTTCGAGTCCTACATCGCCTGCCATCTTCTTATCACATCTTTGTTATACCTCACCATCTCCGAAGCGAGTTCTTTATGAGCAATGATCAAGATAACCTCGAGACTAAGTTATCTGATGCCAAGGCGGGTGCTGGTGGAATGCTGTCTAAAGGTAAGCACATCTCAGCGGGCAATCAAACAACTGCTGTTGAAGTGGCTAAGACAGGCTCAATAAAAGATGTGGTACTGTGGCTACTTGCCGCAGCAGTATTAATCGGGGCGACGTTAGTTAATCAGTATTTACCTGGCTATTGGCAACCTGCCAATGATATCTGGGTACGTATTGGTATTATCGTTGCCCTTATTGTATTCGCCTTAGTATGCTTGGCATTAACGCATCAAGGCCGCGCTTTTAAAATATTATTAAAAGACGCTGCTGTTGAATTGCGCCGAGTGACATGGCCAGGTAAGGATGAAACGTTTCAATATACCTGGCAGGTCATTGTCATGATTGCCATTGTTGGTTTTCTGGTTTGGTTATTAGATAACTTTTTCAATTGGTTCGTTGGCATCTTTATTGGTTAGTCGCACGTATTAGTGAGTCTTACCCCAAAATTTACTTATAATGATCAGGAGCGTGATATGCGTTGGTATATTGTCCAAGCGTTTTCAGGATATGAAAAGCAAGTACAGCGTTCATTAACTGATCGTATTAATCGTAGTGACTTCGCTGAATCATTCGGTGACGTATTGGTTCCTACTGAAGAAGTCGTTGAAATGAAAGACGGCAAAAAGCGTAAGAGTGAGCGTAAGTTCTTTCCAGGTTATGTATTGATCCAGATGGAAATGAACGACAATACTTGGCACATTGTTAAAGAGTGCCCACGTATTATGGGTTTCATCGGTGGCACACCTGAAACACCAGCGCCAATTACGCAAGTAGAAGCAGATCGTATTTTAAACCGTTTGAATCAGACTGAAACCGACCCACGTCCTAAGACTTTATTTGAGCCGGGCGAAGAGCTGTTGGTTATCGATGGTCCATTTACTGACTTTAAAGGGTTGGTAGAAAAAGTGGATTACGAGAAGTCTAAACTACATTTAACCGTAAACGTATTTAATCGACCGACTCAGGTCGAGCTTGAATTTAGTAAAGTTGAAAAGCTAGACTAAATCAGCAAAAAAGTTCATTAACCGGGGAGCTGTTAGTCAATAAGGTTTATACCACATTGATTTGGCGCTATTACCCATTTAGGAGAAAATCATGGCTAAGAAGATTGATGGTTACATCAAACTACAAGTCCCTGCAGGCAAAGCAAATCCTTCACCACCGATTGGTCCAGCATTGGGTCAAAAAGGCGTGAACATCATGGCGTTCTGTAAAGAATTTAACGCTGCGACCTCAAATCAAGAGCCGGGTCTACCGATTCCTACTGAGATCACTGTATATAGCGATAAGTCTTTTACTTTCATCATGAAGTCACCACCAGCTGCATACTTACTACGTAAGGCTGCTGGTATCGCTAAAGGTTCTGGTACACCAAATACCGCTAAAGTCGGTAAAGTTGACCGTGCACAACTAGAAGACATCGTTAAGACCAAAGATGCAGATTTAACTGCTGCTGATCTTGATGCTGCTGTTCGTACCATCGCTGGTACTGCACGTTCAATGGGTATTACCGTGGAGGGTGTGTAAATGAGCAAGCTAACCAAACGTCAAAAAGAAATTCAAAGCCGTATCGTACATGAAAAGCAGTATACAGTTGAAGAAGCGGTTCAAATCCTAAACGATTTACCACCTCTTAAATTCAAAGAGTCAATTGATATTGCGATTAACTTGGGTGTTGACCCGCGTAAATCTGATCAAGTGGTTCGTGGCGCTACTAACTTACCTGCTGGTACTGGTAAAACCAAACGCGTTGCTGTATTTGCTCAAGGTGCTGCTGCTGAAGCCGCCAAAGAAGCTGGTGCAGATATCGTTGGTTTTGAAGACCTAGCAGAATCAATCAAAGCTGGTAACATGGACTTTGATATCGTTATTGCTGCTCCTGATGCAATGCGTGTTGTTGGTCAACTAGGTACTATCCTAGGTCCACGTGGTCTAATGCCTAACCCTAAAGTCGGTACGGTTACGCCTAACGTTGCTGAAGCGGTTACTAACGCTAAAGCCGGTCAAGCACAGTATCGTGTAGACAAAGCAGGTATCATCCACACGACTATCGGTCAAGTTGGTTTTACTGCTGAGCAAGTAATCCAGAATGCTGAAGCACTGATTGCAGATTTAAGACGTGCTAAGCCTGCTACTTCTAAAGGTACTTTCATTAAGAAAATTACCTTGTCTAGCACGATGGGTCCTGGTCTAAGTATTGATCCAGTTCCATATCGCACAGCAAAATAATTAGATATGTGCCTTTATTTGACGATTTTAAATAAAGGCTGCAAAAATATTTTAAAGAATTAGGTCAGCGTAGCAAACGCTATGCTGTCTAAGACCGTAGGTAGAAAGCAGTTTTACGTTTTTATTAATTGTTTTCGGATCATTAGTAATAACAACGAGCTGCTTTTGTTAATCGACGAAAGATGAAAATCTCAATTGTCCTACGCAGACGGTGACCCACCCAGTTGTTGATAAGAGCCGATAGTTCAATCTATCACTTGATGTCATTCTGATAACGGTGCCGTAATCAGTCGTTATGAGTAAATTTATTATTAATAAATATGCTGATAACGTGTCGTATCAAGTCAGTCTAAGCGATTCGTTTAATTATTGAATGCCAATGCTTAAAAGCTTAGGTTTAAATGATTAAATATTCAGCTGATTGATAAGATTAAAGGAGTCAACTTATGGCATTAACGCTAGAGCAAAAACAACAAGTTGTGGCTGAAGTGTCTGAAGTTGCTGCTAATGCTTACTCAGCAGTAGCTGCCGAATATCATGGTATTGGTGTTGCAAAGCTTACTAAGCTGCGCGAACAAGCCCGTGAAAAAGGCGTCGTTTTGAAAGTGGTAAAAAATACCCTAGCAAAACGTGCGTTTGAAGGCACTAAGTTTGAGAGCATGTCAGACCGTATGACTGGTCCATTACTTTTGGCTTTCTCTATGGAAGATTTGGGATCTGCTGCTCGAGTTGTTTTCGAGTTCAGTAAAGATCACAAAGCTTTAGAGACCAAATTGGTATCAGTTGGTGGTGTTGTTTATGGTCCAGAAGAGCTAGAGCGCGTATCGAAGCTACCAACTCGCGACGAAGCAATCTCTATCTTGATGGCTACTATGAATGCACCAGTTACCAAGCTTGTTCAAACTATGAACGCTGTTCCTAGTAAGCTTGTTCGCACGGTAGCAGCAATCAAAGACGCAAAAGAAGCGGCATAATTGCTTGTTTTAACGTAACTTTGACATCGCCGATTGCACTTTACTGCCAACACTATTTGAAAATTTGGCAAGCAATCCAAGCGATTTTAAAATCAATTAATTTTTATCAGATAACGGAGAGTTCTCATGGCACTATCTAAAGATGACGTGTTAAACGCAATCGCTGAAATGTCAGTAATGGATATCGTTGAATTAATCAGCGCTATGGAAGAAAAATTCGGCGTAACAGCTGCTGTTGCTGCTGCACCTGCTGCTGCTGGCCCTGCTGCTGCTGCTGCTGAAGAAAAAGACGAGTTTGACGTAGTTCTTGCCAGCTTTGGCGAGAAGAAAGTTGGCGTAATTAAAGCCGTACGTGAAGCTACTGGTCTTGGCTTGAAAGAAGCGAAAGATTTGGTTGAAAGCGCTCCAGCTCCAATCAAAGAAGGCGTTAACAAAGCTGAAGCTGAAGAGTTGAAAAAGAAACTTGAAGAAGCTGGTGCAACTGTTGAACTAAAATAAGCTTCGCTTATCTTAGTGTTGTACAAAAAAAGCTGGTAATGCCTTGCATTGCCAGCTTTTTTTTACTATAATTCGTAGCTTGACCTTTTGTGTCTGCCAACAGTCGTATGCAACATCACGGTGGATACCCATCAAAAGGACAGACGATATACATGCAAGCACACATGCCAGTTTTTGAAATCAGTTAATTTAAGCTAAACGTCCATAGATGTTTGGCATTTTTTTGTGTCTGCATGCTTTCCCATTAACACTATAGTTTATACTGATTCTAAAAGTTATAGTTACCCCGATTATTATTAATTCTGAAAAGCTATTAAGTTTAGGTTGTCCGTTTCGCAGAGTATTACTGTCAGTAGTTAGGCTTATAGACGGTACATATCAGCGACGATATTAGTTTTGATAGAATTGTTGGTTTTGAAAGAGCCGGTTTTTTGAAAGAAAAATGACTAAATACAATCAGTTTTGATAGCAGATAACTTAGAAATACCCTTGAACGAGTCATTTTTTCTTACCTCTATGAGTAAGTTTTGCCTAAAAAGTAATATGTTTTAGATGATGTGATATTGAATTTGGTCGTCTGAGTGGTCATATAGACTGACTTAGATACCGATCATAAAATGAAAGTAAGGGTGCTAAGTAAGCACTGATAGCAGAAGTAGTAATTGACAAAAGATATCAACTGAACACGATTACCTGTTTTATATTATCGTTTACGTCGCCAAGTTTGTATCGTATTTATGCACGCTGGCCACGCTTTTAATTTGTTTCCACGTTTACTGTAAGGACTCTCGATGGCATATTCTTATACTGAAAAAAAGCGTATTCGCAAAAGTTTTGCTGAATTGCCCACTGTGATGGACATTCCCTATTTACTGTCTATTCAAGTAGATTCTTACGAGCAATTTTTGCAAGAGCACAAAAAGCCAAAAGCTCGTGAGAATACTGGTTTGCAAGCTGCGTATTCCTCTATTTTCCCAATTGAGAGTCACTCTGGTAATGCAGAGCTACAATTCGTTGAATATTATTTAGGCACGCCTGAATTTGATGAGCGTGAGTGTATCTTGCGTGGCTCAACATTTGCTGCGCCGATGCGCGTCAAAATCCGTCTGATCATCAAAGACAAAGATAGCAAAGACAAAGACAGCAAAGCGGCTATTAAAGATATCCGTGAGCAAAGCGTCTATATGGGCGAAATGCCGTTGATGACGGCTAACGGTACTTTTATTATCAATGGTACTGAGCGTGTTATCGTATCTCAGCTACATCGTTCACCTGGTGTGTTCTTTGATCATGATAAAGGTAAGTCGCATTCAAGTGGTAAAGTGCTTTATAACGCCCGTATTATCCCTTACCGTGGTTCATGGTTAGATTTTGAATTTGACGCCAAAGACTTAGTTTTTGCTCGTATTGACCGTCGTCGTAAGCTATTGGCTTCAATTATTCTACGTGCGCTTGGTTTGACAACGTCTGAAATCTTAGATTTGTTCTTTGATAAAGTAGCCGTTTATAAAGGTGAAGAGCAGTTCGAGATTGATCTGGTTGCTGATCGCTTGCGCGGTGAGATGGCTCAGTTCGATATCGTATCACCAGAAGGTGATGTCATCGTAGAGCAGGGCAAGCGTATTAATGCACGCCGTATTCGTCAGCTTGAAGAAGCAGGTATGACGAAGATTGCGATACCTGATGAGTATCTCTATGAGCGTATTTTAGCTGAAGATATCGTGGTGAATGACGAAGTTATCGCTAAAGCGAATACTCTAATTGACCATGAGTTATTGGTTAAATTAAGTGCATTTGAAGCCAGCGAGTCTATCAAAGAGTTCAGCATTTTGTTCACCAACGATATCGATCAAGGCAGTTATATTGCCGATACGCTACGTGCAGATAGCACCTCAAGCCGCGAAGAAGCCTTGATTGAAATTTATAAAGTCATGCGTCCAGGTGAGCCACCAACGGTTGAGACCGCTGAAAAACTATTTGACAGCATGTTCTTCAACGCGGATCGTTATGACTTATCAAATGTCGGTCGTATGAAATTTAACCGTCGTTTAGGGTTAGAGTTTGATAATACTGATGATCCAGACATCCAACGCGCTCGTAGTGTATTGACCAATGCCGATATCGTTAATGTCCTAAAAGAATTGATTGAGATTCGTAATGGTCGCGGCGAAGTCGATGATATCGACCATTTAGGTAACCGTCGTATTCGTTCTGTAGGCGAAATGGCAGAAAACCAATTCCGTGTTGGTCTAGTACGTGTAGAGCGTGCGGTCAAAGAGCGTCTGAGCTCAGCGGAATCTGATAACTTGTCACCACAAGATTTGATTAACTCGAAGCCTGTTGCGGCTGCGGTGAAAGAATTCTTTGGTTCAAGCCAGTTATCGCAGTTTATGGATCAGAACAATCCATTGTCTGAAGTTACCCATAAACGCCGTGTCTCAGCTCTAGGACCCGGTGGTCTGACCCGTGAACGTGCAGGCTTTGAAGTACGTGACGTACATGATACCCATTATGGCCGCGTATGCCCGATTGAGACTCCTGAAGGTCCAAACATTGGTCTTATCAACTCATTGGCAACTTTTGCTAAAACCAACAGCTTTGGCTTCTTAGAAACGCCTTATCGCCGTGTGGTTGATGGTAAAGTAACGGATGTCATTGAGTATCTATCAGCGATTGAAGAAGTAGGTACGGTCATTGCACAGGCTGACTCACCAGTAACCGCAGAAGGCGCGTTATCTGATGAAATGGTCAGTGTGCGTAGCTATGGTGAATTCGTGCGTATGCCGCCAGAAAAAGTGACGCATATGGATGTGTCGCCAAGTCAGGTTGTATCGGTAGCAGCAGGTCTAATTCCATTCCTAGAGCATGATGATGCTAACCGTGCCTTGATGGGTTCGAACATGCAGCGTCAGGCAGTTCCTACGCTACGTGCTGACAAGCCGTTAGTAGGTACGGGCATGGAGCGTCACGTTGCTCGTGACTCTGGCGTTTGTGTTATTGCTAAGCGTGGCGGTGTGATCGAAGACGTTGATGCCTCACGTGTTGTGGTTCGTGTGAATGAAGATGAGATGATTGCTGGTGAAGCTGGTATTGATATCTATAACCTCGTTAAATACACGCGTTCTAACCAAAATACTTGTATCAACCAACGTATTATCGTTAACCAAGGCGATGCTATTGCTGTAGGCGATATCTTGGCTGATGGTCCGTCAACGGATCTTGGTGAGCTTGCATTGGGTCAGAACATTCGCATCGCATTTATGCCGTGGAATGGTTACAACTTCGAAGATTCAATCTTGCTATCTGAAAAAGTAGTTAAAGAAGATCGTTTTACTACTATTCATATCCAAGAATTGACTTGTGTGGCACGTGATACCAAGCTAGGTACTGAAGAGATCACTGCGGATATTCCAAACGTTGGTGAAGCCGCTCTATCAAGCCTTGATGAGGCAGGTATCGTTTATATCGGTGCTGAAGTGGATGCTGGTGATATTCTAGTTGGTAAAGTGACGCCAAAAGGTGAAACGCAACTAACGCCAGAAGAGAAATTGCTCCGGGCTATCTTTGGTGAAAAAGCGGCCGATGTTAAAGACACGTCACTACGTGTACCAACATCAAGTAAAGGCACGGTTATTGACGTTCAAGTCTTTACTCGTGACGGCGTTGAAAAAGATGCGCGCGCACGTGCCATTGAAAAATCACAGCTTGATAGCTATCGTAAAGATTTAAAAGAAGAGCTACGTATCTTTGAAGAAGCGGCTCGTGGTCGTATCGGTAATCTGTTAGATGGTCAAAAAGTCAGCGGTGGTTCTGGTCTAAAAGCCGGTACAGTGATGGCATTGGCCGATATGAAAGATATGAGCCTTGAGACTTTGCTTGATATTCAGCCTGTTGAAGAAGAAATCTCTGAGCGTCTCACGCAAATCGCTGAGTATTTGGTTGATAAGCAAAAAGACATCGATGTGAAGTTTGCTGAGAAAAAACGCAAATTAACCGCTGGTGATGACTTACAACATGGCGTACAAAAAATCGTTAAGGTATATCTAGCGGTTAAGCGTCGTATTCAGCCTGGTGATAAAATGGCGGGTCGTCATGGTAACAAAGGTGTGGTATCGCGCATTATGCCAGTTGAAGACATGCCTTATGATGAGAATGGTAATACCGTTGACATCGTCTTGAACCCGCTTGGTGTACCATCTCGTATGAACATCGGTCAGGTTCTAGAAACGCATTTGGGTATGGCAGCGAAAGGCTTGGGCGAGAAGATCGATGGTATGCTCAAATCGCAAGCAGCGATCAAAGATTTACGTGACTTCTTAGACAAAATCTATAACCAAGTCGGCGGTGAGCAAGTTGATCTTGATAGCTTGAGTGATGATGACATCATGGCGCTAGCAGATAACTTGCGCGCTGGTGTACCAATGGGCACAGCAGTATTTGACGGCGCAAGAGAAAGCCAAGTTAAGGATCTGTTAGAGCTTGCTGGTATGGATCGCGATGGTCAACAGACGTTGTATGATGGTCGTACTGGTCAGAAGTTTGACCGCAAAGTAACCGTTGGTTATATGTATATGCTCAAACTTAACCATTTGGTTGACGACAAAATGCATGCACGTTCAACTGGTTCTTACTCATTAGTGACGCAGCAGCCACTCGGCGGTAAAGCTCAGTTTGGTGGTCAGCGCTTCGGTGAGATGGAAGTCTGGGCACTAGAAGCTTACGGCGCGACTTATACGCTACAAGAGATGCTGACTGTGAAGTCGGATGACGTTGAAGGCCGTACGCGTATGTACAAAAACATCGTTGATGGTGAGCAGTATATGGATCCAGGTATGCCTGAATCGTTTAACGTACTGACCAAAGAAATCAAATCATTGGGTATTAATATTGAGTTAAAACAAACCCATTAAGCACGGCTGATTGAGACTATCGTTAACATGGTCTCAGTCAATTATTATCCTTAGTGGTCAACCTAAAAGCAGTATGCGCATCGCTGCTGCTTTTAGTGATTTGTCTCAACCCTATTCATTGCCTTCATTCATCTTATTTGCGTCAATAATACGCTATCAGATGATTATAAAGATAACGGAGAAGCAACTTGAAAGATTTACTCGATATCATGCAAAGCCCTACCGGCAACGGTAATCAAGAGTTTGATAGCATTCAAATTACTTTAGCCTCACCTGACGTCATTAAGTCATGGTCGCATGGCGAAGTGAAAAAGCCTGAAACTATTAACTATCGTACGTTTAAGCCTGAGCGTGATGGTCTATTTTGTGCCAAAATCTTTGGTCCAGTAAAAGACTTTGAATGTTTATGTGGTAAATATAAGCGCCGTAAGTTCCAAGGCGTTATCTGTGAAAAATGTGGCGTAGAAGTGACGACTGCGAAAGTACGTCGTGATCGTATGGGTCATATTGACCTAGCCAGTCCAGTGGCGCATATTTGGTTCTTAAAATCATTACCAAGCCGCATCGGTCTATTGCTAGACATGACGCTACGTGATATCGAGCGCGTTCTGTATTTTGAAAGCTATATCGTTACTGAGCCAGGTTTGACTTCTCTAGAGAAGTATCAACTGCTCGATGATGAAGATTATTATAAAGCGCTTGAAGAGTTTGGCGATGAATTCACTGCTAAAATGGGTGCTGAAGCGGTTCAAGACCTATTGAAAGATATCGATTTAGATCTTGAAATCGATGATTTGCGCGAAGCGATCCCGCAAACTGGTTCTGAAACCAAGCTTAAAAAGATGTCTAAGCGTCTTAAATTATTAGAAGCCTTCCGTGACTCTAATAACAAGCCTGAGTGGATGGTGATGAACATCTTGCCAGTACTACCACCAGATTTGCGTCCGCTAGTACCACTAGAAGGCGGTCGTTTTGCGACTTCAGATCTAAACGATTTGTATCGCCGCGTCATTAACCGTAATAACCGTCTAAAGCGTCTGCTTGAGCTGAGCGCACCTGATATCATCGTACGTAACGAAAAGCGTATGTTGCAAGAATCAGTGGATGCCTTGCTTGATAACGGTCGTCGCGGTCGTGCGATCACTGGTAGTAACAAGCGTCCATTGAAATCTTTGGCTGATATGATCAAAGGTAAGCAAGGTCGTTTCCGTCAAAACTTACTTGGTAAGCGTGTTGACTATTCTGGTCGTTCGGTGATCGTTGTTGGTCCAACGCTACGTCTACATCAGTGCGGTTTACCAAAGAAAATGGCACTTGAATTATTCAAACCATTTACTTATAACAAATTATTGTCTCATGGTTTAGCGACCACGATTAAAGCTGCCAAAAAGATGGTAGAGCGTGAAGAGCCGCAAGTGTGGGATATGCTGGCCATGGTTATCCGTGAGCATCCAGTGCTTCTTAACCGTGCACCAACGCTTCACCGTTTGGGCTTGCAAGCATTTGAGCCAGTACTAATCGAAGGTAAAGCAATCCAATTGCATCCGCTCGTTTGTACCGCGTTTAACGCCGATTTTGATGGTGACCAAATGGCCGTTCACGTGCCATTGACCCTAGAAGCACAGCTTGAATCACGTGCGCTAATGATGTCTACCAATAACATCTTGTCGCCTGCGAACGGTGATCCAATCATCGTACCGTCACAGGATGTTGTACTGGGTCTATATTACATCAGTCGCTCCTCTATCAATGCCAAAGGCGAGGGCATGATTTTTGCCACCGTTAATGAAGCATTGCGTGCGATTGGTTCAAACGATTTGCATGTAAACGCTAAGATCAAAGTGCGTGTCACCGAGACGCATATTGATGAAGATGGCAATGAGACTAAAGAAATCAGTTTAAAAGAAACGGTTGCAGGTCGTTTATTGATCTGGAACATCATGCCTAAAGGTATGTCTTTTGATGAATGTAACCAAGAGATGACGAAGAAAAACATCTCTCGTTTGATCAACTCTTGCTACCGTAAAGTTGGCGTTAAAGAAAGTGTCATGTTTGCTGACCAATTGATGTATCTTGGTTTTGCCCAAGCGACATTGTCTGGTGTGTCTATCGGTATTGATGACATGGTCATTCCACCACTGAAAAAGCAAATCATCGAAGTGGCAGAAGGCGAAGTTCGCGAAATCGAAGATCAATTCGAGCAAGGTTTTGTGACCGCTGGTGAGCGCTATAACAAAGTAGTTGATATCTGGTCACGTACCAATGACAAAGTCGCTAAAGCGATGATGGACAACTTAGCCACTGATAAAATCATGAACGCCAAAGGTGAGGAAGAAGAGCAGAAGTCATTTAACTCTATCTTTATCATGTCAGATTCTGGTGCTCGTGGTAGTGCGGCTCAGATTCGTCAGTTGGCTGGTATGCGTGGTTTGATGGCTAAGCCAGATGGTTCAATCATCGAAACGCCAATTAAAGCAAACTTCCGTGAAGGCTTGACCGTACTTCAGTACTTTATTTCAACGCATGGTGCACGTAAAGGTCTTGCGGATACGGCACTGAAAACCGCTAACTCAGGTTACTTGACGCGTCGTTTGGTTGATGTGGCACAAGATTTGGTTATTACCAGTGATGACTGTGGTACTGAGCAAGGCTTGCTCATGAAACCACATATTCAAGGTGGTGAAATCATTGAGAAGTTAGGTGAGCTAGTGCTAGGTCGTGTGACGGCTCGTGATGTGACTTATAACGATGATGCTGATAAGGTATTGATTCCAGCAGGTACTTTGATCGATGAGCATTGGGTAAACGTGCTTGATAACAATGCGATTGATGACATCTGGGTACGCTCAGTTATTACTTGTAATGTTGAGCATGGTGTTTGTTCACAGTGTTATGGTCGTGATTTGGCTCGTGGTCATAAAGTGAATATCGGCGAATCAGTTGGTGTTATGGCCGCTCAGTCTATCGGTGAGCCTGGTACTCAGTTAACGATGCGTACATTCCACGTGGGCGGGGCAGCAAGCTCAGCATCAGTGGATAACAGCATCTCAGTTCGTAGTGCTGGTCAAGCGCATTTCGAAAACATGAAAACGGTTCAACATACCGATGGTCACTTAGTCATCGTATCGCGTTCAGCTGAAATCGCCTTGACCGATGAGCTTGGTCGTGAGCGTGAGCGCTATAAAGTGCCTTATGGTTCTAGCGTGCTTGTGAAACACGAAGATCAGGTTGATGCTGGTCAAACCATCGCTAAATGGGATCCGCACACGCATCCTATTATCACAGAATTTGCTGGTACTGCACGCTTCAGTGAGATCACTGATGGCTTGACTGCTACCGTAAAAGTTGATGATGCGACTGGTATGAGCTCATTTGAGATTCTTGCTACTCGTGACCGTTCAAGTTCAGCAAAAGACTTACGTCCTGCGATTATCTTGAACACTGATGAAGGTAAAGAAGTGGTTTACTTCTTACCAGCTGAAACCATCATTCGCGTCAGCGATGGTGAAAAAGTAGCAGCCGGTTCGATTTTGGGTCGTGTACCACAAGCCTCTTCAGGTACCAAAGATATTACCGGTGGTCTACCACGTGTTGCTGACTTGTTCGAAGCACGTCGTCCGAAAGATCATGCCATCATGGCAGAAATGACAGGTGTGGTTAGCTTTGGTAAAGAGACTAAAGGTAAAAACCGCTTCATCATCACCAATGAAGATGGTGAGATTCATGAAGAGCTAATCCCGAAATGGCGTCAAATCAACGTCTTTGAAAACGAAACGGTAGCACGTGGTGAAGTGATCGCTGATGGTCCACAGAATCCACATGATATCTTACGTTTGAAAGGTCAGACTGCACTTGCTGATTACATTGTTAACGAAGTACAGGATGTTTATCGCTTGCAGGGTGTAAAAATCAACGATAAGCACATCGAAGTGATTATTCGTCAGATGTTGCGCAAAGTTGAAATCACTGATGGCGGCGATTCAAACCACTTTAAAGGCGATCAAGCAGAGTACTCTGATATCAAAGCATTGAATGCGAAGCTGGAAGCGGAAGATAAATTCCCAGTACAGTTCGAGCGTCAATTACTAGGTATCACCAAAGCAAGTCTGGCAACAGAAAGCTTTATTTCAGCAGCATCGTTCCAGGAGACGACCCGTGTACTAACTGCGGCTGCCGTGACTGGTAAAGTGGATGAGCTACGTGGTCTGAAAGAAAACGTGGTCGTTGGTCGCTTGATTCCTGCTGGTACTGGTCTTGCTTATCATAAAGCACGTAAAGAGAAAGCGGAGCAAAAACTGCTAGATAAAGATCTTAAAGCAGGGTTTGACAATGCAGCATTTGATATGTCAGCGAGCACGGATAGTAAAGACTTTGCAAGCTTCGATGAAGCCTTTGCACAAGAGCTTAATCAGGATAATTAATAGTATTAAGCGTCTTTGATTTATTGTCAATTTGATAAAAAGCCAGCCTAAGTTGCTGGCTTTTTTGTGTGTGCAATAAAGTGAGAAATGCATGGTACTGTGATCTAAAAAAATAGTACACTGGAAAATATGCCCTAATTTACACTTCATATAAGGATAAGTCGCAAATGGCAGGTAAAACCCGCGTTGCCAAATATCAAGCAGATCGAACCAATCAAAAACTGTATTTCTGTCGTCTATCCTGCCAAGCAGCGGGAAGTACCGATGATAAGCAGCACTATCAAGCCCATTGTGAAACTGCTATTTTTCATCTATACGGTGCCTTTCTCGCATTTACCCAAGAGCTAGGTTATTTTTATAGTTTAAACATGAGCGCACCAACATTGTCAGATATTGAGCAAGCATTGAGCGAGCGTACCCAAGTATCGCCTGAGATTCAGCGGTTACAGCAGTTACAGCAGCAGGGTTTTTTGGCCAATATAGAGCGTGCGTATCAGCGTTGTCTGTACGCCGTGCCGCCAGATACTATCGTAGATCAAACACCAAGCAATACTGCCTCACCTGATCTTATTGTTAACGTTGTGACCTTGTCGAATCAATGGCTGCCAGATGAGACGACAATACGCGAATGGCGTCAGCAGTTTTTAGAGCTGATTGAGCAACTACGTGCTGGTATGGTTGAGTTCTAAAAATAGTTATTAAAAATTTATCTCATTTTTATCACCATTTTTAAAATGAAGACATGTTCTAGTTGACTGATGACTGTCCTTTAATAGAGTGGTATTGATCAAAGTATTAAGTATAAAAAAGGCTTATTTAGCGAGTGCCAAATAAGCCTTTTTTTAAGTCATAAGTTTATATTATTAATGGTTGTCTACTCTGGTATCGGTGGCATGCGCTCAACGGGTGTTACCGATAAAGGATTTTGCGGCACACTATCATTACTACGACTGTTACTAGGTTTGGCTGCTTGAGAGCTAGTTTGTACTTCAACAGGCTCAGCTGGTGGTGATTTACGCTGTTGAGTCTGCGTCTTAACTGGTTTTTCTGATTCGCTGCTATCCGTATCTTCATCATCGGCCAGAATACCATCATCAGTCATTTCTATAATTTTTTGCTTTTGTTTTTTCGATTTGGCGCGGTTATTGATAGACACCCATTGATGAGGCGTGTCTTTAAGTTGGGCTTTCATAAAATCCATCCAAACGGGTAGAGCTGCCACACCACCATATTCGCGACGACCCATGGTTGATGGTTGATCAAAACCCATCCACACGACAGTTGCATTGGTAGGATGAAAACCTGCAAACCAAGCGTCTTTTGCTTCATTGGTGGTACCGGTCTTGCCACCAATATCATCACGACCTAAAGCCTTGGCTCGTACTGCCGTACCACGCTGTACGACATCACGTAAGATATCTGCCATCTCAAAAGCGACTCTGGGTTGTAAGATTCGAGGTGCTTGCTTAGCCAGTGCATATTGAACCGCTGGCGCTTTTAAGCGATCGGCCTGTGGACTAGCATCATAAACCTTTAAATTTAGCGCTTTACCGTTTTGTTCAATGTTATCAATATTTTCTAAATTTTGTTCTTTAACCATCACTTCATCATCGATAGCACTGTCTTCATTTTCAATTGACTTCTTATAATCTTCGATGAGATTTCTATTGAGGTCTTCAAGTTTTTCATTGAAGCAGGTGGCACACGCTTGGCGTGGGTTTGCCTGAAAGAGGAGGTTATTATTATAATTATAAATTTGTTCGATAAAATACGGCTGTACACGGTGACCGCCATTTGCAAACGTGGCATAAGCTGTTGCCATCTGTAATGGTGTAGCCTGTCCTGTGCCTAGCGCTAACGACAAAGTCGTCGGCAGCTTTTCTTTATCAAGACCGAATTCATCTAACAGGTCGCGCACATCAGAGATGCCCACAGCCTGTAGCAATCGAATAGACACTAAGTTACGTGACCGATATAGAGCACGACGTAAAGTAATATCTCCCAAAAATCTTCCATCAGAATTTTTCGGTTTCCAATCACCTACTTGAATCGGTCGATCCGAAACAATGCTATCTGGGCGATAGCCTTTTTCTAGAGCAGCGGTATAGACAAGTGGTTTAATGGTTGAGCCTGGTTGACGCCAGCCTTGTAGAGCACGATTGAATTTACTGTGATTAAAGTCAAAGCCACCGACCAATGCCTTAACAGCACCAGTTTCTGGATTCAAGGAGACCAGACTTCCTTGTAGTTTGGGAATTTGTCCCAACTGCCAATTACCATTCGCGGTCGGTATCAAACGAATGATATCGTTTTTATTGACAATTTGGCGGGCGTTGTCAGGAAAGTAACCGATACGATTGGCAGAAATATACTTGCGTGCCCAGCTCATCCCAGACCAACCAACGGTCACATTCTCACCAGAAGGCATTGTCGCCTCAAAACTGCGAGCATTAACCTTGGTGACTTTGGCAGGAGTCATATTGCTATAGCGTCGGAAATTTTCTAGCGGTTCATCATTTGCTTCAGCCCCGCGCCAACCATGACGATGTTCGTAAGCCACTAAACCTGTCAGTACCGCCGCTTCCGCATCTGTTTGTGCTTTGCTATCAACGGTAAGGCGTACCCGCCATCCACTATGCATCACTTGCTCACCATAGCGATCAACTAAGGTAGAGCGTGTCATTTCTGCCAAATACGGCATATTGACGTCGAGCTTCTCTTTATAGAGGTTAATGCCTACTGGTGAGCTGATCGCTTCGTCGCGTTGTGCTTTGGTGATATAGCCTAACTCGTGCATGCGTCCAATGATCCAGTTGCGGCGAGTGAGGGCGCGACTTGGATTGGCAACAGGATTATATTTAGAAGGGGCTTTGGGTAGACCTGCCAACATTGCTGTTTCAGCAATAGTGAGGTTTTCTAGGGATTTACTATAGTATTTTTTGGCCGCGGCGCGGATACCATAAGCGCCTTCGCCTAGATAGATTTTGTTGACATAAAGCGTCAAGATATCATTTTTACTGAGCTCATCTTCTATTTTACGTGCTAAAAATAGCTCGACCAATTTGCGATTTAAGGTGCGCTCTGGACTTAAGAAGTAGTTTTTGGCAACCTGCATGGTAATGGTAGAGCCGCCCGTTTGGCTGTCGTCGTCAGTCACTACTTCTGTCACTGCGCGACCAAGACCTTTAATACTAATACCGCTGTGCTGAAAAAAGGACGCATCTTCTGCTGCTAAAAAAGCATGAGTCAAATTTTCAGGAATATCTTCAAAAGTAACGGGTAAAGATAAACGGTTACCATATTGGCCAATGAGTTTGTCATCACTACTATATATCTGTAATGGCATCTCTAAATTTGCTGTTTTAATCTCTTGAATGCTAGGCAGGGTAGGCGATAAATACATCGCCATCCCATAAAAACCAATGGGCACAGCAAGTGCTAAGATAACTGCCAATGCCAAGCAGGCAATAACAAGCCCCACCAAAAAGTGAATGAGACGGGCGGTAGCATTTTTTTTGGTCATAAGAAGACTTATCAATTAAAATTTGCAACAGATAAAACATTATACCTTGAACAAAATCAGCAGGTCATAATAAATGTGTAAGTTGACCTTAATAACCTGTTTAAATGCTTGAATCTATCTGTTAAGTAAAGTATTGTACTGAATTATTACAAATAACTATCAGATTGTACACTTAATATAAGGTATAGAGTTTGTGAGGCTATTTACTTCCAAAAGTCAGAATTTAATTGGTGTGGATATCTGTGCCACTTCAGTAAAGTTGGTTGACATACAGCGCCAACAGGGCATGTTTCATCTAAAATCTTATGGTATTGAAAGACTGCCAGAAGGTATAGTCGTCGATAAACTTCTTGTAGATACTGAAGCGGTTGGTCATATTATTGCTAACTTAGCTAAACGTTGTCATGTCGCTGGTAGTAGTGCTGCAACTGCCGTATCAGGGTCAGCAGTGATTACTAAAATTATTGATATGGATGCTGCGCTAAGCGATGTTGAGCGCGAAGCTCAAATACGTTTAGATGCTGATCAATACATACCTTATCCATTAGAAGACGTCAACTTAGACTTTGAAGTTTTAGGGCCTTCTTTAGTAAGTGATGATATGGTGCAAGTCTTACTTGCCGCATCACGCTCGGAGAATGTTGACCAAAGAGTTGATGCCTTAACCTTTGGTGGTCTTCAAACGAAGGTCATGGATATCGAATCCCATGCGATAGAGCGTGCTTTCGGACTCATGGTAGATAACTTACCAAATACCCCTGAATTAGTGGCTTTGATAGATATTGGTCATAATCAAACGACTTTATATATCGCTAAGAACGGTGAGTTTATCTATAGCCGTGAACAACTATTTGGTGGTGTTCAGTTGACAGAAGCGATACAAAATCGTTATGGACTATCTGCTGAAGAAGCGGCTATCAGTAAGCGTGAGCGTACCTTACCAGATGACTACTATCTTGATGTGTTGACGCCTTTTATTGAGAATACCATTCAACAAATTACTCGTTCGTTGCAATTTTACTTCTCTTCAAGCCAATACAGTAGTATCGATCATGTGGTTCTTGCTGGTGGTAGTAGCTCTATTGCTGGTCTTGCTGGCATGGCACAGCAAAAACTTGGGGTGACTGTTAGTATTGCCAACCCTTTTATCAATATGACTATTGCACCAAATATCGATAATGAGCAACTGGCCATTGATGCACCAAGTTTAATGGCTGCATGCGGTCTTGCGTTAAGGAGCTTCGACTAATGGCTCGTATTAACCTATTACCTTGGCGCCAAGAAGAGCGCGAGCGTCGCAATAAAGAATTTCTCACGTTAGTAGTGGCAGTGACTTTGCTTACTTTATTGGCTGCATTTGCTTCATGGAGCTACTTTAACAACGAGCTTGATGAACAACTGGATGCGAACGCATTGATTGAAAAAGAAAATGCGCTTTTAGATACGGCTTTGACTGAAATTGATAGTCTGGAGCAGCGCCGTGACGATATCATTTCACGTATGCAAGTCATTCAAGACTTGCAGGGTCGACGTCCTGTGCCTGTTCGTTTATGGGATGATCTTGCTAAAGCCATCCCGCCGGCACTCTATTTGAATAACCTCAAACGTGAAGGCGATGTTTTGACGCTGACAGGTCTAGCTGATAATCCAAACATTGTATCAAGTTTGATTCGTAATCTTGATGATAGTAAATGGATGGGTGATTCAGCCGTTAGTAATATCCAACAAAATATCAGTGCTTATGAATCTGCACCAGTGCTTAATAATACGGTCACCGCTGGCGAACAGCCGCGTCCTATTTATCCTGAAGACAGTTATGTACAGTTTGTGA
This sequence comes from Psychrobacter sp. Ps4, assembly GCF_022129285.1. NCBI lineage: Bacteria > Pseudomonadati > Pseudomonadota > Gammaproteobacteria > Moraxellales > Moraxellaceae > Psychrobacter > Psychrobacter sp. Ps4. The sequence goes on from NZ_JADQAK010000002.1 coordinate 19,306, forward strand.
TCACGACCAAAGTACAGTCGGAAACAGCCGTTCCTGTAGAAGGTGCTGACGGTACCACTGTACCTGGAGGTGAGTTATGAAGCTTAACCGTAAAAAAAGCTTGATTAAAACCAAAAAAACAGCCTTAAAACCAAAGCAACAGTTTGATTTACAGGAATTTCGCCGCAGTTTTGAGTCGTTAGACTCTGAAAACTACGGCAGCTGGCCATTACCTGTAAAGGTAACGGTAATAGGGCTTATCATTACGCTCATCGCAGCGTTGGCATGGGCTTTACCGATTAGTAGTAAGATCGATGAGATCAATGCTGCTGAGAGCCAGCAACAAACATTACTTGATAGCTATCGTGAAAAAGAATCACGCGCGCGTCATTTAAAAGCTTACCAAGAGCAAGTTGTCCAAATGGAAGCTGAGTTCAATACCTTACTCGATCAGCTACCAAAAGATACGCGTGTATCAGAGCTGGTAGAGGGCATTAACATGACGGGTGTCGGCAGCAATATACGTTTTCAAGACATTTCAGTAGAGCCTGAGATTGAAAACGAATTTTTTATTGAGCAACCTATCCGCATTGCTGCTTTGGGCGAATATCATCAGTTTGGTAGCTTTATTAGTGGTCTTGCCGCCTTACCACGAATCATTACTATGCATGATTTTGAGGTCAGCAATCCGCAGCCGACATTGGATGTTTTACCGGAGCTTAATTTGGTATTACAAACCAAAACCTATCGTTCAAAAGAAGCTGACCCTGAGGGTGATGAAACGGTTGCTGTCACTGACGCTGCAACCACTGATAATGCAGGAGGCAACTAATGAATATTCAAAAACTGCCTACGCTATTGGTTTTAAGCATGGCTGTATTGTCCATGACAGGGTGTGCGGATCGCATTGGTATGGCAGAGCAATCAATGAACGATATCCGTAATCAGCCAGCTCAACCTATTGAACCACCGCCCAAAGCTGAGCTAGTAGAAGACTTTGTTTATAGTGCCAGCGCACAGCGCAGTCCATTCTTACCACCGAGTTTAGTCAATGTCCAAGGTCCTACCACTTCCATCGATGGTGTGCGTCCTGACATTACCAGAGTGAAAGAACCTCTTGAGCAATATGAGCTATCGCAACTGATTTTTCGTGGTGTCGTAATTTCACCTGAAGGTCAGCGATATGCGTTGGTACAACGCCCTGATGGTTCAGTCGCGAGTGTTAAAGTAGGTGATTATCTTGGACTAAATGACGGCCGTATTGTTGAAATCACGCCGACCCAGATTAACTTGATTGAAATTGTGCCAGACAGCCGCGCTGGGTTTGTTGAAAAACCCCAGTCGTTGGTTTCACCCATAAGCTAAGTCGGCAGATTTTTTGAGGAATAAATAATGACAGTACGCAATAACAAGGTAATGATGATGAGCAACCGCGTATCTTCTGCTTTTGCCATTTCAGCATTGGCAATCAGCATGGTAGCAGTGAGTAATAGTGCCCATGCCGCACAGCGCATTAACGAAGTTTCTGTGGTACAAACTGCACCAGCAGTGACGCAAATGCGTTTGGGATTTGACGGTTTACCAGTGTTACCTGCCGCCTATCAGCTTGATAACCCTAGCCGTTTGGTACTAGATTTTGAAAAAGTGCAGAATGGACTTGCTAGTCGCTTTAATGAATACAATATTGGTATGATTGATAAGGTCACGACGTTGAATAGTGACAGTACTACGCGCCTGATTGTTGAGCTAAAACAGGCAGGTAACTATACGACATCGATTGAAGGTAACGATTTACTATTGACCATTACTGATCCTAATCGTCCAGTAATGACCAATGATCCTATCCAAGACGTACTCAATGACAATAATGCGATCACGACGACAGCAGTCGTTACACCGATTGTAGAAACCAGTAGTGCATCGGCAGTCAATATAGCCAGTAAAACGGTGGTTAAAAATCAAGTGCCTGCTGATACCATGGTGGTCAGAGTTAACCCATTATTAAGCCCACAACTTGCTGCATCGCAAGTGAGTAAGCAATATAGCTATGATGGTTTGAGTGCCGTCAATTTTGCCGCAGGAAATGATGGTGGTGGCAACGTTAGCATCGCACTTACCAATGAAGCCATTCCCGTTGATGTCCAACGTCAAGGCAACAAGTTAGTGGTACGCTTAACGGGTAGCACCGTGCCAAGAAATTTATTGCGCCGTTTGAATATTAATAGTGGTCTGGTTGATAGTATTGATACTAAAAACCAAGGTCAAAATGGTGTAATTACTATTAATGTCAAAGAAGATTATGAGTATCAGGCTTATCAATCAGGCAATCAGCTGAATATTAATATCAGAAAACCTGAGCTACTACGTGAGCCAACACTTGAAGAAAAAGTCTATAGCGGTGAAGCGCTATCTATGGAGTTTCAAGACGTTGAGATTCGCAGTGTCTTAGATATCCTAGCGCAGTTCACAGAAATGAATATTGTGGCTAGTGATTCAGTCGCGGGCAATATCACCTTACGCCTGATTAATGTCCCATGGGATCAAGCGCTAGATATTATTCTAAAGAGTAAGAATCTTGGTAAGCGTGAGAATGGCAATGTCATTTTGGTTGCGCCTTCTACCGAGCTTGCTGAGCAAGAAGCACGTGAGCTTGAAGCGCAGCAAGCGGTTGAGTCTTTTGCGCCATTACGCACAGAATATATTCGTCTTAGCTATGCAAAAGCGCCAGATGTTTTGACACTTATTTCTCAAGGCAGTGGCTCATCAGGTGGCAGCAACGCAAATGCTGCTGATAACAATACCTTATTGTCTAATCGTGGAACGGTAACGGTAGATGAACGTACCAATACTTTAATTATTAAAGATGTGGCTGACAGTATCGAAAATATCCATAAATTGATTGGTAAAATTGATATTCCAGTCCGTCAGGTCATGATTGAAGCGCGTATTGTGAGTGCCACTGATAGCTTTAGTAAAGAGATTGGGGTTCGTTGGGGTATCTTGTCAAATGGTGCTGCCAACAACCGTAATTTATTGGTCGGTGGTAGTAATCAAACGTTATGGGATTTAAAAGACTTTGATGTAGAAACGACGACGGTAAATGGTCAAACGGTTTCTTATCCTTCATACGATATTAGCCGCCCTGATAACTTAAACGTTGATTTAGGGGTTGCCAACCCTGCTGGTAGTATTGCCTTTGGCTTGCTGAGCATGTCAGATGTAATGCTTGATCTTGAATTGTCAGCACTGCAAGCGGATAATCGCGGTGAAGTGATTTCTACGCCGAAGATTCTGACAGCAGACAAGCAAACGGCGAAAGTCTCTTCAGGGACGCAGATTCCTTATCAAGAAGCGTCTGCCAGTGGAGCAACCACTACTAGCTTTAAAGAAGCAGCATTGAGTCTAGAGGCCACACCAAATATCACCCCAGATGGTAAAATCGGTTTGCAATTGTTAATCACTAACGGTACGCCGACCATTATTAATAATCAGGTTGCTATTGCTGAAGATTCTATTTCGACCAATGTTATTGTTGAAGATGGTCAAACGGTTGTGTTGGGTGGTGTCTTTAAGAATCGTACCAGCAATGGTGTTGATAAAGTACCGTTCTTAGGAGACCTACCTTATATTGGTCGCGCTTTCCGTAAAGATGTGCGTAGTAATTCTAAAGAAGAGTTATTGATATTTATCACGCCAAAATTAATCAATGATGGTATTAGCCGCATAGATTAATCATTTATTGATTGGTTTTCGCTCAAAAGAAGCAAGCATCAACGCTTGCTTTTTTTATGGGAAAATTTTCATATTGATTGAATTTTACTAACAATAATCAACGCTCATTACTAGCCAGAATATCAATGACGTTGTATCATAGCTAATTTAGCTGAGTAAGTATTATGGTGGAGGAATTGCCGTCGGTGTTTTTAGTAGGGCCGATGGGAGCAGGGAAGACAACCATCGGTAAATTGCTGGCTAAGCAGTTGGGGCGCACCTTTGTAGACAGTGATTGGCACATTGAATCGCAGACAGGGGCTGACATTGCTTGGATATTCGCTAAAGAAGGCGAGGCGGGCTTCCGTGAGCGTGAAACGCGCGCCATCGATGAGTTGACTCAAAAAGACCAAATCGTCTTAGCGACAGGTGGTGGCGCTGTGATGTGTGCTGAAAACAGAGCGTTTTTGCATCAGCGCGGTATCGTGGTTTATTTGAATGCGCCAGTTGATGTGCAAATGGCTCGCACGGCTAAAGACAAATCACGACCACTGTTACAGCAGCCAAATCCTAGAAAAATCTTGCAAGATTTATATAGCACTCGTGATCCCTTATATCGCCAAGTCGCTCATATTATTATGCCAACTGGTCATACTTATCCCCGTCATATGGTCAATCAGCTCTTACAGCAACTAGAGTCATTTACTGACTCGACTGCTATAGCACCAGAAGATAAAGAAAATTAACCATAATGATAAACTTTATCAAGGCGTGTCCTCATTTAAAAATGGCGATAAAAATCAGGACGCGCCCTAGTTAAGCTCAGCTACTTTTATCTCATTCAAAATGCTTAGGGAGTGTTTAATGGCAACGCCACTGTTTCATGACGGTTTAACGGTTCATACGCAAAGCCATGACTATCCAATCGTCATTACTGAGAAAACAGCGATAGATCATAACAGTATGGCAAAGCTGATCACACCTTATATTCGTGGTCGCCAAGTATTGATTGTCACTAATGACACTGTTGCGCCTTTGTACCTAAACGCTTTAGAGAAAGAGTTAACAGAGCAGTTCACTGTGCGTGTTTGCGTATTGCCAGATGGTGAGCAATATAAGCATCAGAGCAGTATCAATCAAATTTACGATGTATTGATGGCAGCGCATTTTAATCGTGACGTTACGCTTATTGCTTTAGGTGGTGGCGTTATTGGTGATATGACAGGCTTTGCTGCAGCAAGCTTTATGCGCGGTGTAAATTTTATCCAGATTCCAACCACGCTACTGTCACAAGTGGATTCGAGCGTTGGTGGTAAGACGGGCATCAATCATCCTCAAGGCAAAAACATGATTGGCGCTTTTTGGCAGCCGCAAATGGTACTTGCTGATATGAGTACGCTGAAGACTTTGCCAGCGCGCGAGTTGTCAGCCGGGTTGGCTGAGGTTATTAAGTATGCACTCATTATGGATGTCGCGTTCTTAGATTGGCTGGAAGTCAATCTGCCAGCGATGATGGATTTGGATTTAGCGGTACTTGGTGATGCCGTAAAACGCTGCTGTCAGTATAAAGCGGATGTCGTCGCGCAAGATGAAAGAGAGTCAGGCGTGCGAGCATTGTTAAATTTTGGTCATACTTTTGGTCATGTCATTGAAACACATGAAGGCTATGGTAATTGGCTACACGGTGAGGCAGTCGCTGCTGGCATGTTACAAGCCGCAGAGTTATCACAGAAAATGGGTTGGTTAACGGCCGAAGACGTTGCTCGTATTAAGCGTATTTTAACCTTAGCAAATTTGCCTATCACCCCGCCACGCATTGATACACAAACGGCGCTAAGCTTGATGGGACATGATAAAAAAGTGAAACACGGACAAATCCGCCTGATTTTGTTAAAATCACTAGGTCAGGCCGTATTGACCAATGATTTCGATGAAGATCTTTTACTCGAGGTATTGTCACAACACCGCGTATAATGTCTTAAAGCTTTAGTGCTCATGAATACTCACTGAACTCAAGGGTTTAAAGCAGACTGGCTCGCCGCCATTCTACTTACTGCGCATCTCTTGAATGCGGTCAACTTTATTTTCACCAAGGATACTCCCATGGCAGCTTCAAGATCGACGCCGCGTACCGCTAGCCAGTCATATCGCCGTCAAGCGTTGATTTGGCTGATAATGACCTTGCTGCTGGGTGTGGTTACGGCTCTGATTTGGATGTTTAGTCAAACGCCAGCGATGGGTGCCAAAATTGAAAATGCCCCCATATCAGCACCGCAACCATTGAGTGCTGAGCTTGAGCAGCCCTTAAAAATAGAGTCGTTACACGAGCTTGATACCGACGTGCAGCCCATTAGTTTTGATACGACGGTACGTGATTTGCGCAATTATCCTGCTGAGTTTAAAGACAAACGTTATTTGTTGGCGAATAAAGGTAAGTGGACAGTGCAGGTGATGAATGTCGCCGAAAACGATGTGATTGTCAGTTATCTAGAAGGCCGCGCAGACCGTAATAAATTTGCTTATTTCCGTTATCTTGACGATGAAAATCAAGTCCGCTATATGTTAACTTATGGGCTCATGAGTAGTCCACAAGAAGCCGTTGGCGCGGCAAAACTGATAGACTTTAAGTTGCCAGCCAATGTGCGCGTGTTGCCAGAAGAGATCAATCGTTATGTCGGTATCATTGATAATTATGAACGCCCTGATCCAGTTAAAGATTTGAGTACCAGACGCACACGTTCTGTTGATCTAAAACCGACTAAGCGCGAAGTGCCAGTGCGCCAGCCACTGCCAGAAACGGATAATGGGGACAATGCTGGTCGTAGCAGTCAAGAAACTGCCAGTAACAGCGACAATGAAAGTATCCGTCAGTCAGCGGATACCTCCGATACTTTATCGGTCACTGAAGAGCGTATTGTTGGCAATGAAGAGGAAGTATCATCTGTTACTACGCCTAAAAATGAAGGTAGTGGAACTAAGTCTGAATCAGAGAATAAAAAACCAGCGACATCAGGCACTGAAAATACCACTAAAAAACCCCCAGTAGTCGCAACACCAAAGCCGCCAAGTAGTACCAGTAGCACAAATTCTGGCGCAAACGCTCCTAGCAAGAATACCAATCCTCCTAAGAGCAATAACGACAGCATAAAAACACTGATAGAAGACAAAAGTAATTAGAGTATGTTTGTCCTTTGACCATATCGTTGATAGTTATGATAACCTCGTTATCACTATAATTGACAAAAGCCCACTGACAAGCTGGTTAGTGGGTTTTTTTGTGGAGCATCATAAAGCATATAATTAGTACTAAAAATACATTTCCAAAAGAAGTTGATCTTAATTAAGTATCTCAACTAAGCCTTGTCACAGATACTATGTATCAAAATTTGCATAGAACATTGAATCATCCTATAACCAATAGTAATAAGTTCTCTTACAAAATATGGTGGGTGAATCGATAGAAAAGACTAGATTTTTTGTCCGTCATTAACTAATATAACTGTGGGCGACGTTCTGTATAGTTATCGTAAAAATTGTTTTTTAACAATGAATTGGTAAACTTTTATCATTTAAAAGATGCGTTACTAAATTTTTTTGTCTCAAGCGTTGTCACTTGCTATCTATAATTAAGCTATCGCAAGTGACGCAACCTCTCTTATTATCGCTCTCTTTAGAGTGAATGAAGCGCTTGATTACAGAGCGTCAGATATTCAAAATTAATCAAATGCACGGTTATTACATGCGTAGTCAATCAGTCTGGATGGCTAGGCATGGTGTGATAACAAGTGACACTCAAGATAGCGACATTGCGTTATTGATGATTAGGTAACGGGTATACAGGGCTGTATGTCATTGCCAAGGGCGACCGTTTACTATCTTTTAATATGTTAATGATCTATTGAAACATCATTCAAGGACTGGGAGTGCCAGAGCTTTCACCTTAGTCTCAAAGTATGATGTCTATGAGCGTCACACCATTTATTAATTCGGATATACGAATATTAATTATTAGCCCGTTCTGCTTACGGTCTTCAGTTTATGATCTGCATTGGATGCATAAATTGCCCGTTCACCTAAAAGGACTAGCCATGTCAATGATTTCCTCGCAAACCCACCTGGCCACGCCAGATGACTTTTCTGATAACTGTGGTTTTGGTTTGATCGCTCATATTGAGGGACAAGCCAGCCATGATTTGGTAAAAACTGCTATTCATAGTCTAAGCTGTATGACCCATCGCGGCGGTGTTGCTGCTGATGGTAGAACGGGTGATGGTTGTGGTCTACTACTGGCGACGCCTGTTGAGTTTTTTAGAGGTATTGCTGCTGAGCAAGGGTTCGCGATTACTAACAACTTTGCCGTTGGTATGATCTTTGTCAATTTAGACGAGACAAAAGCTTGTGATAGCCAGCAAGTGCTTAGCGATGAGATTGTCGCCCAAGGATTAGAGGTTGCTGGCTGGCGTGATGTGCCGCTTGATTTGAGCATCGTCGGTGACATTGGCCGTGAGACTTTACCTGATTTTAAGCAAGTGTTTGTCAACGCACCCGATGATTTGGCAGCGGACGACTTTAATCGTAAACTGTTTGTCGCACGCAAAAAAGCAGAGCAGCGCTTAGCTAATGATGAGCTGTTTTATGTGTGCTCATTAAGCTGCCAGACGATCATTTATAAAGGTTTGGTGATGCCATCAGACTTGCCAGCATTTTTCTTGGATCTACAAGATGCGCGTTTGGCATCGCATATCGTGGTATTTCATCAACGTTTCTCCACCAATACCTTGCCGCGTTGGCCTTTGGCTCAGCCGTTTCGTTATCTTGCCCACAATGGCGAGTTGAATACCATCACAGGCAATCGCAACTGGTCTGAGGCACGGACGCCAAAACTAAAATCAGACAAACTGCCCAATTTGAATGAATTGACGCCACTGGTGAACAGTACGGGCTCTGACTCATCAAGCTTAGATAATATGCTTGAAGTCCTCATGTCAGGTGGTATGAATCTATTCCATGCGATGTCGATTCTCGTGCCACCTGCTTGGCAGAATGTCGATAGCATGGATATGGATTTGCGCGCCTTTTATGAGTTTTATTCGCAGCACATGGAAGCGTGGGATGGTCCAGCAGGTTTGGTGATTCAAGATGGACGCTATGCGGTCTGTATGCTTGATCGTAACGGTCTGCGCCCATCGCGCTGGGTGACGACCAAGAACGGCTATATCACCGTTGCTTCTGAAGTTGGTGTGTGGGATTACTCGCCAAAAGATGTATTGGCAAAAGGACGCGTTGGCCCTGGTCAAATGCTCGTTATTGATACTTTAACGGGTCAAATTTTAGATACTAAAGCGATTGCGACGTTACTTAAAAAAGCCCATCCGTACCGTAAATGGCTGCGTGAAGAAGCAACCCGTATCCGTGATGATGAGCGTTTAGAGGAAGAGTTAGCAGCGCAAACATGCCGTGGTAATGAGCTAAAAACACTGCAAAAAATGTATCACATCACCAATGAAGAGCGTACTGAAATTATCCGCCCCAACGCCGAAAATGGTCAAGAACCTGTCGGTTCAATGGGTGATGATACGCCTATGGCAGTGCTGTCGCAGCAAATCCGCCATGTCGGTGATTTCTTCCGTCAGCAGTTCGCACAGGTGACCAATCCACCGATTGATCCATTGCGTGAATCTATCGTGATGTCATTGCAGACCTGCCTCGGTGCTGAAACTAACGTGTTTGCGCCATCAGCGCGAGATGCACACCGTATTATCTTATCGTCGCCTGTACTGTCAGCCAGCAAGATGCAGCAGCTTGAGACCTTGGGTGATCCAGCCTTTAAAATGGCGCGTATTGATTTAAACTATGATCGCACCCTTGAGTTATCAGAAGCCATCATGGCTATCTGCGAGCAAGTGGCTAACAGCATCCGAGCTGGTCACACTTTGATTGTGTTGTCTGATAAACACATCGATGCCGATAAAGTACCAGCCAACGCCATTATGGTGACTGGTGCGGTGCATCATTATTTGATTGGTCAAGGTATTCGTACTGATGCTAATTTAATCATTGAGACTGGTTTGGCGCGCGACTCGCATCAAGTGGCAGTATTGATTGGTTTTGGTGCGACCTGCGTTTATCCTTACTTGGCTTATGATGTTATTGATGACTTAGTAGCGACTGGTGAGCTGCTTGGTGATCCGATTCAAGCGCGGGTTAATTTCCGTAAAGGCTTGGATAAAGGCTTGCTAAAAATCTTATCAAAAATGGGCATCTCGACCATTGTCTCTTATCGCGGCGCGCAGTTATTTGAAGCAGTGGGTCTCTCTGAAGAGGTGGTGAGCCTGTGTTTCAAAGGCGTACAGAGTCGTATTAAAGGTGCGACCTTTGCTGACTTAGCTACCGATCAAGCACAGCTAGCGGCGAATGCTTTCAAGCGCCGCGCGCCACTCGATCAAGGTGGCTTACTGAAGTTTGTCTTCAACAAAGAATATCATGCCTTTAACCCAGACGTGATTAATAGCCTGCATACCGCGGTTCGTACGGGTGATTATGACAATTATCGTCATTATGCCGATTTGGTTAATAGCCGTCCGGTTGCGACCCTGCGTGATTTATTGCAATTAAAAACAGATAACTCTATCGATGTGAATGACGTAGAGGATATCTCATCCATTCTGACGCGCTTTGACTCGGCGGGCATGTCGTTGGGGGCATTGTCACCCGAAGCCCATGAAGCGATTGCCATGGCGATGAATACCATCGGTGGACGTTCAAACTCTGGTGAGGGCGGCGAAGATCCAGTACGTTATGGCACGCTGCGCAACTCAAAGATCAAACAAATTGCCTCGGGTCGTTTTGGCGTCACCCCAGCATATTTGCGTTCAGCCGAAGTGATGCAAATCAAGGTTGCACAGGGTGCCAAGCCGGGTGAGGGTGGTCAGCTGCCGGGTGGTAAGGTCAATGCTCTGATTGCGCGCTTACGTTATTCTGTACCGGGTGTGACGTTGATTTCACCGCCACCGCATCATGATATCTATTCTATCGAAGATTTAGCACAGCTGATTTTTGACTTAAAACAAGTCAATCCAGATGCCTTGGTATCGGTGAAACTGGTCTCACGTCCGGGCGTTGGTACTATCGCGACTGGTGTGGCAAAAGCCTATGCCGATTTAATCACCATTTCAGGCTATGATGGCGGCACAGCAGCCTCTCCGCTATCGTCTATCCATCATGCAGGGTCACCATGGGAGCTAGGACTTGCTGAGACCCACCAATCACTACGAGTAAATGGCTTGCGTCATAAAGTTCGTATTCAAACTGATGGTGGTCTAAAGACAGGACTTGATGTGGTAAAAGCCGCTATCCTTGGGGCAGAAAGCTTTGGCTTTGGTACCACGCCGATGATAGCCGTTGGTTGTAAATACCTACGCATTTGCCATCTTAATAATTGCCCGACTGGGGTTGCGACGCAAAAAGCCAAGCTACGTGACGAGCATTTCATTGGTGAAGCAGAGATGCTCATTAACTTCTTTAAATTTGTAGCAACGGAAACGCGCGAATGGCTTGCCGCCCTTGGTGTGCGTAGTATGGAAGAGTTGGTCGGACGGACTGACTTGCTTGAAGTATTAGAAGGCAACACGGATAAGCAGCGTCATTTGGATTTAACGCCATTACTATTTAGCCATCCGGCCAGTAGTGGTAAAGCCCAAACCTGTCAGGTTGAGCGTAATGAGCCGTTTGATAAAGGCTTACTTGCTGAACAGATGATTAGTGATATGCTGCTCAATATTCGTCAAGGTAATGGCGGCGATTATAGCTATTATGTCGGTAACTGTGATCGCTCTATCGGCGCGCGTATCTCTGGTGAGATTGCGCAAGTATGGGGCAACCTTGGCATGAGTGATATGCCAATTAAGCTGCATCTGACTGGTACTGCTGGGCAGAGTTTAGGCGTCTGGAATGCAGGTGGTCTAAATATTGAGCTAGAAGGCGATGCCAATGATTATGTCGGCAAAGGCATGGCTGGCGGTGAGATTGTTATTTATCCACCAAAAGACTCAAGCTTTACGGCGCAAGAGACCGCCATCATTGGTAATACCTGCTTATATGGCGCAACGGGCGGCAAACTATATGCAGCTGGTACTGCTGGCGAGCGCTTTGGAGTGCGTAACTCTGGCGCGCACGCAGTCATCGAAGGCACAGGCGATCATTGCTGTGAATATATGACAGGTGGTATTGTCACTATTCTTGGGCGTACGGGTCTCAATTTTGGGGCAGGTATGACAGGTGGTTTTGCTTATGTGCTCGATATGGAAGGGGACTTCTTTGACCGTTGCAATCATGAGCTGATCGATCTGAATCGTATCTCAAGTGAGCAAACCGAAGAGCATCGTATCCATTTGCAGCAAGTGATCGAAGCGCATGTTAATAAAACAGGCAGCGCGTGGGGTCAGACGATATTGGCTGACTTTGAGCACTATGTTCGTAAGTTTTATTTGGTGAAGCCTAAAGCGGCAAACATTGCGAGCCTTCTCAAAACCACCATGGCTGACCCACAATAGCTTTGCTTGGATTATCCAATGTTCCGCTTTTAAAAGCCTTTTAACTTAGAGGTTTTCAGCAGGTAAGTGACAGTCACGATATAAACCTCTTAATTTTGCGATAAATGAGACATCGTTGACTGTCACCGCCCACTTTAAAAAAGCTTGATATAAAAAGCCTCATATTAAAGAGACAATACCATGGCAAAACGCTTAGAAAATAGTTTTCAGTTTTTAGATGTACCACGGCTTGAGCCGACCAAAAAAGACATCGCCACGCGCTCAACGGAATTTGTTGAAATTTATAAACCGTTTGAGAGTGAAGCCGTTGCGCAGCAGTCGCACCGCTGTCTGGAGTGTGGTAACCCTTATTGTGAATGGAAGTGCCCTGTGCATAATTACATTCCTAACTGGCTCAAATTGGCCACCGAAGGGCAGATATTTCAAGCGGCTGAATTGTGTCACCGCACCAATACGTTGCCTGAGGTCTGCGGCCGCGTCTGTCCACAAGATCGCTTATGTGAAGGCGCTTGTACCTTAAATGATGGCTTTGGCGCTGTGACCATTGGTAATGTCGAAAAGTACATCAACGATACCGCCTTTGCACTTGGCTGGCGTCCGGATATGTCTGATGTTGTTTGGACAGACAAAAAAGTCGCGATCATCGGTGCAGGGCCAGCAGGTTTGGGCTGTGCGGATATACTCGTTAGAAACGGCGTAAAACCAGTTGTGTTTGATAAGCGTCCTGAAATTGGTGGTTTACTGACTTTTGGTATTCCAGAATTTAAAATGGAAAAGGACGTCATGCGTAACCGCCGTGTCATCTTTGAAGGCATGGGCATGGAATTTCGTCTTGAGACAGAAATCGGTACTGATATTAGTATTGATGAACTGTTAAGCGAGTATGATGCGGTATTTATGGGCATGGGTACTTATACTTATATGCGCGGTGGCTTTGCTGGTGAAGAACTAGAAGGCGTTCATGATGCGCTAGATTACCTAATTGCCAACGTCAATCGCTGCAACGATTGGGAAAAAAATCCTGAAGAATATATCGACTTTAAAGGTAAAAGAGTGGTAGTGCTAGGTGGTGGCGATACTGCGATGGATTGTAACCGTACCAGTATTCGCCAAGGCGCTGAGCAAGTCGTCTGTGCCTATCGCCGTGACGAAGAGAACATGCCAGGTTCGCGCCGCGAAGTGGTCAATGCTCGAGAGGAAGGCGTTGAGTTTCTATTCAATCGTCAACCGACAGAAATCATTGGCTTAAATGGTAAAGTGAATGGCGTGAAAGTCGTCACGACTCACTTGGGTGCGCCAGACAACCGTGGTCGTCAGCGTCCTGAGCCGATTCCTAATTCAGAAGAAATTATCCCATGTGATGCCGTAATTATGGCTTTTGGCTTCCGTCCTAGCCCTGCTGACTGGTTTGAGTCTCAGCAAGTGGCAATGGACAGCTCTGGTCGCGTGCTGGCAGCAGAAAAGCAAACCTTTAAATTCCAAACCAAAAACCCCAAGATATTTGCTGGTGGTGATATGGTACGTGGTTCTGATTTGGTCGTGACCGCGATTTGGGAAGGTCGTGAAGCCGCTGAAGGTATTTTGGACTTCTTAGAGGTATAATGGGTTTGGTTTACATCCAATTATTGAACACTCTATTTCGATCTCAAACGTCTTTTGCCTTTTAACAGGTAAGAGACGTTTTTTTTGATATCAGCAGTAGATGATGGTTCGATATTACTTTTCATTGACTATATATTCTTCAATTAATAAGAGTACCTGTGCGTGAAACCAAAAATTTGGCAACGATTTACTGCACCATTCATTGAACCTTATGCGCGCTATCAGCACGCTGATATCTTGCACGCCATACGTATCGGTGCAGCCATTGTACTTGCGCTGTTAGCCAATCAAATAAGCCATTTTCCACATGGGGAATGGACGACGATCACCGTCTTTATTATTTTAGGATTGCTACAGTATCAAGGCGCTATTTATACCAAAGCCAAAGAGCGAGTACTAGGCACGGTTTTGGGTATTGTCGTGGCATTTGCAATCTTATGGTTCAATAAAGGGACGGGTGCTTGGCTAGGGATAGAGTACCTGCTTATTGGTATCATTAGTGGGATTATTGGTTATTTTTCGGTCAGGCGGCTAGGGTATACTGGATTACTCACTGGCATTACTATGCTGATGATCGTCTCTAATTTGAATCAAGTTAATATGGCGCAAGATGGTGTCTATCGTGCACTCAATATCTTAATCGGTACAGGTATTGCGGTCATGGTGACAGTGATCTTACCTCTAAAGTCGACGTTGATGTGGCGATTTTTATTGGCAAATAATTTAGAAGCCTGTAGTAATCTTTATGCTGGTGTCGGACATCATATTGATGCTGAAATAGTGGCTCCCAAGTCGCTTGTCTATACTAGAGCAAAAAGCTCAGCTAGCCTGTCTTATCCTCAAAATAGCACTACTGCAGATATGCCTGTCAATAAAGCGTTGATAAAATCGCTGCAGCAAATAAACAAGCGATTACTCGCAGTACGTCCACATATCGCTGCAACAGCAAGCGAGTCCGGCATTCATAAAGAGACGATAGAAACGATTCAGCGTACCCATCGCAATATCATCGGTACCATCGATTTGTTACTCAGTGCAGCACCGCGTTTGGCGAATATCGATATCGACGATGATAATCATACGCTACTGATTCACTATCAACACGAGCTCACCCAAGCCATGCAGCATATCGCGGCAGTGCTACGCAGTCCAAGCGATCAGACTTTTCGACCTATTACGCGTATTGCGCTATCAGAATATCCTAGCGTACAGTATGCAACGTTTGAGTGGCAGGGATATTTTTGGTTGACGCAAACGTTGCAAGCACAACTGCAACAGTTAAGTGATCTGCTACAAACGACCAAACCGCAGTGGTATGCCGCTTCTGGTCTGCGCTATCAAAGGCGTGAGCAGCGTAGAATGAAAGAGCAGGGGGGCGAGTCCGATTTACACTTGTAAATATAGGAGATGCTGGCAAGTATTTGTCAGCACCTTTCAGCATTACCAATAGCCAAATGCGATGTTGTTAGGATGTTTTTTTGTCGTTATGTGCTAGCATGTTTTGACCTTCAGCGTCTTTTATCTTTTAATAGGTAAAAGGCGTTATTTTTTGGTCATGACTTTATCATCGCTTTATCATCGCTTTATCATCGATTTATCAATAGTTAAGCCAGTAGCTACAATTTAACCGATTTTTTCTTCCTTCACTTATAAGAGATGCCCTGCGTGAAACCGACTTTTTGGCAACGATTTACCGCCCCGTTTGTAGAGCCTTATGCCCGTTATCAGCATGCAGATGTTTTGCATGCCATACGTTTGGGTCTGGCTGTACTTATTGCGCTCTTGTTAAATGAGTTTACGCACTTGCCGCATGGTGAGTGGACGACCATTACCGTGTTTGTGATTTTGGGTTTGTTACAATATCAAGGGGCGATTTATACCAAGGCTAAAGAGCGGATATTGGGTACTTTGCTTGGGGTAGTAGTTGGGCTTAGCTTCTTATGGCTGATTAAAGATATCGGTGGGTGGCTGTGGTTGTATTATGGGCTGATTGGCATTATCAGTGGCATCATCGGTTATGTGGCGGTCAAGCAATTGGGCTATATCGGTCTGCTGACAGGTATTACCATGCTGATGATTGTGTCGAGTCCTGACCACAGCAATATTGCCCAAGATGGCTTATATCGCGCGTTCAATATTTTGCTTGGTGCAGGAGTAGCGGTGGCCGCAACGTTAATTTTACCGCTGAAGTCGACGTTGATGTGGCGGTTTTTGTTGGCCAGTAATCTTGAGACGTGCAGCAATTTGTATGCAGGGGTTGGCAATCATATTGATGCGGATGTATTAGTGCCTAAGCCGTTTAAATATAGTAAGGCGACCAGTTCGGCCAGCATTATTTATCCATCGAACAGTTCTATACCAGATACACCCGTCAATAAGTCCTTGGTGAAAGCATTACAAAAAATTAATAAGCGTTTGCTTGCCGTGCGCCCGCATATCGCCGCCACAGCGAGCGAATCTGGGATTGAAAAAGAAACGCTAGAGACCATTCAGCGTACCCATCGTAATATCATTGGTACGATTGATTTACTGTTAAGTGCCGCACCGCGTTTGGCTAATATTGAGATTGACGATGAAAACCATATTTTGCTTATTCATTATCAGCACGAATTGACGCAAGCGATGCAGCATATGGCGGCGGTATTACGTAGTCCAAATGATGAAGTATTTCGACCGATTACGCGCATCGCCGTATCAGAATATCCAAGCGTAGAAAACTTAGGCTTTGAGTGGCAAGGCTATTTTTGGCTGACCCAAACTTTGCAAGTTCAATTGCAGCGACTTAGTGATTTATTACAAACCACCAAACCGCAATGGTTTGCTGCCTCTGGTCTACGCTATCAGCGCCGCGAACAGCGCCGTATCGAGCACAAAGGCAGTGAAACTGATTTGCACTTATAAATATAGTCAATCCTATATAAATCAGATACGGTGTCAGGCTCGCTTAGTCTACTATTGGTAGTGCTTTCGCTCGCCTTCCTTGTATCCAAATTATATTGAACCGACTATAAAAGTTAAATAAAAGCCAAGAAAGAATAAATAAAAAACGCTGACTTTATTAAGTCAGCGTTTTTTTGCGGTAACAGTTGTTAAAAAAGCTATTAAAAACAGCTATCAACAAACAGTAATTAACGACCAGTTTTTAGCTTATCCCAATACTGCTGATAGATTTGCAATGCTTCATCGCCCACATCTTCTTGGAACTCCGCTTTTGCCAGCACGTCTTTGCTCGGATAGATGGTTGGATTGTTTCTCACCTCTTCTGGCATCATCTCACGCGCAGCCATATTAGGCGACGCATAACCAATCTCTTCACTGACGATTTTAGAGTTCTCAGGACGCAGCAAGTAGTCAATAAACTTGTGCGCTGCATCGACTTGTTTGGCGTTTTTAGGAATGACAAAATTATCCATCCACAAGATAGCGCCTTCAGTTGGATATTTATAAACCAAGCTGGTCAAGCCTTCGTTGTTGGCGATAATTGCCTCGCCATTCCAACTCATACCAACCGTGGTTTCGCCTTCCATATAAGGCATACGCGAGGCATCCGAGTTAAAGGTCTTCACATTTGGCATCAAGGTCGTGAGCTTCTCATAAGCGGCTTTGATTTCGTCAGGATTTTTACTATTACCTGAATGCCCAAGGGTCAATAGCGCCATGCCAAACACTTCGCGCATATCGTTCATCAGCATCACTTGCCCTTTATACTCAGGACGCCATAAATCGTTCCAGCTATTTACGGTTGCAGGATCGACCTTGTCACCATTAATGGCAAGACCGGTGCTGCCCCACATATAAGGAATTGAGTATTTGTTCTCTGGATCAACCTTGGTATTGGTAAAAGACGTATCAAGATTCTTAAAATTGCTCAATTTGGATTTATCGAGCTCTTGCAGCAAGCCTTCTTTGGCCATTTTTTCGACATAATATGTTGATGGGATGGCTAAGTCATATTGGCTAGAGTCATCGAGCAATTTAAGCTTGGCATACATGGCTTCATTAGAGTCGAAAGTGGTGTAATTGACCCGAATGCCTGTCTCTTCAGTAAAGCCGTCAAGGATTTCTTGCGGCATATACTCTGACCAGTTATACAGATTGAGCGTTTCAGCACTCGCCGCTGTACCATCAGCCGCCGTATTGTCTGACTTACTACAGCTGGCAAGTGCTAGCCCAACAGCCACGGCTAATAGTGCTTTTGGTAATATACGAGCGCTACGAGCAATGTTGTGGGGCGATAATAAATGAGTCAAAATATCTCTCCTAAATAAGAATGATGCAAATGAGTAAAAAGTTAAATGATAGATAATGGAAGCTAAGGGCTAAATACTAAGTGCTGAATATAAGGTATCGAGCCAGTTGTGAAACTATTATGGCTATGATTGTTAAGAATTTAAAGGGCAAGAAAGAAGTTCGTTCTTCATAATATTGTTAAAAGTGGCGCTGATGAATGGCTGAAGAATGTATAAAATTAAAAATATGAGATTTACTGCTGAATTTGAGTAAGATAATAAGCGTAAATAATCATGCTATGATGAGAGCTGCTTTACCCTTAAGCCATGAGTTTACAACGTGGTTTTTATAAGATGCAAAGAGTACCGATAAAATAAAAATAATCGAATGTTAATTAAATGGTTCGAATTAAAAGAGGCAAAAGATGAATAATCGTAAACGCGCTGGACTGATTACTGCTGTGCTTGGCATAATTGCCTTTATGACCATGTTTAACGCTGGCTCGCCGACACCTATCGTTAATTGGCCGGTTGAGACGTACATGGGTTTGGCATTTACGATTGGCTGGCTGAGTAATGTGCCTGTTTGGTTGGCCTATGTGCTGGCAGCGGTGGTGCTTATTTTGATTGTTGTCGGATTTTATAAAATCGGTAGTTGGCTTTATGGATTGATTGCAGGGAAGAATTGAGTTTATTTATTTTAATCGACTTTTGTGTAACTGAATTATATAATCGTTGTTCATAGGGTGAATCAAAACGTTACGCGCTTTCAAAGCCATAATGCACAAACGCCTTGTCTATAACTTAATAATAGCGTACATATGTCATGAACGAACAAACAGATCAATTTGCTAAATCTAGAAGTATGGCGCGATTAGCAGGGATGGGTATAGCGTTGATATCAGCGGCTACCTTATTCTATATATTCACTGGCAATGCGCAATTGGTGCCACGAATATATGTGATATTACCTTTTATGTTTATGTTAGGAATAGGCTTAGCGTTATATCCTATCAGCAAAGCTGAAACGCTTCACCTGTATGGCACGACTCAAATACCGTTCAAGCATATGCCACTGGGAATGAAAGTTTGCTTTGGAATTGGAATTGTCTTGACGGTGATGTTACTAATACTTCAGATACTATAGTTTAGTCGAGTAGGGTGCGTTCTACAAAGATATCTAGGTTTTAGTATTTTAGTTACTATGCTGGGTTAAAAGCCCAGCTTATAAAAGCAAAAGAGTTTAGCACTCTACTAAGACGCAATATGAAACTGCTCAAGCACCGACTGAATACCGCGCTCCTCAATCGTACCCGTAACAAAGTCTGCGCGCGCAATCAACTCTTGCTTTGCATCACCCATCGCCACCGCATAGCCGACCAAGTCAAACATCTCTAAATCATTCATCCCATCACCAAACGCCATACACTCACTGGCTTCTACCCCATAGTATTGACAGACGTCTTTAATGCCTCGCGCCTTGGATGCCTCTATCGGTAAGATATCTGCGCCGATATGATGCCAATGGACGAGCTTTAACTCGTACTGGGCAAAATCGACGTCCTGCATTTTCTCTTGTTGATTGTTAAAAAATACTGAGCATTGATAGACGGTATTCCCTTTATGATATTCAGGGTCAACGATAGAATTTGGCGTGATGGCATTAAACTCGCGCAAGCGCTCATTTTCACCTGACCAAGCGAGATGGGTGGCAGAGTCAAACTTATGAATCAACTCGCTCTGCTGGCACAGAAGCACGATGGTATCCGTTTGTTCAGCGGACAACGGATAGTGGCTAATCCGACCCTTTTTATCAAAACTATACTGTCCATTCATACAAATAATCGCATCTAAGACATCAGCTTCGAGCAAGGCTAAAATATCTGCTGGCAATATGGCTTTGGAGCGTCCCGTTGAAATCACCAGCTTAATATCAGTACCTGCAAGCTGCTCAAGGGTCGCTTTGTTGTGTTCGGCAATGATGCCATTGCGGCTCAAGGTATCATCGATGTCAAAAAAGATGATCTTGGGTGTCGGAGTGTTGATAGTCATACTTTCTTTGGCGATTTTGTCTTCGATAAACATGATGATCCTATTGTTTTCTAGTCGTTTCAATACCAATGATTTAGATACTACTACAACACACCCAAAGAGATAAATACCTATATAGTAACCTGCGATGATGCAAATTTGGCTACTGCTGCGGTATTCGCTTTGCTGGCATTGCGATTGATTTGCGCTTATTCGAAGGGTTAACAAAAGCCCTAAACGATATAATTAACTTAATATTGGCTATTTATTATAAGGTTAAGATTAACGATCAATATCAGTTAACAAAATGATGAACGGTTTTTATCAGGGTATCCGCTACATAAAGGAGCTAGTATGAAAATTTTTACCTTAAAATCAGTCACCGCTTTGACGGCACTGGCAACATTGGCACTATCTGCCAATGCCTTTGCAATGGATGTTAAGTTTAACGATGCTGCTTGAAATGGCAAAAAAATACCTGAAGGGCAGCAGTGTCTAAACTATGATGGCAAAAATCCAGCCACGCCGAGCATGACGGTCTCAAACATACCGATGGGCGCGGAGAGCTTGGTTTTCGTTTATAACGATGTGAGCAATAAACGTATGCAACATGGTGGACATGGCATTGTAGAGTTTGCCCTACCAGAAGGTGCTACGAGTGCTGAGATTCCACGTGTGTTTGGGCACACTTATGAAGTGTCAGTCGGGATTGAGATGATCGCGGAATATCGTAGCCGTGCAGGGGAAGCGGGAGGGGCGTATAAACCACCTTGTTCAGGTGGTAAAAATCATCTGTATACGGTAGATGTGCAGGCTTGGCAAGGCGATAGTGTGCTTGCTGAGACAACGGTTGAGATGGGTCGGTATTGATTTGATGCCTTGGTCGTTTTAATGAGCGTAAAAAAGCCGTCTATACCGTGTGTATAGACGGCTTTTTAGTAAGAGTAAGTGATGTTTGCAACGTCTGAGCTATGAGTAAGCGTGGGTCAGTGGTATGCTAGGGTTGAGACCGTGCTATAGGAAAATATAGATTAGACTTGTTAACTATTAGACTAATGATATCGCAGTCATTGTGCCAATTTTTATAGTACAATTGTACTCGGAGAAGTAACAGCGTTCTAACTCATTAAAGTTCCAATGCTTATTTCCAGAAATACAATGATGCTAGATGACAAAAAACCACTAAGAAAAAAATTTTATTGATTATACTTTATCTTAAATTAGATCAGGTTTTTATAAATAAGGTTTCTCATGACTATAGCGACAAGCCATACTCCAGAAAGCAAAAAAATAAATGGCGAGCATATTCTTATCAACATGATATATATCGCCAAAAATGTCGACCTAGATTCGGGAATCGAGCTGACTCGCGCGCTTGAGTATTGGCGAAGGTATTTTGAAGAAAATAATATAGCTTCAGCTTTAGTCATTAGTGAAGGTTATTTCGTTCAAAGTTTTCAAGGGACAAGACCCGCTATCAATATTGCCTTAGAAAAAATACTTGACGAGCATTCAACCATTTTTCCCAATATTGTTAATATAGAGGAAATAGAGTCGCGTCAATGGAATGGGTTTTTAGTGAAACATCTAACATCAAGCGCTGAAGATGAAGAGTATGCCCTCAAAAGCTTCTCAGCAGGTTCTGATTATAATCCCTATCTAATGACAAGTGCTCAGATTAAAAGCTTTTTGACAGCAGTTTTTGAAAATGCTGACTCTAACAAGTCTTAGACGATTTTTCTATTCTGATTGTCGTAAAAAAGCCGTCTATACCGTGTGTATAGGCGGCTTTTTAGTTGTTTTCAATATCTTATATTTATAGATCATAAAGGTTGAGTGTTGTAATTCTACATATGTTGTGTATTATCATCTGAGGCGTTCGCTATTTGAATAACTTAAACGGATTATACATATGAAAAAATTGTCTTTATTACTAGTAACGCTTTTAGGTTCATCAATCGTATTAAATAGTTGTGCGACTATCGGTCTTACAGATTATGCCAAAAACGATAATAAAAAGGAGCACACAAAAAACGTTTTATCTGAGAGCGTCATTGCAGTGGGATATCCTAATAAACCTATACAAGGATACGAAGATGCTATGATTCTAGCTGGTAAAAATTATAGTTTTTTGGTAGAGCCTGTAGTCTCTGCTAATACGCAATCTGATCTGTTTAAAAGAATTTTCGCTCAAGTGGATTTAGGCTCATTATATATCGACACTCAATCTTCATATACCAATCGTAATATTCAACAAAAAACTCAAGCTGGTTCCAATGAGCTTATTCTAGATGTAGAAAATGATGAATCAAATCAAATTAAAAACGTACCTACAACTGTTGGCTTGCTATATGCTAAGCCGATTAGTGCCCTAAAGATTAACGAGCAATCAAAGTTAGAAAGTTTTGGATTTGAATGTAAGACAGCCATTGTTACTGAGCAAAAAAATTTAATTTGTCAGCGTGCAGTAAACGTTGAGCTGACGGTAGCTTCTGCAGTACAAAACATTAATGACGTCAATTATAAGCTCAAGCAGCCCTTAAATATCCAGTTGAATTATAAGTGGGAGACAGGCAGTAACGCTAATAAGTTTAGCGCGGTTCTACTACCAGTTGCCATGGCAGTAGATATCGTCACTCTACCTATTCAAGCTATAGGTTTTCTAGTTCTTAAAGAAGCTTTGGCAGATGGTTACTAAATTTTAAGAGATTTAGTAGGGAAATAAGGCAGGTATGGTGTTATTAATGCACAGAATAGTTATTTGTTTTTATTAGCGCCAAGAAGCCGTTTATACATTGTGTATAGGCGGTTTTTCAGTGGGTGGCATTTGCCTTATGTTTACTGAGTGAGTTAGCTTTGATTAAATCACAACTGATATGCATGCTTAAAAACTGATAAAACTAATGCAATACATATAACCATGAAGATTATTGTAATAGGCATTAACGCTGCTATAATTTTAATTAATAATGAAGGAGGTCTGGAAGGTGCGCCATAATTATTTATGCCAATATCTCCTTTAACAAATACAAGGCATAGCCACAATATTATATTAATCATTGGAATGAACCACAAAAGAGATACCCACCCCGATTTATTCAAGTCATTAAGCCTGCGTTTGCTAGGTGTGAGTAAGATATAGAAATATACTAAAAACGTTAAAATACCAATCAAAAAAATTAAAGTATTAGCAATTAGGCTGTCGCTACCAAATAAGTACGAGATAGCCTCAAATAATCCACCAGCAATTAAAACTAGAGGTATGAGCATGATATTAAGCAATAGGCTGTATACTAAGAAGCGAATGCGACCTATTCTTCCATGAATTGAATAAAGTGATTCTTGATTATAATCACTTGATACTTGCTCATGCATTTCTACCCTTAGAATCTAGTTGTTAATGAGATGGTATTTACAGTGGTTTTTCGAATATTACCAGTCTTATAGGTGTATGGAACGCACCTTACGCCTAATATTATCGGGAGAAAAATTCCGCACTAGGCTAGTTTCTCTAATTTGATGCTTAAATTTTATAACTATTTTTTCTACGATTATTTTTACGTTGTCTACGCTTTCTCCATTCTAAATTTCCTTTTTGGTATGTTGCTAAGTCTTCAACATAACTCGATTTATTTAGCCATATTATCTCTACAATAAATGTTGGGAACATAAGTAATAGAAATAACCAGATTGAAAAGTCTAGGATATTATTATTTAAAAGGAATAAAAAATTTACTATCATCACCAGTAAGAAAGTAATGAACCAGTTTTGAGACAGTTGCAGTTCATTCAAGTAGTAGCGTTCATCATGACGATGGTTCTTGATCTTGATAAGTTTTTTCTTACGGGACCATATTTGAAAGTTTTTGAACACTAAAGGTGCTTTACTAAAGTAGCCTTTTACTTTAGAGAAAGCCCATACTACTATAAGGAGTGCTACTCCATTAACTAAAGTTTCTAGTTTGATCATTTCCCAAAAATAATTTACCATCACCCAACCTCAACACTCGTCACATTCTGAAAGCCTCTTGGCAATTGTCCACCTCGATTACCACGACTGCCCGTATAATTAGCCAAATCATTTGGTTTTAGCGTCACATGGCGTTTGCCAGCGGTAATAATTAGGCTGTCTTGCTGACTGAGTGGCGTGATGGCAAGTACTTCTTCACCGTCTTTTAATTTAATCATTTTATTACCTTTACCACGAGCCTGTTCAGGCAAATCATCAAGAGCAAATATCAATAGATAGCCCGCATTGGTCACAACGGCAACATGATCAGGCGTCGCGCTTGCGGTGCTGTTCTCACCTTCGGCATTTTCGTTATTAGCATTGGCAGTCATATCCGCTGGCGCATCGATCCGCGCAACAGGTAGCAAGCTGCTATTAGCGGCTAGATTAATGATATTTTTCCCCGCTTTTTGATTGCTATCGAGATTGCCGATGGTGTTGATAAAACCATAACCTGCTGAGCTTGCAAGGATGATACGCTGATCATCAGCACCCGTTAATAGCTGCCCAAAGCTAGCACCTGCTGGCGGTTTTAGTACGCTAGTCAATGGATCGCCTTGACCGCGTGCCGAGGCGAGGCTATGCGCGTCGATGCTATAGCTGCGTCCAGTGCTATCGAGCACGTAGATTCTCTCATTGGATTTGCCGCGCACGTGTGCTTGATAGCTGTCACCTGAGCGATAGGTCATGCCAGCAGCATCGACGTCGTGACCTTTGGCGGCACGAATCCAGCCTGCTTTCGATAGGATAGCAGTGACAGGCTCGCTTGGTACGAGGTCAGACTCTTTGAGCGCTTGCGCTTCCTCGCGTTCCGCCAATTGCGATACGCGCTCGTTGCCGTGTTCCTTCATGTCGGCGGTCAGCTCGTCAATCATCAGATTGGTCAGACTGTCTGGATTGTCCAAGTACTCTTGAATGATGGCGCGCTCGGCTGCTAGCTCGTCTTGCTCACGGCGCAGCTCAATCTCCTCTAACTTAGCCAGCTGACGCAAACGAATATCCAAAATAGCATTGGCTTGAATCTCAGTGAGGTCATAATCTTGCATTAACGATAATTTTGGATCGTCCTCTTCGCGAATGATGCGAATGACTTCATCGATATTAAGATAAGCAATCAGCAAACCTGCGAGGATATGTAAGCGCTTGTCGATTTTATCAAGGCGATATTGCAGACGACGGGTGACAACTGAGCGGCGACAGACCAGCCATTCATCAAGAATTTCTTTTAGGTTTTTAACCTGCGGCTTACCGTTTAGGCCAATCATATTCATATTGACGCGGTAATTGCTTTCTAGATCCGTACTGGCAAACAGATGGCTCATGACGCGAGCCACATCGACTCGAGTTGATTTGAGCTCAAGTACGATACGGCAAGCGTTTTCATGATCTGACTCATCATGGATATCAGTAATCCACGGCAACTTTTTGTCCGTCATCAGCTTGGCGATCTGCTCTTGAATTTTGTTGCCGGATACTTGGTAAGGCAGCGCATCGATGATGACGAGATTTTTCTCTTTCGGGTCGACATGATAGGTGGCACGCATTTTATAGCTACCGCGTCCAGTCTCATACATCGCTTGTAAGTCTTTCTTACTGGTTATGATTTCAGCAGGGGTTGGCAGATCAGGTGCTGGTATTGATTGCGTGAGCTGCTTCACCGACAGCTCGGGATTTTTGAGCAAACGAATCGCTGCACGTACCACCTCATTAAGATTATGTGGCGGAATGTCTGTTGCCATACCGACTGCGATGCCCGTTGTACCATTTAATAGTATGTTAGGCAGGCGGGCAGGGAGGGTGGTTGGCTCTTGCATCGTACCGTCAAAGTTGTCTTGCCAATCGACCGTGCCTTGTCCTAACTCTGCAAGTAAAGTATTGGCATAAGCCGACATTTTCGCTTCGGTATAACGCATAGCGGCAAAGGATTTTGGATCATCGGGACTACCCCAGTTACCTTGACCCGTAATGAGCGGATAGCGATAGCTGAACGGCTGCGCCATCAGAACCATGGCCTCATAACAAGCACTGTCGCCATGCGGGTGGTATTTACCTAAGACGTCACCAACGGTACGCGCAGATTTTTTCGCCTTTGCCGTTGATTTTAGCCCCAGCTCACTCATGGCGTAAACAATGCGGCGCTGGACAGGTTTTAGGCCATCGGCGATATTTGGTAACGCCCGATCCATGATGACGTACATCGCATAGTTGAGATAGGCCTGCTCAGTGAACTCTGCGACTGAGCGAGTATCCATCGGTTCATTGGGAATAATAGGGTCAATCGTATGATCAATAACATCAGACATAAAATAGGGTTCACTTATCAGTTTTAATAGGTATAAATAATTGGTGCAAGCGTACAAATAGGATAGCGCTATCGTAAAGGATATTGGCAAAATTAAAAAGGCATAAGTCAGAATAGACGACAGGTCGTGACGTGCTGGATAATGATAAAGAGAGTACACGGCGTAACTTTGTGACCTTAATAGAGCTTGCTAATGCCCTTGATAGTAAAGGTAAAAAATAGTTAACGATAAAACACTATAAAGAGTATTAATGAATAAATGTTTGCTAATAAATTGCTGGAAAATTATCTATTATTGCTATTAAGGTTTTGATAACTATAAAATTATTGACCGTCAAGACAGTTTGCGAACTCAAGTAGCAATCTTTTATATTGAGTAGTCTGTATAAAGTGTGTATGTTAATGAACAGAGGGCTATTTACCGCTATATTGTTTGCTCATCACCATATGATTGCCTCACAGCCAAGCTTGCTATTACGATGACAAGCCTGCGCTCTGAGTTTTTATATTTTTATCACACTGTGATTCGCATGGGTTGACGGTAGCGTACTATTACTAGGAGAGAAAAGATTATGGAAAATCACAGTAACCTAATTCGTCGTAACGATAAAGTATGGGTCAAAACTTATGAAAAGCTTGGTATTCAATACGACATTGAGATGCCAGCCGCTAATACTTCTTTAATCGATATATTTGAGCAGAATTTTACGAAGCACGCTGGTAAGACAGCGTTTGTCTGTATGGATGCAAAACTCTCCTACGAAGATTTAGATCGTTATAGCAAACAAATTGCTGCCTACTTGCAATCACTTGGGTTAAAAAAAGGCGATAAAGTCGGCGTTATGATGCCAAATATCTTGCAACTACCTGTTGCGGTATTGGGTGTGCTGCGTGCTGGCATGACCTTGGTTAACGTTAACCCGCTTTACACCTCAAAAGAGCTTGAGCATCAACTAACAGACTCTGATACCAAAGCATTATTTATTTTAGAAAACTTCGCCAAAACCTATGAAGACATTGGTAAGGACTTGGTTGACCATGTCATCGTGACGTCAATGGGTGATTTGATGAGTCCATTGAAAGGCTTTATCGTCAATATGGTCGTGCGTCACGTGAAGAAGCTTGTACCTGACTATAACCTTAAAAACAGCACCAACTTCAAAACAGCACTGAATCGCTTCTCAGCCAAAAATTACAAACGTCCAGATAACATCTGCCTTGATGATATTGCTGTTTTGCAATATACCGGCGGTACCACAGGTGTCGCTAAAGGGGCAATGCTCACGCATGGTAATTTAGTCGCCAACCTAATTCAGTGTGACACCTATCTTGGCGATGCTTTTGATAAGTTTGAAGGTATGGATGAGCAGCCAGTTATCATGACCGCCTTGCCGCTATATCATATTTTCTCGTTTACCGTTTGCGGCATGTTTGGTTTATATCGTGGTTGTATTGGGTTACTGGTACCAAACCCACGTGACGGTGCAAGCTTAATCAAAGCTTATAAAGATTATCCACCAGCGTTTTTCCCAGCAGTTAATACGCTGTTTAATGCGTTGGCAAATAGCGATCCATTTAAAGCCTTAGATCATAGCAAGCTTGAGATGTCGATGGGCGGTGGTATGGCAGTATTAAAAGACACCGCTGACAAATGGCAAAAAATTACTGGTAATGTGATCGTACAAGGCTATGGTCTGTCAGAGACGTCTCCTGTGGCATCAGCAAACCCAGAAGGTACG
This sequence comes from Psychrobacter sp. Ps4, assembly GCF_022129285.1. Taxonomy (NCBI): domain Bacteria; kingdom Pseudomonadati; phylum Pseudomonadota; class Gammaproteobacteria; order Moraxellales; family Moraxellaceae; genus Psychrobacter; species Psychrobacter sp. Ps4. The sequence continues at coordinate 47,460 of NZ_JADQAK010000002.1, forward strand.
GGCGAATTCTCAGGCAATATTGGTCTGCCGATGCCAGCGACAGACATGGCTATCTTGGATGAAGAAGGCAATGAGGTCGCACTGGGTGAGCGCGGCGAGATTTGTGTTCGTGGTCCGCAGGTTATGAAAGGCTATTGGAAACGTGATGATGCCACCGCTGAAGTTATGACCTCTGACGGTTATTTCCGTACGGGTGATATCGGCGTGATGGATGAAGAAGGCTACTTTAAAATCGTTGATCGTAAAAAGAATATGATTTTGGTATCTGGCTTTAACGTCTATCCAAACGAAGTCGAAGATGTGATGTCAGGTCATCCAAAGATTTTAGAGTGTGGTGTCATCGGTATCGAAGACGAAAAGAGCGGCGAAGTGCCAAAGATTTATGTCGTGCGTAGTGATGACAGTTTGACTAAAGAAGAAGTGCTTGCTTATAGCAAAGAGAATTTAACTGGTTATAAGCGTCCTCGTTATGTTGAGTTCATCGATGAGTTGCCGAAGTCAAATGTCGGTAAGATTTTGCACAAAGATTTGCGCGTGCTGGAAGAAAAGAACCACGGTTAATCAGCTAGCTTTCAGCGGCAGAGTATTTTTATGAGTGTCTGCTACTGTTTGTTAGGCACTCGTAAAGTCATCATGATAAGTCACCACGATACTAATGATAAAAATTAACGCTACAAACTAACGCTACGAACTAAATCTGAAAGAAACTATCAGGATGCTAAGTCGTCGTGATAGTGGTGGTTGTGATACTGGGTGTCGTGATCCAAAAATGGTAAGGTTGCTGGTATGCTGCCTTATCATTTTTTGTATTTATTGCTTTTTTTGTCGCTATGACCCAGTCAGGTAGAGATAGAGAATTTTTAGCAAAACTGCTATAGTGCTTACCGACATATTTGTTTATTTATCGACGAGATGACGTTAGTTTTGCGCTATATCTCTGATAAAACTATCAGGGATAAAGGGGTTTTTAATTCGGCAATGCCGAGTTATTGTGCTATTTATTAAGGACTTAACGTTGCGCTCTGATTGACAAAGCTTGTAAGTGATAAACCTTTTTTGTTACCACGTTTTTTATTCACAAGCTTCTGCTGTCATTGATCAATCACAAAAAATAATGGTGTTTTCATTAGATTATTCTACGTTTTTAACGGTAACATTTAGGGAAAATTATGACCGACAGTATCAATAAAGAGATCACAAACGATAACGCTGCAATGAATAATAAAGACAGCGTATTTCCTACTATGCCGACGATAGATAGTGACAGCCCCTGGTTGAAAACTTATGAGCGTTATGGCATTGATGCGACTATCGATATGCCTGATGACAATACCTCTTTACTTGATGTGTTTGAGCGTAACTTTAGCCGTTATGGGAAAAAAACGGCTTATATTTGTATGGGTGCATCGATTAGTTTTAAGGAATTGGATTTATACAGTCGCCAAATTGCCAGTTATTTACAGTCATTAGGCTTGGTAACAGGTGATAAAGTTGGGGTGATGATGCCCAACCTCCTGCAATATCCAGTGGTTGCTTTGGGGATCATCCGTGCAGGTATGGTGTTGGTCAACGTCAACCCTTTATATACCAGCCGAGAGTTATCGCATCAGCTGCATGATAGTGGCACCAAAGCCCTATTCATCGTAGAGAACTTTGCGAACACCTATCAAGAGGCAGAAGACAAAGGTCAGGTTGAGCATGTCATCGTTTGTAAGATTGGCGATATGCTAGGAGCAGTGAAAGGAGCCGTCGTTAACCTCGTTGCGCGCCATGTCAAAAAAATGATTCCGGCTTATAGTCTGCCAAACAGCGTGAGTTTTAAGCACGCTTTAAATGCAGTATCAGCCAGCAAATATAAGCGCCCTGATTTGAATTTAAGCGACGTGGCATTATTGCAATATACGGGCGGTACGACAGGGGTTGCCAAAGGTGCAATGCTGTCCCACGGTAACTTAGTTGCCAATATGCTACAGATTAGTGCATTGATGGACAGTGCATTTGATGATGATGTTGATGCCAATGATGTCATCCTGACGGCACTACCGCTATATCATGTATTCTCATTTATGGTCTGCGGCATGTATGGCATGTACCGAGGTTATGCAGGCTTGCTTATCCCAAACCCTCGTGATTTGGATGGTTTGATTAAAGAGATGGCCAAATACAAACCCGCCTTTATCCCTGCGGTGAATACTTTGTTCAACGGTCTAGTACACAAAGACGGCTTTGCAGACTTAGATTTCTCTAACCTAAAAGCGTCTATCGGTGGCGGTATGTCTGTCTTGCCAAGCGTGGCAAAAGAGTGGCATAAAATCACTGGTCTGCCTATCGTGGAAGGTTATGGTTTGTCAGAAACTTCACCAGTGGCTGCTTTTAACCCGATGACCATTGCTGAATTCACGGGTAAAATTGGTATCCCTGCCTCTAGCACCGATATAATACTAATCGATGATGATGAAAATGAAGTCGCATTGGGTGATCGCGGCGAGATTTGTGTCAAAGGGCCGCAGGTGATGATAGGTTATCAAAATCGTCCAGAGGAAACAGCTGAAACGTTTACTGCCAATGGCTTTCTGAAAACTGGCGATATCGGTATCATGGACGAAAAAGGCTTTATTAAAATCGTTGACCGCAAAAAAGACATGATTTTGGTCTCTGGTTTTAACGTTTATCCGAACGAAATTGAAGAAGCCATGAGCGAGCATCCAGCTGTGGTAGAATGCGGCGCTATCGGTATTCCAAACGATGACCGCGGTGAAGAACCAAAGTTGTTTGTGGTCAAAAAAGGCGATGTGACTGAGCAAGAGTTGCTTGATTTTGGTAAAAAGCAACTGACTGGTTACAAGCGTCCGCGTCACATACAGTTCGTCGATGAATTACCAAAATCAAACGTGGGTAAAATCCTGCGTAAAGAATTGCGTAAGATGGAAGGGTTAGAATAAAGTTGGTGCTATTTCTTGGTTAAGCCAATGACTGGCTCAAGTAGCGGCGCAATAGCTCGAACGAATCTTGCTATTGCGCCGCTGCCACGTTAGGATATCTCAATATTTACGTCTGCTATGGCATCCAATCATTATTTATTTTAGCTTGTTAATAGTTTGCTAGATAAATGGTGGTTAGCCACATAATGACAGACACCTCATTTTATGACACCGCCTTTAAAACATTGTACTAGGGATTTTTATGCGTATTGACAATCGTGAGCTTGACCAACTTCGCTCGATCAGCTTTGAGCGCCATTATACTAAGCATGCCGAAGGGTCAGTGTTAGTCAGCTTTGGTGATACCAAAGTATTGTGTACCGCTAGTGTTGAATCTGGCGTACCGCGTTGGCTCAAAGGTAAAGGCAAAGGTTGGATCACTGCTGAGTATGGCATGCTGCCACGCGCGACCAATACTCGTAACCAACGTGAAGCGGCACGTGGTAAACAATCAGGTCGTACCCAAGAAATCCAGCGTTTGATTGGTCGTAGCTTACGAGCGATGATTGACCTGAGTAAGCTGGGTGAAAATACCATTTATCTTGATTGTGATGTTTTGCAAGCCGATGGCGGTACTCGTACTGCTAGTGTGACGGGGGCTGCTATTGCGCTTATCGATGCATTAGAGAGTATCCAAAAAAGCAAAAAACTCAAGGCAGATCCACTGATTGGTTTGGTCGCTGCGGTCTCTGTTGGTATGAAAGACGGCAAAGCGTATCTAGATTTGAACTATGAAGAAGATGCCAGCTGTGATACTGATTTGAATGTGGTTATGACCCAAAAAGGCGAATTTATTGAGCTACAAGGAACGGCGGAAGAAAAGCCATTTACCCGCGCTCAAGCCGATGATATGCTGATTCTTGCCGAAAAAGGCATCGCTGAGCTGATTGCCATGCAAAAAACAGCCTTGGGTTGGTAGTCGTATTGATGACTACTTGCTCATCGTATTTTCATTAAAATTTTACTTTCTTATTATTCTGTAACAGGTAGTCATGCATGCTCAAGCTGACCGACGATGGTGCCAAAATCACGCTACAAGATCAGCCCAAAACGACTGATGATGGCATGTTTTGGTTTGGCTCAGCATTATTGGTTGGGGCAGTGGCAGTTGCTTTGGCTATGAGTCTGCTGCCTGAGCGCTTGGCTATAGGAGCATTGGCGCTACTGATTATTGGTAGCTTTATCTTTAATCAAAAACGCCAACAACAGAAAAAAGCCATGGCTGGTGTTATCAGCAGCGGCATCTTGTGGCTGCGTGCTGGTGAGCTGGTGCATGACAATCAAGGTAAGCGTGAGCATATTCAGTTGACCGACGGTGATAAAGTCATGCTTATTGGTGAGCAGTTACAGATTGTTGATTGTGATGATATACGCAAATACCATATTAGCGGCTTTGATAGTATCCAAGAGGCAACCGCTGCCAAAGCTATTTTGCAGGGTCAAGCATTGGGCAAGCGGCATGTGAATATCAAAATGAGTAACGATTAACTTATTTCTTAGCCAATCATCTACTGGATTGGGTTATAAAAACCTAAGTGACTTTATCTAAGTAATATTTTATTTCAGCAGTATTCTATCTCAGCAATTTTTTATCTACGCAGTATTTAATCTAAAACTGCTTATTCTATTTCCTTTTTACTTAGCGCCAGCTCTCTATCGTTCTTCTACGTGTTCCTCTTATCTAACCATTAGTCTGTATTTTTATACCTTTTATCGGTCATTTGAGCCGAATAATGCTTGCAGCGTCATGTCTAAATGGTTTATAAGTAAGATTAGAAAGTCCTATTATTATGGTTTATGTTGTCATTTATATTTTATTGACAAGGAGTTGGTCATGTCGCGTTTGCCTGTGTCTATGTCGTCGTCGGTTACAGCGTCGTGCAGTCTTTTATTGTTTACCGTTGGCTTAGTAGGTCAAGCCCATGCAGATAGTATGAGTGCGCTGATCGCCCAAAAATCTGTGCAATCTGATTTTAGTGCACGCTATACACCATCATACTCTTCCGTGCCCTCTGCCAAAGTCAGTACTCGTTCTACCATTCAACGTGCAGGAACTTATCGCTCAAATTCTGCCAGTACTCCACCAGTGGTTCAGACATCCTATCGTTATCCTGAAGTAGCGCGTCAAGCACCAGCAGTGATGCCCGCTTTTTTATCGGGTAATTATGATAATGTCGATAGCGAGTATTTACCGTTACTGAGCAGTGCGGAGATGCAGAGTAGTTTGGCCGCCCGTGAAGTGGTTAGCACCGCCCGCAAGATGGCGCTGAACGAGCGTGCGATCATTCAAGGTGGCTGCTGGGACTATCTCAATGCCGTATTTAAACGCGCCGGGGTGACACGCGATACCATTCATAAAGGTACTTATGGTCAAGGTCCGTATGCCAATAGTGGCGAGATTGAAGTTGGGGATTGGCTCTATTATATCAATCATGGCTACAATGGCGTCGAGCATAGTGGACTGTTTGTTGGCTGGGTTGATGAGCGCGCAAAGCAAGCGCTAATCCTCAGCTATGCGGGCGAAAACCGCCGCGAACCTGCGCGTTACCGTGTTTATGATTTGAGTAATGTCTATCAAATCATGCGCCCTAGTGTTTAAGGTGTCATATTTATGATGTCCTAAAAAAAGCGTCCGTTATTTTAATAAGTAACGGACGCTTTTAGTTTAGAGGTGTTCAGATCTAAAAATCAGTTACTAGCCTGTTTACTGGATTTTAGAAGGGCTTTACTACTACTAAGATGACGATAATGACTAAAGCAAACACTGGTACTTCGTTAAACCAGCGCCAAAATTTATGCGTCTTATAATGCGGATTATCTATTAGCTTTTTACGATAAAAGCCACAAGCACCATGATAACCAGAGAGTAGCACCACTAATAATAGCTTGACGTGTAACCAGCCTTGGGTTTTATACACCTCCCAACCTAGCCCCAACATCCATAGACCGAAGACCCATGTGGCTATCATCGATGGCGTCATGATACCGCGATAGAGCTTGCGCTCCATAATAGCAAAGCGCTCGTGGCTGATGCTGTCGTCACTCATCGCATGATAGACAAATAAGCGTGGCAAATAAAATATCGCCGCAAACCAGCAGACCATCGATATAATATGTGCCGCTTTAATCCAATTGAAATAATCTGCCATCATATTCTCTCTTACGATTTAATATTTTATCATCAATAATGTCGGCAAGCTTAGCGCAGATTATCCAATAATGGTAGCGATAAAAAACGCTACTCTGCCATCACCACTTGCGATTGATGACCACTCATCGCATCCATCACAGGCAATACTTTGGGCGCTCTTGGCGCGGCAAATTGCTTTGTTAGACCAAGCTCACGCATGAGTCTGTCATCGCCTGATTGGCTTGCATTGCCAGTAGTCAGCAGTTTATCGCCATAAAAAAATGAGTTGGCACCTGCCATAAAGGCCAAGGCTTGCTCAGAGTCGGATAGGCTCTCACGGCCAGCAGACAAACGCACATAGCTGGTCGGGCAGCAAATACGTGCTACGGCAATAGTACGAATCCATTCAATCACTGACAGTTGACCTTCTGCCAAGACTTTATCGCCAATCGGTGTGCCTTTAATGGGAACAAGCAAGTTGACCGGAATTGACTCTGGTGCTTTGGGCATTTTTAGCAGCTCATGTACCCAATCGATACGGTCGTCACGGCTTTCACCCATACCGACGATATTGCCACTACAGACATTGATGCCTGAGTTACGCACGTTGTCTATCGTATCTAAGCGCTCGTCATAGCTACGCGTGCTGACGACTTGCTCATAATAACGACGTGAGGTATCTAGATTATGATTGTAATAATCGAGTCCAGCATCCGCCAATTGCGTCGCTTGATTGCTATCTAGCATACCAAGGGTCATACAGGTTTCAAGTCCCAAGGCCTTGACTTCTTTGATCAGCTCAACCACATAGGGCATGTCTTTGGCACTTGGATGTTTCCATGCTGCACCCATACAAAAGCGTGACGAGCCACTGGCTTTGGCACGTTTGGCCGCAGCAATGACTTTATCGACTTCTATGCGCTTCTCTGCTTGTAATTTAGTCGTGTCGCGGTGGTGACCTGACTGTGAGCAATAGCCACAATCTTCGGGGCAGTTACCTGTTTTGATCGACAACAAAGTACTGATTTGTACTTCATTGGCAGTGAAGTGCGCCCGATGTATCGTTTGCGCTTGCAACAACAAATCCATTAAAGGCAAATCAAACAGTTCGGCGATTTCTTCGCGGCTATGCTTACGGGTCATTTGTTGGCTGGCGGTGGCATCCGTTGTTAAGTTGTTTAAAAAGTCATTGTTCAAGCCGCTGTGGCTGTTATTTTTATTATTGAACGTGTCAGTGGGGCTACTGGCATTAGGCTCTGAGATGTTAAGTAATCCTGCCATCATATAATTCCTTTTATAATAGTTTTTGAAACAATCATTTTGAAGAGAATAGTGGTTAAAAGAGTTGTGTGTAAAGCCATAAAATTTTAGGTAATAAAAAAGGCTGCGATATAGTATACCGCAACCTTTTTAGAAAATCAGAACACTGCGAAAGAGTAAAGTAACTGAGCGCTAAATAGTCGTGATCTGTTTTCTTTATTTACGTCGCTCTATTTACGTCATTATTTGCCAAGTTTGTGCTTAGCAACCCCAATCCAATGGTTGGCAAGTTTTTGTGCTTTATAAGCATAAGGCTTGGCTTTTTGGATATAAGGTTTACATTCTTCTGGAACAGCTGGCACGATATGCTTAGCAAGTTTATTGAACCACATCATTAGGCTGTAATCGCCTTCGATGCTGAGGTTACCTTCTTGTACAGCAGTCATAAAGGCAGGAAGATTGCCTTTGGTCAAAAGCTTAACACCTGTCATCGAATCCTTGAAATTGATGGTGAGGTCTGCTTTTTTAGCATGACCACTGTATTGGCTGAAGCTACCATTATCAAAGACAAAATAACGGGCGATATCCGCTTCAGTGCTGGCAAGCTCAATCGTCACATTGCGATCAGCGAATAGTGCTTTCACATCTTCGTTATCACTATCAGCAAGCATGGACAAACGATAGCCAATCACAGCCAATAGCACATCTAACGGATCAGATTTAATATCTAATACAGGAACAGTAAACATAATCGAACTCCTAAAGAATGAGACGCAAAATAATGCGTACTTTATAACAATTTTTGTGACAAATATATAACTAGATTATAAACGATAGAGAGGTTGCTATTCTTTAGGAGTTACGTAGAGAGCGTTAAGTATCTTGTAACATCCAATGACGTCATCTTGATTAAAACAAGTTGTTAATATTTATAAAAATGACAGTAGAAAAGAGAATGGTAACGAAAATGAATGCTCGCACTACCTATGCTAGATTGAGCGAATTTGATGGCAGGTTAATCGTAATTTTTGGACGAGATACAGTCGGATAAAGATAATGTAATACAGGTTAGATACAAGGCAAGTAAAAGTATTGCAAACAGAGAATAAACCAACCTAACAGCATCGCGCATTGATATAGACGCGACTCTATCAGTGGAAGCGCGGTTGGTAATCGTCATCATAAACAGGCGTGTGCTCGATATAGCGTGCCGCTTCCAATTGACGCTGCTGCTGAACGGATTGACTGACATCCTCGTAACGTAGTGCCCGATACAGCACCCAGCACGCTAAAGGCAACCAACTGATACCCATGGCGATGATATAGCTGTGCCATTCTGACAGCTCTGATAGCATAGGACGACTCGTCACAATGCTTTGAATCGCCTCAACCGCTAGCCAATATGCCATACCACCAAATAGATACCAGAGCAGCCAGCGCTGTGAGGATAAGGCAAGCGCTAAAATCAAGCCTGCCAGCAAGCTATAACCAAGCAGTGCCGCCGTGCTCCACGTTTCTATACCAATAATCGAAAATATAGTCAGTAACATCATTCATCTCGCTATTCATAAGGTGAATTCCAATAGGGTCATTATGAAAGTTTGGGGAACAAAGCTAAAGAGGGGATAGGCGACTTTGCGACAACCGTTGACGTTTGGTTTTTTAGCACATTTTGATGGTTTTGTATGGCAAGGTTTAAGCACAAGCGCCGCAAGGATGGGCGCTTATTATTAAGAGTGTATAGGAGGATTTTTGGTTTTTAAAAAGAGACTGATGCAGGTTTAAGGTAGGGTTAAGCGCGATTGCTACGAGTGCCCCACCAAGACAATAGTGAGACTAAAATCGCGCCTAGCAGCATCAGTCCTACAGTGGTTAGCCAATGTGGACCGGTAGGATATTGCCATGGCATCACGTTGTTGATAGCGTCACTATCAAGCGCGCCTAATGCATCTACTTTCCATGGCCATACTTTCACAAGCGAGCCTGCGATAAAACCTGTGAGCAAGGCCAAAGTTGCCTGATAGTAGCGAGACAATAGCCATTTAAGTGCGCGAGTAAATAATAATAATCCCGTTGCCATACCCGCAATGACCGTGAAGATTATCGTAAAGTTAAGGCTATGCACGGCTTCTAATACTGCGTCATAAGCACCTAATAGTAATAAAATAAAAGACCCAGATATACCGGGCAGGATCATGGCACAAATAGCGACTGCCCCTGCAAAAAACAAATAAGGCAAGCTTGGTGTGGTCGTGAGCAATGGTAAGCTGCTAATGACTACAGCGGCAACAAGACCAGTCACGAATAGTGCTGCTCGCCCTATATTCCAACGCTGAATCTCACTCAATAATATAAATACCGTTGCGACAACCAGTCCAAAAAAGAACGACCAAATAAATAACGGCTGATTATCTAATAGATGCTTGATAATACCGGCTAAAGTAGCAAAACTGGTGGCGATTCCCAATAACAAAAACAACAAAAAAGTGGCATCAACTTGTCGCCACACCGCAACCAAACCTTTGATTCCGCCTTCCTGTCGAAATATCTGCCAGAGATTGGGGCCGATGCTACTCAGGGCGTTAATCAAGCGCTCATAAATACCAGCAATCAGCGCAATGGTGCCGCCAGAGACACCTGGTACGATATCCGCTGCCCCCATGGCCATTCCTCTGATATAAACCCCAAATAGTTGCTTTGGACTATCGGAGGATGCAGCAGTGCTGCTCTTATCTAGTGGTTGTGGCGCTGACGGCTCATTTTGCCGCGGTGATGGTGATGCCGTCATGGACAATCCTTTTTTATTTAAAAACACAGTGAAAGTTAATGCGATGCCGCTAAGTATGCTAATACAGTGATGCGAAAATTGAATGTAGCAATGTAGCAATGTAGCAATGTAGCAATGTAGCAATGTAGCAATGTAGCAATGTAATAAGACATAAAAGCCAGATTAATGTTAAAAACACTAATCTAGCTCCATGGTATGGTATTGCGAGTGTAGTCGTTACTCCGTGGGCGCAAGTGCTGGATAACCAAGGGCATAAAATATGCCTTCAAGCCCTGTGACATTGATGGCGGCATCAGCACGTGCTTGCACAATGGGCTTGGCGTGATAGGCGACGCCTAGGTCAGCAATGGCCATCATCGGTAAATCATTGGCACCGTCACCGATACAGACCACTTGTGACATCTCGATGCCTAAGCGCTCCGCAGTATGCTCAACGATAGCCGCTTTTTTGGCACCATTAACGATGGGCAACTGTACGTGACCAGTGACTTCCCCTTCGTCGATATCTAGGGCGTTGGCGTGAACTTCGTCAATGCCTAATTGCTCAGCGATGTAACGTGCAAAGTAGGTAAAGCCGCCTGATACCAGTACGGTATGGTAGCCCAAAGCCTTTAATACACTGATGGTAGTGCGAGCACCCATTGATAGCGTCAAACGATTGCAGACATCATCTAATACATCGGTCGAGATGCCTTTTAGTAACGCCACTCGCTGTGCAAAAGATTCGTCAAAATCCATCTCACCGCGCATTGCCGCTTCCGTAATGGCTTCGACTTCTTCGCCGATGCCCGCTGTTTTTGCTAACTCAACGATGACTTCTTGCTCGATTAAGGTGGAATCCATATCAAAGCAGGCAAGCTTGTGGGTACGTAGCATATGACCGACTGATAAAATATGGCAATCGACAATGTCCAAGCGTTTAGCACTACTCGCTTGATGACTATCGTTATAAGCTTCGGTCAAGTCGTGACGCAAGCGCGTGGTCAGCTGATCATCAATGATGTGAGCTGCCGCGGTCTTTTTGCCAGGATGCATGAGCGTATCAGTGACTGGAACCAACAAATAGCGGAACACTTGTGCTTGAGTAAAAGGCAAGCGCTGTGCGTTTGCTGCCGTTGGCTCTGTATCAGAAACGGTAATATTGACAAAACTGGCGTCAGTATCTTCAGCGACGGTGACCAAATGCCAGCTTGGCTGTTCGTCGACCCACGATTGCACATACTGGTGGATATCAAGCGTCGATACTTTGGTCGGTAGCACAACAATAAGAGCAAAAACTGGCAGGGACTGTAGCGCATCAAAATCTTGTAAGTTCGTGTTATCGGGTAACAGTGACGCAATAGAGTCAACGGCTTGTTGCCATGCTTTGCTGTCTTTTGGTAACGAGTAAGATGTATTGTGTGGCATGGCTCAATGGTCCCTTGTATGCTCATATAAGATTGGGAATAATAGCAGCTTTACTCGGCAGCGCCTATAGATGACGCGCAAAGTATCACCGTCGATTAAAGATGGCAGCAATCATTGAAAAATCATTTGAAATTGAATGTGATTATTATGATAAATTTATAAATCTACTAACGCTATAAGACTTATTATGGTGATATAGTAGATAAGATAAGCGGTCTGTATTCATGATGATATCCACAACAATGCTCGCAGTCGCCGCTTACCAAATGTGCAGTAGATTATCCTGAGTATTAGTATTTGAGACAGCAGTTTTTAAGTAACCAAATCTTGTTGTAAATGCTATTTTAGGCAACAACAGACGTGTCGGGTTATGGTATTTAAATTCAATACATACTTGTTAAGATACGCACTATTATAGTTTTTTTAAATTCGCCAAAAAATGAGGGATAGCCTTGTTTTTTTTAATTTCTCTTATCCAAAAAAGTTTACCATATCATGACGTATTTAGCGCCGCGGCAAGGGTTATTTGCCATTATTCTTCTGGTTAGTTTTTGTTTGCAGACGTTGTTATTGGTCATCAGCACCGATCAACAGCTGAGCAAAAGTCGTGCGTTAAAAGGCGAGCAGATGGTCGCCCAGCTGATTGATGAAGCAAGGTTGTCTTTAGAAAATAAAGACCGTGTCAGCTTGAGTGTCATTGCCAATCGCTATACTAGCGAGCAAGACGTGACGCGCATATTGATTAAAGACAATAACGACGACATCTTGGTGCCTGTTGGCAATGCGCCCATGCAGCAAGGTGATACCATTCGTCAGATTGCCACCAATGGCGATTCGGTGATTGGCAGTGTGTCGTTGACGTTAAAAGATATTAGCAAAGGCGAGATTATCGCTATGCAATGGCCGTTCGTCATCGGTACGATGCTGCTGCATTTGTTGCTTTGGCTGGTTTATGGTTATCTTGCTCGTCCAACCAAAGAGCAAATTAACGCGCTTAGCCGCGATATTCAAGATTTGCATCGTGAGCAGTATATGCAAATCGATCAGCGCAGTTATGATCGGGAGTTTGAACGCCGTACCACGGATACGGATAGAGAAGCATCGGAGCATTCTGTAGAGGGTGCAACGGACAGTCAGCCAACCAATGCACACAAATTGGATGTACATAGTGAAGTAAACCAGTATTTAAGAACGCAACAAAATCAAGGGGCGACTGATACCACTGGCTCTAATAGTCAGCCTATCGATAGTACGACTGAAGAGCGAGCAGAGCATGATGCAGCAAATGGTGCTGCCCAAGATGAGATAAGCCGCGCTCATAAATCTGGTAGCGCCTCTCGGTTGTCTGCCACCCGCTCATTTGACAGTGTGAGAGTGCAGATTGTATTCCATGACGAGTTCAATATGCTTGAGCGTCTGGCACCGGCTCAGCGTTTACCTTATTTGGCATTATGTACGCAGCTATTAAACCAAGCGGTGACCGAGTTACTCAAGCAGCCATTGTTGTTGGGTGTCAGCGCGATGAATGAGCCACGTTTCGATGACACGGGTGCTAGCGTGTTGTTAAAGGCGGACAATAGCCATGCCAAAGTGGCGTTAGCAGGTGTAATGCTTGGTAAGCTGTATTTAATGCTCAACAAAATCATCCATGACAAGCACATTGAGCTAAGCCGCTTTGCACTACCTGCTAAAGCAGGTGTCAGCGATGATGCACAGGCACAAGCAATGACGCAATTATTACACAGCGTCGGCAAAAAAGAGCAAATGCTGATTTTGTTGCCCAATGCAGGTCTCAAGCAAATCAGCCACCATGTGCAGGTGCAGAGTATCATGCGCCCAACCACGGTTTATGAGCGTGAATGTGCGGTGTTCGATGGTGGCAACGATTCGATGATTCAACGCTTAGCAGATGTGCGCAATGCGGTATTGATGATTGAAAGCGCAGATGAGTCGGCTATTTAATGCTGCTTATATTCGCTTATTACTATACAATTGTCTGAGATATTGTCTCTGTCGTTATCTTTATATAGCCTAAAAATAGGGCATTAATAATAAAAAGCATTGACAACGTGAAGTAGAGACTTTATAAGGCATATATATATTAATGTATTCTTAATACCCTTGCTAAAAATGATAGGAGTTTGTCATGAGTGACGCTGATATTGACGACGATTTTGATGATGATTTTGTCGACGATGATGATGCAAAGATGGTGGAAGAGGCCGAGACGAGCGTGCGTACGCGCTTAAGTAGTCTTGAGAAGCGTCGACTGATCGATAATCTGCTAGAAGAGAAGCGTTTGGCCAAAGAGCTAAAGGATGATCTAGATGATATAGACAATTTCGATGAAGATGGCGATGATTGGGATGATGACGATCTTTAGTTTTTAAACTTAAGTAATAGCCTAATGTGAAAGTGCTCAGTCATTTAAGCCGACTAAAGCCTTTTAATGACGGCATATTAGCTGACAGTGTAATGCTAATGATATCGCGACCGTTACTTTTTGACGGTTGCTAGCAACCCGCTCTATGCAATGATTCTTATTTTATAAAGATGGTTTGGGTGCTTTGCCGAAACCATTTTTACCTTCAAATTATCCACTATTCTGCACTTAACCGATCGTTTATGGTGACTGCCGCACTCTATCTTTCAAGGACAATTACATCATGAGTAACCAACTAAGCTTCGATGAATTATTAGACTATTTGGACAATCAAGAGAGCCCATTTGTGCTTGATAGTGTCGCCGCGCATGGTTTTTTGACAGCGACAGTCATTGGGCGCCCATTACCGAATTGGCTGGATGCACTGTTTGAAGGTCATGTTAGTGAAATTCCAGAAAACGTCATCGACGGTATTCAGCGCTGGCGCGATTCTATTATCGCTGAGCTAAAAAACGAGACGCCTATTGAGCTACCGTTTGGTGAAGATGCGGGTGATGAAGAAGTGGCCGTTGATTTTTCAGATGAATCAGATATCGTTGCTTGGTCAATTGGCTTTGTCGATGCGATGTATGGCGATGAAGCCAGCGATTGGTTTGAAGATGAAGAAACGGCTGAAGATGTGGCTGTCTTGACCTTACCAATGATTTTGCTAAGCGGTATCGATGATGAAGATCCAGAGCTTGCAGAGATGCGTAAAGATGAAGACAAGCTGGCACAAATGGCCAATAGCATCGAAGGCAATTTGACTGAGTTATTTTTGTTGTTCCATACCAACGATTAGCCTTTTTTATCAATATACGGACAGCGTGGTTTGGTCTATATCCAAGTTGACGCTGTCTATATAACGTCACGGATAAGGTCGTATTATGACTGTGCAACTCTCCAATCTTGAGCATTTGCCCAACTATCAGATCACCGAGCGTTTAGATGTGGTGTACGGCAGTACAGTACGCTCAAAACACGTCGGCAAAGACTTGTTTGCTGGGCTAAAAAATATCGTTGGTGGTGAGCTGACGGCCTACACCGAGCTGTTAGAAGAGTCACGCCAAGAAGCGATCGATCGTATGGTCATCAAGGCAGAAGCCTTGGGTGCTGATGCCGTGGTAGGTCTGCGGTTTTCGACCTCTAGCATTGCCCAAGGCGCTTCTGAGCTGTTTGTCTATGGTACCGCGGTTAAAGCCATACCGATGCCGCAGCAAGTCTATCAAACCCCACCAAGCGACTCTCATCATCATCAGTCTGGTCAACAGCCAAATCTACAAAATTCTGCACCGACAGCGACCGATGACTTGCCACGTTTCAACCCTTTTGGTTAGCTAACCAAATCTTAAAGCATCGATATTTTTTTCTGATAAGTTTATGACAAGAGACGTGCCATGAATAATTCCCTTACCCAAATGCTTATCAATTACGCACCGTTTATTTTACTATTCGCTGCTGGTTGGTTTTTTGGGTCGCGTCATGAGCGCCAACATCTCGCGCAGTTAAGCGTTGCAGAGCAAGAATTAAGCCATATTATGGTCTCAAGTGAGCGCTTTTATGTGCCGAAACTTGTTGCCAATACTGAAGGTGAGCTGGTACTTGGTAGCGTGGTTATTGCCCAAGATTATTTCAAAATGATTATCGCTAGGCTGTTGAGCATTTTTGGCAAAAACTTGACCACTTACGAGACCTTACTCGACCGTGCCCGCCGCGAGGCTCTTGTACGTATGCGTACCGAAGCACAAGCCAAAGGCTATAACCATATCTACGGCTTACGTCTAGAAGTTAGCAATATCAATCAATTGGGCAGCATGGTCGAAGCTATTGCCTATGGTACGGCAGTTATCAGTACTGACCGTCACTAAAGTCCTGCCAATTTAAGATATATTCTTAATCTTATGTTCTTTCTTATCCCCAAAATAAGCACTTATCTTAGTTATCCTTGCGTTGCTATCAATGTCTAACAAGAAATTATAGAGAGTCGACTATATTATGCTTGAACTTTTCTTCTGGGGCTTCCTGCTACTTTTACAGATTGTTTTTGGGCTACTGATGTTTTATGGTGTGTTTAAAGTGATGCTCTGGTCTAGTCGTACAAAGCTTTCAAAGCGTACTTCCAGCTCATCTTCTGGAGATGACATCAACAACAGTAATCATAGCGGATATAGCAGCAATGACTCTTGTGGTGACAGTGGTGGTGATGGTGGCGGGTGTGATTGATTCCTTTCTTAGCGACAAATCTGCTCGTTCTCAGCCTAAAAATATAAATAACGGTATACCTTAAAGTTTTTCTATACTTTTATATGGCGGATATCCTACGTTTGGATACTGACTGGTGAGTAGTTGAATAAAATAGATAAGGCAGACTTTACCCCTATATACTTGCTTTTACCATGTCTTATTTTTTGCTGTTTTTTAATTGATTATCGGTGTTTAACGGCTATTGATTATGAGGACACGCCTCAGCAAGGATTGCTAATCAGGCGTCATTTAATCAGCATAATCGGTCTAAAAATTCATCTATAAAATGAATCTATAAACAGCTCTTATCTACAAGGATGTAGTTATGGAAGGTCTTGCAATAGTCACGTTAGTCAATTCAGTTATCATTCCTATTTGTCTGTTTTTAATCATGATGGGCATGGGTCTGACCCTCGTCACCAACGATTTTAAACGGGTTTTAAAATATCCAAAAGCAGTCGGCATTGGCTTGACCAATCAGTTGATACTGTTACCTATCATTGGCTTTGCGTTAGCCAATATCATGCCATTACGCCCAGAGTATGCTGTCGGAGTTATGCTCCTCGTATTGTGTCCGGGCGGCACTACCTCAAACTTATTTACCTATTTAGCCAAAGGCGATGTGGCGCTGTCGGTGACGATGACCGCGATTGCGAGCGTGATTACCGTCTTTACCATTCCCATTGTGCTGAGCTTTTCATTGATTTATTTTATGGGCAGCGGTAGTGAGTTTGAGTTACCAGTAGTAAAAACGATGCTGACTTTGGTGGTGCTGACGATAGTGCCTATTAGTGTCGGCATGCTGATTAAACGCTATGCACCAACCGTTGCCGATCGCTCACAAGTCTATGTGTCTCGATTTGGGGTGATATTTTTAACGTTTTTAGTGCTATTTTTGGGCTATGTGCAACGCGATATCATTGTCGACGCCTTTATCGCTACGGGTCCCGTATCGGTATTATTAAATCTCTCAACCATGGCGCTCGGTTATTATAGTAGTAAATGGTTCGGTCTCAACTGGGCGCAAAGAACCTCGGTGACGCTAGAAGTCGGTTTACAGAATAGTACCTTGTCGATATTTATGGCATTGACGTTATTATCTAACTACGACATGTCGATGATGCCAGCCATTTATACCTTGGTGATGTTCTTAAGCGCGGGGATTTTGGTGCGTATATTTAGCGCTCAACACGATAAGCTGAGAAAATCTGAAATAGAAAATAGCGTGTTGGCAGCGCGTATGCTGTAGATGCTGAAAACCCATAACAGGTTTAAATATTGAACCTTGTTATGGGTAATAGGTGAATTATCTATTTATAGCCTTTAGCATTAACCAATACCAATCAAGGTCGGCGGGTATTTACACTGCTTCTAGCTTCCGCTTGTTCACTAGCCGTTTGTTCTTTCACTTTTTCAATTTGAAATAAGAACGTACGGTTTTTGAGTACCGCCACAAACACCACGCCACCGACGGTATTGCCCACCAATATCACTACTAAAAACAGTAAATAACGCCCCAAGCTGACGGTATTGCCGTATAGCAAGGCAGAAAAAATCTCAATGTTGCCCACGATACTGTGATGCAATCCTAAAAAACCAATACTGCCAGTAATAAGTGTTACCAAAACGATGCGGCTAAGGGTGTCGCGTGCTGAGGTCACAAGCCAAGCGGTGACGCCCATCATCCAACCTGCTAAGATGGCGCTACCAAATATGACCCACCACCTAAATCCTAAAATATGTTCGGCATAAGTGTCGATGTCGCTCACGCTAAACAGCTGCATATTTAAACCCAAACCTATCATCAATGCGGCAAACAAACAGCCGCCAACGATGTTGCCAGCGATGACAATGCCCCAAAGGCGTAGCAATTTATGCAGCGGTTCAATCTTATTGAGCACAGGTAGGCTTAACAGCGATGTCTGTTCGGTGAATAATAGCGACTGACCAATGACCACGATGATAAAGCCAATTGGGTAAAGTAGGGAGGCGAGCACGATCGCGTATTGGCTTGGTAGTACACTACTCAGCAGCGCAAAAGCCGATAAAATCATAAAGAAGCTAATGCCAATCTCAAGCCCAGCGGTAAAGGCACTGGTAAATAGCGAGCCAAGCGAACGCTCAAAGGTTTCTTTGGCATCCATCACTTGCTCAACCAATATACTGGCATAGCTCTTTGCTTGACTCAAGTTGTCATCATTGGCGACTTTTTTGATGGTTTCTTTATCTGCTTCGCTCATATCTTCAGAGAAATCTTCATCTTCTAAACTTTCTGTCGCCTCGGTGTCATCAGTCATCTTAGTCTTGCTAACGTCTTTATCTTCAGTAACAGATGGTTGATAAGCGCTATCATCAATCAAGCGCTTATCGTCTATTTCATTAGTATCAGATTCATCAGCTTGAGAGTGGCTGCTATTGTGATAGGTGTGCTCGGTATCTTTTGACACGGTCGGCTCGCTGTTTATAAGATCATGATTTTAGGATAAAGACGCCATTTATATGCTAGTGATGTTATAGAATATACCTCATAGCATGACCCATATTTTATAACATCACTAGCACTTATTTTGTTGGAATCTCATTCGATTGAGGGCCTTTATGGGCTTTTGCACTTATTAATGGGGCAATGCCACTCTGCAAGTCTGATAAATTGCCTTAGCATCTAACAAAATCTGCCTATCTGCGTTAAAATCACTCTATTCATGATTTTCCTAATTTTTATATTCGCTTTAATCACATTCAATCAATAAAAGATAATGCCATTATGAGTAACCACAACCTCACCACATCTATTCAAGCGGCCTTAAGCCAGTTAGAGAATGCGTACAATCCTGCAGAAGTCGAAGCGGGTATGTATCAAGGCTGGGAAGAAAGCGGCTATTTTAAGCCGACCTTTGATAAAGAAGAGTCGTTCTCTATCGCCTTGCCACCACCGAATGTCACAGGCTCGCTGCACATGGGTCATGGCTTTAACAACGCAATCATGGATGCGCTGACCCGTTATCACCGCATGGATGGTGACAATACGCTATGGCAACCGGGTACGGATCATGCCGGTATCGCCACGCAAATGGTTGTTGAGCGTCGCCTAGAAGCACAGGGCATCAAACGCCGTGATATGACTCGTGCAGATTTCATCGATAAAGTGTGGGAATGGAAGGAAGAGTCGGGCGGCAATATCACCAGCCAAATTCGCCGTTTGGGCAGCTCGGTTGATTGGTCACGTGAGCGCTTTACCATGGATGATGGTCTATCTAATGCGGTAAAAGAAGTGTTCGTACGCCTGTTTGACGATGGACTTATTTATCGTGGTAAGCGTTTGGTGAACTGGGATCCTAAATTCCAAACCGCGCTGTCTGATTTAGAAGTAGAAAACCATGACGAAAAAGGCAGCTTGTGGCATTTCCGCTATCATTTCACAGATACAGAGCTGCTGACTCAAGACGGTAAAAACTATCTGGTCGTAGCCACTACACGTCCTGAAACATTACTTGGTGATACTGCTGTCGCGGTCAATCCTAGCGATGAGCGTTATGCACACCTAGTCGGCAAAACCATTACCTTGCCAATCACGGGTCGCGTCGTGCCTATCGTCGCTGATGACTATGTCGAAAAAGACTTTGGTACAGGCTGCGTAAAAATCACCCCAGCCCATGACTTTAATGACTATGAACTTGGTCGTCGTCATAACTTGCCATTGATTAATATCCTTGATGAGCGCGCTAACATTTTGCCAGCGATGGAAGTTTATCCTGATCTACAAACACGTGAGCCAACATTAGAAACCACGCCAAGTGAATACGCTGGACTTGAGCGTTTTGCGGCGCGTAAATTCCTTGTTGAGCAAGCGGGCGAGCAAGGCTGGCTAGAAGATATCGAAGACTACGCGCTCAAAGCCCCGCGTGCTGAGCGTGGCGGTACGATCGTTGAGCCGTGGTTGACCGATCAATGGTATGTCGCTGTGAAAGAGCTTGCCAAGCCTGCGATTGATGCAGTAGAAGATGGCAGCATTGAGTTCGTCCCTGCGCAGTACAAAAACATGTATATGTCGTGGATGACCGATCTGCAAGATTGGTGTATCAGCCGTCAGCTGTGGTGGGGACATCGTATCCCTGCATGGTATGACGATGCGACAGGTGAAATCTATGTCGCCCGTGACGAAGCGGAAGTACGCACTAAATACAATCTAAGCGACGATGTAAAACTGCGCCAAGATGATGACGTGCTTGATACGTGGTTCAGCTCTGGTCTATGGACGTTCAGTACGCTTGACTGGGCAGACGTCAACGCCGATCCACGCGTGATGGATACTTTCCACCCGACCAGCGTATTGGTGACAGGTTTTGACATTATCTTCTTTTGGGTGGCCCGCATGATCATGATGACCATGCACTTCGTGAAAAACGAAGATGGCACGCCGCAAGTACCGTTTAAGACCGTTTATGTGCATGGTTTGGTACGTGATGGCAACGGTCAAAAAATGTCAAAATCGAAAGGTAACGTCCTAGATCCGATCGATCTAATCGACGGTATTGAGCTAGAAGCGTTGGTAGAAAAACGTACCAGCAATATGATGAATCCAAAAGATGCGGCCAAAATCGAAAAGCAAACGCGTAAAGAGTTCCCAGAAGGCATCCCAGCGTATGGTACCGATGCACTGCGCTTTACCTTTACCTCATTAGCCAGTACTGGTCGCGATATCAACTTTGATCTAAAGCGTGTCGAGGGCTATCGTAACTTCTGTAATAAAATCTGGAACGCCAGCCGTTTTGTACTCATGAACTGTGTAGACAGTGAAGGCAGTGCCAAGCCTATCGACCAAGCGGCAAACCCTGACGTTTGGGAATTGCCAGAAAAATGGATCATGAGTCGTCTGAACTCTACCGTTGCCGATATCCATCAGCATTTCGCTCAGTATCGTCTCGATATGGTCAGCCAAGATATCTATGAGTTTATCTGGAATGAGTACTGTGATTGGTACGTTGAGCTTGCCAAAGCCAGTCTAAATGATGACTCGGTATCGGATGAACGTAAAGCGCAAATCCGTTATGTGCTACTGCACGTGCTAGAGACAGCACTGCGCTTTACGCATCCAATCATGCCGTATCTGACCGAGCAAATCTGGCAGACAGTGGCACCGCTACTGGGTCGCAAAAACACTGACAGCATCGTGGTCGCTGACTATCCAAAAACGGACGACGCGCAAATCAGTGAGCAAGTTGAGGCGGATATGGCGTGGCTACAAGAGCTAATCGCTAGCGTCCGTAACATCCGTGGTGAGATGAAACTGGGCAATGCGGTACGTCTGCCAGTGCTGCTACAAAATATCTCGCTAGCAGAAGACGAGCGCCTATCACGTATCGCCAATCAGTTTAAAGCACTTGCCAAAGTAGACAGCTTAACCATTCTAAAAGAAGGTGATGAAGTACCATTGTCATCATCAAGTATGGTCGGTCAGCTACGTGTACTCGTACCGATGAAAGGTCTGATTGATCCAACGGCTGAGCTGGCACGTTTGGGTAAGTCATATGATAAGTTAAAAGGTCAATCTGAAGGCATCGCCCGTAAGCTAGGTAATGAAGGCTTCGTCAGTAAAGCGCCTGCGGAAGTGGTAGATGCTGAAAAGGCGAAACTTGCTGAGCTAGAAGGGCAGTTGACAGCGATGACGGCGCAGATGGAAGAGTTGAAAGCGTTGTAATTAACATAGAAGTATCTGTATAAATAAAAAACGCTGTCACAATTATGATGGCGTTTTTTATTGCCTACTGGTTAGCATTCTTTACTTTCCTTATTACTCAATATTTGTATGCTAAAATGTTGTGAGCGTTATTAAGCTAATTCTCAAGAGGATTCTTTATGGCATTTTTAACTTTAAGTGAAGTACGTAGTAAAGCTCGTAGTAATAAGAAATTTGGTTTAGAGTCGAGAGATATTTTAGAAGAACAATTTGATAGCTTTAATCAATATAAGATTTACGATATCTTCCTATCTCATGCATTTTTAGATGCTGAAGCAATTGACGGATTGAGGGTGGTTTTAAAAGAAGCAGGGTTTAGTGTGTATGTTGATTGGTACGAAGATTCACATCTTGAAAGAGGCAAAGTAACTAAAGAAACAGCGGTAGTTATCAGAAAGCGTATGCAAAGCTGCAAAACACTAATATTTGCCATTACCGAAAATTCTGAAGATTCTAGATGGATGTTATGGGAATTAGGGTATTTTGATGGTCTCAAGGATAAGGTCGCAGTATTAGGACTTATAGAAAATAGTGGAGATAGTTTTAGAGGCCAAGAGTTTTTAGAGCTATACCCATTTGTAGAGCGTCATGACCTTGGTCTGGTGGTAAAAGACGATTCTACTAAGCCTGCTAAATTACTTAGAGATTGGGTTAAATCCTAAAGGAGCACAACTAGTGAAAAAATACTGTTATCAGTTGATAATACTGGGAAAAGATTTTGATATCCAAGAAGATATTATTCATAGTCTCAAGCAAAAAATCGAAGAAATTGGTATAGATTTTAGTCATTTTAAAATAATTAATGATGAAAATTTTGACGAATATACTGATGCAAGTCCCTCTTTTTGTATCTACCTAGGACGAAACGAAGTAGAAAAACAGTTTGCTGATGTAGAGTTACTAAAGAAAATAGTTGTTGATGCCTCCTTAGTATTGCCTATTGTACAAGGTTCGCTAGAAGATTTTAATCAGTGTGTACCTAAAATTATATCCACATATAATGGATTAGCAGTTTCAGAGCAAGATAAAGATGTAAAGGTTGAAAAAATTGCAAATAATATCCTAGAAGCTTTTTCTCTTCTAAGAAAAAATCGTCGTGTTTTTATTAGCTATAAACGTGATGAATCTACCAGTGTAGCCATTCAATTGTATGAAGCTTTAGAAAGAAGTGGCTTTGATGTATTTCTTGATACTCATAGTATTAGACCGTCTGAACCTTTCCAAGACGAACTATGGCATCGTATGGCCGATAGTGACGTAGTTGTGCTATTGAATACTTCTAATTTTTTAGGAAGTATGTGGACAACTCAAGAGCTAGCTATGGCAAATAAGTTGCTGCTAGGAATGATCGTTGTTTCTTGGCCTGACCACTCCATTAAGGATCATAGAGATGCCGAAATATCATTTCCAATTCAGTTGAAAGCTAACGACTTTAATTATGAGGGTAAGCAATTAGATGATAATGTGGTTGATAAAATTATTGAAAATGTAGAAAGTATAAGAGCCAGAACGTTAGCTGCTAGAAGAGATAACTTAATATCAAATTTTATGAAAATGGCTAAGTCTAGAGGTTGTGCGCCACAGCTCGACAGTTATAAAATCATTTCTATGACTAAAAATAACGAAGAAATAGTTTTAGTGCCAGCAGTTGGTATCCCTAATTCTCTAAATTATGAAAGTTCATCTATTTTTATCGAAGAAATTAGGAAAAAAAAGTACGAACATATTTATATACTTTTTGATGAAACCTGTATTCGCGACTATTGGCTAAATCATCTGAAGTGGTTGGATAGTAGCCTTTCAGTAGAGACATTAAGTATATTAAAGGTGCAAAAATGGCTAAATTAAAAAATATCTTTCTTTCAGCAAGTATACCTCTGAAAGAACGCAACCCTATTTATTATGATACGGCTGATGTAATTGCTATTCGAGATTGTGTTAGTAGTCTGGCTAAAGTTGTTTTACCTGAATGTCGTCTTGTTTGGGGTGGTCATCCTTCTATTACGCCTTTAATTAGCTCTATATTAGAGAGTGTAAATGTCAATATTAAAGAGCATGTACACCTTTATCAGTCAGATTATTTCAGACAAATGTTTCCTGTAGAGAATGAGGAGTTTTCTGAATCTCTTATTGTTACAGATAATATTGGAAGTCGTGATGAAAGCTTGGCTTTGATGCGCGAAAAGATGATTGTTAACAATGACTTTATTGCTGGTATTTTTGTAGGTGGCATGGAAGGGGTGGAAGATGAATTTGAACTATTCACTCAATCTCACCCTGAAGCTATGGTACTTCCAATGGCAAGTACTGGAGCTGCCGCGTTAGGAATTTACGAAGAGGGTGATTTCGATGTTTCTTTGAAGGATGACTATGCTTACATAGCTTTGTTCTATAAATTATTTAAGGAAATTCTATAATGGCTAAAAAGATTTTTATATCCTATAAGTATTCTGATGAAAATGTTCAATCCTTAGATAACTCGTGGGATGCCCCACTGACTACAGCGCGATCATATGTAGATATAATTCAGAACCACTTTAAAGATACAGGTGTTCATATATTTAAGGGAGAGAATAATAGTGAAAGTCTTGAAGCGTTTAAGGATGATGCCATAAGAAGTAAGCTAGCAGAAAAGATATATGATAGTTCTATTACTATAGTACTTATCTCTCCAAATATGAAAGAGTGGGTGAGTTTAGAAAAAGACCAGTGGATACCGTGGGAAATATCGTATTCTTTGAAAAGAAAAACACGTAATACTATTAGTAGTACCCCTAATGCAATATTAGCTATTATTCTACCTGATAGATATGGAAGCTATGAGTATGCAAGGAATTCAAATTTTGGATTTGAAATTATCAATAAAAATAGAAATAATTTAAATTATCGTTATCCCGCAACAAGACTTAGCAATGGGTGCTCTAGCTCGTATATCTTACAACCTACATGGAAAGAGTTTACAAGTAACTATAATGGTTGGATTGAAGCTGCTTTAGAAATAAGGCAGAACATAGATAAATATGCGATATCGAAGTCTGTTTGATTAAATTATTTTAAATTCTAAAAACCGCTTCCACCCTGACTTTAGCGGTTTTTTAATGTCAGTAATTAAGCTATTATCTTCAAAGGAATAACACGCTAACGCAAGGAACACCATGAACCATCTCACCGTCGGACAACGCGCGCCTTTAAGCAATCTTGCTATTGACGATACCGCACCTATCACGCTTAAATTCACTCGCCAAAGCCCAATAGAGATGGACATCAGCTGCTTTGCCTTAGACGCAACGGGCAAACTGATCAATGATGATTACATGGTGTTTTATAATCAGCCGACCTCACCGTGCGGGCAAATCAAGCTGACACATTACGAGTCGCAGCCAACGGCGAGTAAAGGCATCCAAGCCGAGTTTGAAGTTAACTTATCCAAACTGGCTGCGAATATAGACAGCTTGTTTTTTGTGTTATCAGCCGACACGCCGCTTAATCAAATTCAATCGTTAGAGATTGGCCTTTGGCAGCAGTCGCAAAAGGCACAGGCAGAGTATCAAGCAGCAGACTTTGCCCAGCAGCAAGCCAGTATGCTGATGCAGCTTTACCGCAAGAGTGGCGTTTGGCGGGTATCTAACGTCGCACAAGGCTTTAATGGTGGGCTTTCTGCCATCGTGCAGCATTTCGGTGGCGATGTAGAAGAGGGCAGCCCGCAAGTAATCGAGCCGACCGCCACGCCAGTGCAAGCAAAACCGTCGTTAGAGAAGGTCATGCTAGACAAAGCGCCAAAACTGGTCAATCTGGCCAAAAAAGCCACGATATCGCTTGAGAAACGCCAATTACAGCAACTAACCGCAAAGGTAGCATTGGTGTTAGATGCCTCAGGATCAATGAACAGACAGTACAAAAAAGGCCGCGTGCAAGAGGTGGTCAATCGCATATTGCCATTGGCAGTGAACTTCGATGACGACCAAGCACTAGACTGCTGGGCGTTTGCCCGAGATCCGCAGTATTTGGGTGAGATTGGGCTGAGCAATTATGACGGTTTTATCAATAACGCTCATGGCGGCTGGCGCAAATGGGCACTTGGCCCGCGCATCAACAATGAAGCAGAGGTCATGAAAGCCGTGACGGAGTTTTATCAAAAAGATGGCTTAGATGTGCCTATCTACGTGCTATTTATCAGTGATGGCGGGGTGAATGACAATCGCGGTATCACGAGAGTCATGACGGAAGCCGCGAAACTGCCGATATTTTGGCAATTTGTGGGACTGGGTGGTCGCGGTTATGGCATTCTTAAGAAATTAGACGACATGACAGGGCGCGTGATTGATAATTGTGACTTTTTTGAACTCGATGATTTGGATGATATCAGCGAAGAAGCCTTGTATGAGAATATGCTAGAAGAGTTTCCAAGCTGGCTGAAAGAAGCACGCGAGATAGGATTGATAGCGAAATAAATAAATTAGGATAATATCTTCAACGATAAAACCGTTCATAGTCTAGCTATGAGCGGTTTTTTATTACTAAAAATTCAGTCAAAGGTGGTGAGCTCACTTACCCAACCACTAACCAAACATACCTATTGATAGCAAAAACCTCGTAAAAATAGCCTTGTACCATTTTGAGTGATATTGCATGCTTAGCTACCTATATAGGTAGGCAGTTCTATAAATGATTATCTGGTTTAACAATCTAGCTGTCTAACCTTTATCGAATATTAGCCACTCCATATCATTCAATGACAGTATTTTTATGAGCCAACACAAAAAAGCCTTTTATTATCGACCCAAAACCAATCAGCATAACAGCCCAACGGTTCGTTGGACGTTTGTCATACTGGGCTGGCTATTTTTTGTATTAGGGATTATCGGTGTATTGCTGCCAGTCATGCCGACTGCGCCTTTTATATTACTGGCAGCAGGTTGCTGGGCACGTAGTTCGCGACGCTTTCATTTTTGGTTGATTAATCATAAATACTTTGGGAAATTTGTCCGCGATTGGGAAAATAATCATGCCGTGCCACTCTATGCCAAGTGGTTAGCGACAATAATGATGACTATTTCAACAACGATGTTATTTTTTAATATTCCCGCCGATATGATATGGATGGCATGGCTGGTAGCCGTGATCTGTACTGGGGTAGCGGTCTATTTGTTCCGTTTGCCAAATGCCTAAAATACATTGATTTTCAGGTCAAAAATCGTAATAAATGGGCTTTAGTTACATGAAAGCTAAGATAAGACTTGCGAAATCAGGATGTTCCCCCTATAATACGTCCAAGCTTAAGAGCAGTTCTGCACCAAATCATTACCTCGTAGTATTAGTTATAATCCTTCGTTTTAATATTTATCGTTCAGTAGCTATTTGCAAGCGTTATCGGTCACTAGGCCATTAATAAATTTAAAAGTAGGATTATATTATGTCAGACGTTCAAAAAGGTACAGTTAAGTGGTTCAACGAAGCTAAAGGCTTTGGTTTTATCGCTCCAGAAACTGGCGCAGACGTTTTTGCTCATTACAGCGAAATCACTGGTTCAGGCTTCAAAACTTTAGCTGAAGGCCAAGAAGTTGAGTTCACTGTAACTCAAGGTCAAAAAGGCCCACAAGCCCATAACATCGTTGCTATCTAATTTGTCTTTATAGACACTTAGAGCAAGATGAAAAAAAAGCGAACCTTCGGGTTCGTTTTTTTTCGTCTAAAATTTGGTGTAGATTACTTATAAAAAAGCCTACTTACTATGTTAATAGTCGTAGGCTTTGTTGATTCTGCATAAATTTATAGTGGGCAAGCTATCATAGGAATGAGCGTCTTATAAAAAACTGATACCTATATTTATTAGACCACCGCCAACGATCAGCCAAGCGAACATAATCGCCCCTAAGATAAGGGGTTTAACGCCAGCTTGTTTGATAGCGCCCAAATGCGTGGTTAGACCAAGCGCAAACATCGCCATGGTGAGCAGCACATCGTCTAGCATCACCATGCTACGCTCAAAGCTTGCGGTCATCGGCACCCAAGTGTGCAGTAAGACGATGGCAATGAATATAAAGGCAAACCAAGGCACTTTGACTTGTTGGACGCGATTCATAAACGATGGTTTTTTGCCATTGTCGCTGCTACCTTTGGTTAAGGCAAACGATAAAATAAGTAAAAAAGGGGCAAGCATCATGACGCGTATCATCTTGGTGACAACCGCTGTGTCACCCACTTCGGGACTGACTGCGTTACCAGCGACGACGACTTGCGCCACTTCATGAATGGTGGAACCCGTATAAATCCCGTACTGCTGAGCATTTAGCCAAGGTTGCAACCAACCAAGATGGTATAAAAACGGATAGAGCAGCATCGCAACCGTACCAAAGACCACCACTGTCGCCACGGCAATAGTGACTTTGTGTGCTTCCGCTTTGACCACAGGCTCAGCGGCAATCACTGCGGCGGCACCGCAAATACTCGCGCCTGACCCAATCAATAGCGTCGTTTGTTTATCGACTTTTAACCATCGGGTACCTATCCAATAGGTGAGTAAAAAGGTCGATGTCAATACCAACGCATCGCTCATCACCGCAGACAGTCCGACACTTGATACTTGCGTCAGGGTCAGCTTAAAGCCATAAAACATGATGGCGAGGCGCAATATTTGACCTTTGGCAAATGCCACGCCGACACTTAAGCGCTCAGCAAGGTTAGGATAGACCGTATTGCCCAATACCATACCAATGAGAATGGCTAAAGTGAGAGAAGACAAACCAACGATACGTCCATTGGTCCATGTGTTGACACTAGTATTGAGCCACAAACAAAATAAGCTGCCAATCAGCACGACAATAAGCCCTGCTAAATGGCGGCTGCGCGGGAGATAGTTATTTACTGATTGGGTCAAGGCGTACATGACTGGCTGTCCTATTATGTATTATCTATAATCGAAATAAGCATAAGCTTATGAATAGACATTATAAGGCAGACCAATCTATAATAAAAACAGATTAATTAGATAAAAACTATCGATTTTTTAGGTTGATAAAAGTCTTTGGGCTAAAAAGATGGTTTTTTAGATAATAAAGGGTTTTTAAAATAACAGGTGGTTTTTAGATTGTATCAATAAGATAGGTGTCAGAGAAATTATGAAAAAAGCCATGCAGGTATTGCCAAAGATTACCCTCAAGCAATTATCAGTGTTTGTCAGTATTTATCAAACGGGTAGTACCAGCCGTGCCAGTGAAGCGCTGCATTTATCGCAGTCGGCGGTCAGTAGTGCGCTGACAGAGTTAGAATCAAGGTTACAGATGCCACTATTTGAGCGGGTTGGGCGTAGGCTTAATCAGCACCCCAATGCCCATCCTATTTATATACAGGCACAAGCTATCCTAGGGCAGGCCTTAACTCTAGAGCATTATCATAAGCATCAAGCAGGGCAGATTCATATCGGTGCCAGTACTACGATCGGCAATTATGTACTGCCGCCGCTGCTTGCCAAGCTATATGCGGCGCTACCCGACGCCCATATCGATATGTATATCGCCAATACTCAAGAAGTGGTCAGCGAAGTTGAGCAGTTAAATATTGATATTGCGCTCGTAGAGGGTATGCCGCGCCCGACAGATATGAAGGTGATTGAGCAGCGTGCGTGGCGGACAGATACCTTGATGATCTTTACCAAGCGCGATAGCAAATGGTTGACAGGCATGGCAGCGTATAACGATGCGGATAATTGCTACGAGCTTAGCATTGCACAACTGGCAAAGCTGCCGCTATTGGTACGAGAGGCGGGGTCAGGTACACGGCAAATTATCGATGAACAGCTGCTCAAGCATTTGCCTGATGCAGAAATCGTGATGGCGATTCAGCAGTCGGAAGCTATTAAGCATATGGTAAGTGCAGATATTGGTCTTGGCTGTTTATCACAGCATGTCATTCAGGCAGAGTTGACAGAAGGAGCGCTGGTACAGGTGAAAGTCGCGGGTATTGATTTATCACGGACTTGGTGGCTAGTGTGGCATAAAGCCCGCCATCAAAGCCCGATTTGGCAGAGCTTTATTGATATTTTGACAGAAGATTAATTTTAGTAGTAAATATAGAGGTATTAGCGAGAATATCTACTATTTTAGTTAGTAATAAAAAAGCGCATTGTCTGACATTGCGCTTTTTTTAATGAGCTTTTTTAATAGCTTTAACTAACTTGGAAACAACGTTAAGTCTTTTTTTAAACTACTTATTAACGGGCTTATCCAGTCTCACGACTAAGCTATCGCATGGGACATTAGGCAAGATATTATCTGCCGTCGCGCCACTGAGCCACGCTGCGATACCATGGCGTTCGTGACGACCGATGACTAGTAAATCAACATCATGCTTGTGACAATAGTTGACGATACCTTCACTGTTAGAGATGGCAGTGGTCACTTCAGAATTCACCGCATGCAAGTCATTACGCTCCAAAAACTGTGCCAATTTGGCGCGCGCTTCCTGACAGCGTTCATCGTCAATCTCATCGTATAAGCTGGAGGCTGGCACCAGCTCATAGCCGAAGCCAACCATGGTATCTTTGACGATATGTAATACCGATAACTTGGCGTTAGGACGATTCTCGACGATACGTTTGGCCTTTTGGGCGACCACATCAGCATCGGACATTAAGTCGGTGACCAATAAAATATGTTCGTAACTCATGAGCGGCTCCTTGTGACAGATGATTTTAACTATAGCACTACTGATGGCTGCTGTTAAGTAAGCTTTGAGTTCGCTTTGTGAAAATCCGACATTCTGCCATATTGGTTATCTTTATTACTACGGTATCTTGACTTATGAAGGTGCGAACCCCATCTAATTCCGTTAGGCAAATTCTTTTTAATTTATACCGGCGCATTGCTGTCATTTAAAATGATGCACGGGTACATGCCATTAAATTTGAATATTACTCATAGGTTAATCACAATAATACGCACAATATTTTTATATAAATATCATATAAAAAAGACCCTACGATAAGTATTACATACACTATTTATCTATTGTTTACTCCGATTTTATTTTATCGCCACTGGCTAGATTTAGTCATTAATCGCATATTATTCTAAATAAAATTAGAGCAATCCATAAGGAAAATTATGACCGACACGTTATCTACTACTGATCTAACTTTGCATCCTGCCTTTGAGCTGATTGAGCACCGCCATATCGATGCATTGTCGATGGACGTATTGATAAGCCAACACGTTAAAACAGGCGCGATGCATTACCACTTGGCACATCCAAGTGATGAAAACGCCTTTTTGGTGGGCTTTCGAACTCAGCCAATGGATTCAAAAGGTGAGGCACATATTTTAGAGCACGTGGCTTTATGTGGCTCTGAAAAGTTCCCTGTTCGTGACCCATTTTTTTCAATGATTAAACGCTCATTAAACACGTTTATGAATGCGATGACCGCTGCCGATTGGACGGCGTATCCGTATGCGACGCAAAATAAAAACGACTACTTTAATTTGCTAGCCGTTTATCTGGATGCCTCGTTTTTTCCAAATATTCATCCGCTGGATTTTGCCCAAGAAGGCATTCGTGTAGAGTTAGACGAAAATGACAAGCCGCAATTTAAAGGCATCGTTTTTAATGAAATGAAAGGCGCAATGAGTGGTGAGATTGACCAGTTGTATCATACGGTCGCCCATCATTTATTCCCAACGACGACGTATCACTATAATTCGGGCGGCGATCCTGCCGATATTCCTGACTTGACCCATACTGAGCTGGTTGAATTTCATCAGAGTCATTATCATCCATCAAACAGCGTGATTATGAGCTTTGGTAATATTCCAGTCGCTGAAACCCAAGCCAAAATCCATGAAGATGCCTTGATTCAGTTTGAAGCAGGTAAAAAACACGTCTCACGTCCTGAAAAACGCCTGTCTGCACCGATTAGTGCGGTTGATACTTATACGGCTGACGAAGCAGGGCCTGACCAAACGCATCATGTGATTGCATGGTTATTACCATCGATTACTGATCCGAAGCAGCGTTTAGCATTGCGTTTATTAGAAGGCGTGTTGGTTGAACATGCTGGCTCACCGTTACGTGCTTATTTGGATAGCCATCCACTTGGTAAAGCACCAAGTCCGCTACTAGGGCTGGATGACAGTCATTATGAAATGGTCTTTTATACCGGTCTGCGCGGTTCAAACCCTGAACACGCCGAAGCGGTAGAACAGGGCATTATTGATTTGCTTACACAAGTGGCGAGCAAACCGATTGATGATGAAACGATTGAGACGATTCTGCATCAAATCGAGATCGATCAGCGCCATATCGGCGGCGATAGCATGCCCTATGGTCTAAATCTCATGCTAGAAGGCTTTAGCACTGCCATTCATGATGGTAATCCTATCGATGTCTGGGAAGTTGATGAGCATTTGCAGTGGCTACGTGAGCAAGTAAAAGATGCGCAATGGTTACCGAATTTAATCAAGCAGCATTTGCTTGATAATCAGCACCGTGTCCGTGTGACCATGACGCCTGATAGTGAAAAAACCGCCCGTTTGGCGGCAGCTGAGCAGACCCGTCTTGATACCATCGAGATGGATTTGACCGCTGATGATAAAGCCGTCTTAAAACAACAAGCACTTGATTTGGCAGCGCGCCAAGCAGCGCCTGATGATTTAAGCTTATTGCCAAAAGTGGGTTTAGAAGACGTTCCAACCGATATCAGCTTTAAACAAGGCACGCAAAAGCAGATTAATTTAAGTGGCAAAGAAAGTACGTTATTTGAATATGAAGCAGGCACTAATGGCTTATATTATTATCAAATAATTGTACCGTTGACTGATGCGATTGGTAATGAGGATACAAGCGAGCTGCCCGTTAATGAAGTCATTAATCATCCGCTATTGCCGATCTATTTGAGCTTATTGTCAGAATTGGGTACAGATTCGCTCAGCGCGCATGAAATGCAGGCCAAACAAGCGGCGCATTCATCAGGGGTGACTGCTAGAATCAGCCAGCGTACCAATGTCGATGACAGCCAAGCGATTAGCAGCTATTTCGTCGTGGCAACGCGCGCACTCAATCGTAAACCTGAAGCGATTGATTTGCTCAAAGAAGTCATGGAACACAGTATCTTTAGTGAGCATGATCGTATCAAAGAAATCTTGCAGCAGCGTCAAGCAGGCTGGCAATCAAACCTTGCTGGTTCAGGGCATTCTTATGCCATGCAAACCGCCAGCCGTGGTATGAGTCGCCAAGCGCAATTAGAATATGTGCGCAGTGGTTTGCCAGCATTGAACGCGCTAAAAGACTTCTTAACCCATGCCAGTAGCGATGATGCACAGTGGGATAAATTAGCAACCAGTTTGATGGACTTACATCAACGTCTAATTAGTTTGCCTAAGCACGCGGTTATCATCTGTGAAGCGGAGCAAACCGAACGCTTAAGCAATTTAATCGTTGATAGCTGGAAAGACAGTCAAGCGCCAAAAATTGCAGCGCAGTTAAAAAATACCGATGCGAGTATCGACGCCAATATCCCAAGCGAGTTTGCCGAATTGCAACTTGATGCGGCGTTAAATGGTGAGAAAGACGCGGTCAAAGTGCTAGAAAGTGATGTGACGCTCGATGTTGAAGACTTGGCGTGGCTAGTGCCAACCAACGTCTATCATAATGCCAGTGCTTATACCGTGCCAGCGGCTGATCATCCAGATACGGCAGCCTTGATGGTATTAGCGTCTTATCTACGCAATGGTTATCTGCATAGCGCTATTCGTGAGCGCGGCGGTGCTTATGGCGGCGGTGCGGGCTACGATGCCAATGCCTGTGCCTTTAAGTTCTTTAGCTACCGTGATCCGCAGTGTGCTGAAACTTTTGCGCACTTTGATGCCAGTATCGAGTGGCTATTGAATGAACCGCAAACCGATGAGCAATTAGAAGAGGCCATCTTAGGTATCATCTCAGGAATGGATAAGCCAGGCTCTCCAGCAGGGGAGGCGGTTAAAGCCTGCTTTGCAGATTTGCATCATCGCGGCGTCGACTGGCAGCGTAAAATGCGTGCCTCAATATTGGCCGTGACCGTGGCAGACTTGCAGCGCGTCGCCAAGCAATATCTACAAGGGCAAAAGCACGTACGTGCAGTACTCGCGCCTTATGATAAAGAAGTAGCGGTAAAAGAGCTTGGCTTTAACGTTTGTAAAATTAAAAGTTAATAAGTGATAGCCAAAGCTAAAGTGTAGATAGTAAAAGAGCAGATAATACTAAAGTATTGTCTGCTTTTATTTTTGTTTTAAACAATCTATGCTGTAGCGGTTTAGCCGTCGCTAGTTATTATCTTAAACATCGCGGTTATTACTATATTTTGACATTATGGGCGTTAGTTGGTCACAGCTTAGCGGTGATGGCTTTTATAAAATTATAGCATTATTAGCTTTTGTAGCTTTTCTTGTCAACTATGCCGTGGTCTTTTACAACCTTTGGTGGATGCAGAAATTATGGAAAAAATAAATAATAAAATGGGCTTTCGTAAAGCTATTAGCCGCGCAGCTGTGCCGTTATCTTCATTAACGATATCGATGCTATTGGCGCTATTTGTTGTAGGCTGTGATAGCTCAAGCTCAACTATAGAAGATGATGTTACTGTAGAAGAGGAGACAGTAGATTCACTGAATTATCTACAAAAGCAATTTACGCCAGCTGATGACTCAAAGGCTACAGTAGAAGGCATTCAAAGTTTAGCTACTGCAAATAATGACTTTGCCATTAAGATGTATCAACAGCTCAATCAAGATAAGCCTGTGGATAATCTCGTATTCTCTCCTTATAGTATCTCCTCAGCCATGATGCTCGGCTATATCGGTGCCAGTGGGCTCACTTATGATGAGATTAAGCAAGTCTTCAGCTATCCAGAAGTGGATAAGATGCTACCTAATGCAGCAAGGTTATACAATCAGCTAAACCGTCCTAGCGCAAACTATAGCTTGTCTAGTGTTAATGAGCTATGGATTCAAAAGGGATTAAGCCTTAACTCAAATTATTTAGATAATATAAGCCGATATCTAGCTGGCAATGTCGGATCACTTGATTTCGCTAATGATCCTGATTTGGCTATACAAACCATCAACCAGTCCATTGCTAAACAGACTAATAATCTTATACCAAGGATACTATCAAAAGACGATATCAGTAAATCAACGCGTACCGTCTTGACCAACGCGCTTTATTTTAAAGGCGCTTGGGCAAATGAGTTTTATGATGGATTTACTGAGCCCATGCCGTTTCGTACTTTTGAGCAGGCGAATAATGCTAATAGCGAATCGGTAGTAAATATGATGCATCAAAATGCATGGTTTGGTTATATCGAGGATGAGCAAGCACAGATCCTTGATATGCCATACGCTGGCGATGAAATAGCTATGATAGTGATACTACCCAAAGAGACAAGTAAAAAAGCATTTCAACAATTGATTGATTTGCTGTCAGCTAAAAAAATTACAGCGTGGCAAACACAGTTTTCTGATAAAGATATTGATCTATATTTGCCCAAGTTTAAAATGGATATAAAAAATGCCGCCATGGCTGATACACTTATAAGTATGGGGATGCCAAGCGCTTTTACAGATGGCGCTGACTTCTCAGAATTTAGTAAAGACTTTAAACTCCAGTTTAATAAGGTGATTCATCAAGCAGTAATAGAGGTAGATGAGATTGGAACAGAAGCCACAGCAGCGACAGTCATTGAGATGATTGCGGACGCTTCGGAGGAGGAAGAGCCGATAATTCCTATTGAATTCAAAGCGGATCATCCGTTTATTTATACTATTTATCATAAGCCGACCGGTACCATTTTATTTATGGGACAAATGGTGAAAACAACAGATTAAATTAATTTTATAACACTCAAAGCTATATTCATATTTAAAAGCTGCCACTTTAAAAATGGCAGCTTTTATTGTGCATTCACTATGATTAACTACTTTCTAATTAAGTAATTGGCGACTGCTTTATAGGCAGGTAAAGAAGTCGGGTCTATTTTGCCGTTACTGGCATCTGGGTATGACGCAAAACGCACAATGACCATATCGGCTGCTGGATCGACATAGACAGTTTGACCGTGGACGCCGCGTGCTGCATAGATGGGCGTGGGGTTATTAAATAACCACCACATGCTTGTGTAGCTGCCGTTAGTCAGCTGCTTATAATCGGCTTTCGCAAAAGCCTCTTTATCGCCACCCGCTTCGATATTATCAACGACCGCAGCTGGGAATAAGCGCTCACCATTAATCTCACCTTTATTGAGCATCAAGCTACCAATGCGTGCCATATCATGCAAACCTGCACTAAGACCGCCGCCAGCAAACGGCGTACCTTTAGCATCGACCGTCATATAGGCGCTTTGTTCAGCGCCGATTTTTTGCCAGATGCGTTCAGAGAGTAATGCATTCACCGCTTTACCAGTCGTACGCGAAATAATCCAACCTAGCGCGTCGCTATTAATGGTTCGATAGTTGAATGCTTCCCCATGTTCGCCGTTCTTCTTAACTGTTTGCAGGTACTCAAAGTAACCATTGGGTCCTTTATAGTCTTTCGGTTTTGGTAGTGGGCTTGCCGCTTCTGAATACTTCCAGATATCGGCATTAGGATCAGCATAGTCTTCGCTATAATCTAGCGCTGTGGTCATGTCCATGACTTGGCGTACGGTTGCATCACCAAAGCCACTGTTCTTGAGCTCTGGAATGATAGAGGACACCAAAGCTTTATCGTCAAGCTTACCTTCGGTCACGAGGATTTCTGCTAACAGCCCAGTCATTGATTTGGTCATCGACATCGCCGCATGATTGCCCAGCTCATTGAGGCAGCCGTTTTGGCGCTCGTATACCACCTTGCCATGATGCATGACCATAATGCCGTCAGTATAATTGGCATCCAGTGATTGCTTCCACGTCATTAGGCGCTTACTGTTAGTAGGCATAAAGGTGATGGCATCGATATTTTTATCTAACTCATAGCTGAGCTTGGAAGGCGCGCCGATACCGCGACTGACGTCAGTGGTAGGCATCAACTCACGGATATGACAGACCGTCCAACGCAGCTTGGGAAAACTAAAAAAATTAGAGGAAGGTTGAGTAATCAGTTTATCGGCAGGCGGCGGAAAACCTTGCATCCAGCCAAGCGTTTGTGGGTCGGATTGTTTGGCGGTTAACCGTGCATCTTCCGCATGGCTGGTGATACTTATACTGGTTAGAGTCATGGCGATGGTCAGCGGTAATAGAGGTAAAGAGCGTTGCAATAAAGTCAGCATAATATTCTCGCAAGTCGGCTTAAACGATTAACTTCAGACAATAAAAAACCATTGATAAGTGGCTATATTCAAAACTTAGCATAAGACTTATCAATGGTTTTTACCAACCACTTTTGTAAAGCAATTGATTTTTTTATAAGGTTATTTTTTATAACGTTATGTTTATAACTCTATTCTTTATATGCTTAGGGTTAGTAGCGCTTGATCGCTTGGTCTTTACCGATGATATCCTGATGAATAGGGAAATTTTCATGGTTATCGTATTGCTTGCGGTCAGCAAAGTAACTTTTTAGGGTACGACGTACCGCTTCAAAGGCAAGTTTGTCCCATGGAATATCTTCTTCAGTAAATAACGCACAATCAAGACTTTCAGAGCCGATGCCATAAGCACCGTCTTTTAGCTCAGTGATATAGATGCTATAGATTTGCCCGATATCAGGAATATCATATAAGCAATATAAATGCGGATTGATGACGACCGCTTCTGCTTCTTCAAAACTTTCACGAGCGGCCCCTTCTGCCATGGTTTCGCCATTTTCCATAAAGCCAGCTGGCAGTGTCCATAAGCCATACTGTGGCTCGATCGCGCGGCGACATAGCAGTACCCGATGCTTATGCACAACGAGTGAGCCACAAATCACTTTTGGATTTTCATAGTGAATATAGTGGCAATTGGGGCATACCAAGCGTGGGATATTATCCGTGGCTGGTATTTTGCGTTCCGCTTCATGACCGCATTGTAAACAATAGCGCATATCAACTGCCTTATTTAATGATAAATCTACATGATAAATAGAAATGAGAAAAAGGATTGTCGTTCTTTGAAAAATTATGATTCTTATTTTATAAAATAGTATGACTTTAGCTTATCAGATGTTATGTGATCATAGCTGTTAATCCTAAGATAACACAAATTCTCATCACACTGGCAGTGATAATAACAAGCACACAGGTTTGCGCAACTGCTTACGGCTACGGTTGCTATTAATGAATGCATCAGCAGGCAAAGCAGGACAGTCACATAAAGTATATGCAGTCACGATAAGATTGCGCTAGGCTAGACTCACGCTAACTATTGAATGATAGCTTTACCAACAACAAGAGTAATGGCTTCCGCGACTGGTGTTGCTCTAAGTAAGGGTAACCAGCAAAGCGCGCGCATCTATCAGAGTAGGGGATATTAAAAAATGCCACTTTACGTCGCCAAGCATAACGATGAATGAATGGAAACCAACATGTAGTAGATGCGATACGCGTAGCAATAACTCTGGCGCAAGCGTTGTACACATTGCGAGAGATAAGCTCCACCATCCGATGCTTAATTCTAATAAAAATATAGGGCAATAATCATGTTACTTCCCCCGCAGTCGCTACGTTTTGATGAGTTTTCAGTCGCTGTGCCGGACTTTATTCGTTATCCCACTATTAGGACGCTGGCGGAACGGGTGCAGCATGAGACCTTAAATGCCGTTACCAGTCCTGCGCTGTATGATGCTAGCACTTCTCGTAGCACTCGCATTCTAGATAGCTTGTATCAAACACCCATTGCCGATGCCTCGGTATTGGTTGCCATTACCCATGAACGCCATCCAAAGCTGCTACTGACACGCCGCGCTGCGCACATGAACAGCCATGCTGGCGAGGTCTCTTGCGTTGGTGGTAAACATGACGCAGGCGACGGTAATAATGTCGTCACCGCTTTGCGTGAAGCCTGTGAAGAGACGGCACTACCACCTAATAAAGTCCAGCTAATTGGTCAATTGCCCATTCAAACCTCTAAAAGTGGTATGAGTGTGCGTCCTATTGTGGCGCTGATTGCGCCAGATTTACTATTGGTACCTGAGCTTGGCGAAATCTCGCGCATTTTTTGGGCAGATTTTGAAACCTTGCTGACTCAGCCTACTGTCGAGTATGCGGTAGAATATGCAATGCAAGATAAGATCGCGACTATTCTCACGCCTAGCTGGCAAGTGGATGGTGAAACGGTTTGGGGTCTGACAGGACGAGTCATTGCCAGTCTGCTAGAAACAGGCTTTGATCGGCAGCTTGAGTGGTATTATCGTATCCAAAATACGCGTAATTAATCCGTAAGGCGGCTAACGGCTAACGGCTGACGTCTAAACGTTATTCGTTTTATTTTAGCTACTATGCTTTATTTATAATTGCTTACTTATAATAATCGTCGTTTTTTTTAAGCCACCAGTTCATATTATCTTGGCGTTTGGCGCGGAAGGCTTCTAATTTTTCAGCCACACTTTGATTGTGTTGGCGTGCCGTATCGAGCGCAAAGAGAATCGGCACCGATGATAAGACACCAAAGCGGATTTTTGATTTTGGCAAATCCAGCCCATCGCCGATATCATCGCCGACCAAAGTACGAGTCACGCTAGCATTGACCATCTCAACGAAACGCCCCCGTCGATTGTCTTCGCCCATCAGCTGACGCGGCAAATCATGCAAGGCTTTGGCTAATGGTTGCCCCATTTTAAAATCAAGTTGCTGAATTGATAAATAGGTATAAAGCCATTCCCAACAGGCGGTTTCATCTTTTGGCAGGCGCTCTAAGTCAACCCCCATCCAATAACTGGCAAGATTCCATAGATGCAGAATACCTGCCGCTTCTTCAGTGCTGATGCGTGCGCCAAGTA
Source organism: Psychrobacter sp. Ps4 (assembly GCF_022129285.1). Lineage (NCBI taxonomy): Bacteria > Pseudomonadati > Pseudomonadota > Gammaproteobacteria > Moraxellales > Moraxellaceae > Psychrobacter > Psychrobacter sp. Ps4. Next base: position 87,345 of record NZ_JADQAK010000002.1, read on the forward strand.
GCCGTAACCCGCGCATAATCAACAATGAAAACTGCAAATGAGTAGCAATCATGTCGGTTTGATTGATAGGAAGACCCCAATAATCAGTATTCCAGCTGCCATCTGGCTTGTGATGTTGGTCGGCATTTGGTATGACGCCTTTAGCAGCATTGCCTTTACCTTTGAGCAAGTTTTGCCGTACTAGGGTATGAATTTGCCGCACCTTGATTGATTGCCGCCAACCTTCTGAGCCAATCGCCAATACTTGCTCGATAGACTGACGTTGATTATGGGCGTTTGTATTCGACTTATGTAATGGGGGATGTTCAGAGACGGCTAGGATATAGGCATACGTACGCATCAGGCGCGGCAGGGCATCGTGCATCAATGCGCCTGTCTGAATGAGCGGCAGGGAGAGGGCGGGAATGCTGTAGCCTGCCATCAGGGCGACATTACGTAGTAGCCAAATCAGCATCAGCGGATAGCGTCGATAGGCAACCGCACCGATTTGGGCAAGCTTGGGATCGAACCAATCGGGATGGTGGCTAAATTGTTCAGCCAAGGCGTTAAATGCAGAGTTGTTTGTGAGATTAGCATCGAATTTATTGCTATTGCTGCTGTCGCTGATAATAAATTGCTGTAGGGGCTTTGCAAAACGAATGCCGTCAGCGGCCAACGTATCTGCCAGTGAATCGCCAATATCGTAGCCCGCGACTATTTCATTTAATAAATCTTGCGAGATAACGAAGTCTTTTGGCAATAAATAACGCTTGATGCGCTTTAATACTTGCAAGTCGCTATGGTCATCAATCGCGGTCGTCCGTCCGTGACGCTGATAAGGTTTTATTAAGGGTTGTTGGTGATTCAAAGTAGCAGCCGTCTGTTTATCAGTTATGTTGATTGAATCCATATTTATCAAATGCCTTCTTACCAAATGCCTTCTTACCAAATATTTTCCTATTAGATTATTTCACAAGGCCAATAGTATTAATAGCTATTTGACTGGTTTAGAGCTTCTAATTGTCTTTGCGTGGTGTTCATACGGTGCTTGGCTTTACGCAGCTCGTCGGCTAATGATAGTAGACGCGCGCGTGCTTCTTTTTCATTAGCAAAGTTTAACATCGCCCCACTTTCTAGCTTATCAAACTCTTCTTGGTAGGTTTCTATGAGGCGCTTGTCTTTGTCTAACTGACTGTCTAATGCATAATAGTCTAAGCCTTTTTGATTAGCAGTTTGCAGTGTGTTCGCCAAGGTTAAAGGGCAAACATTATTGAGCTGACGTCCGCGCCGACCGACATTGTAAGCATTACTGGTCGTGCAGTATTGCTTAAGACCCAGCTGGCGACCGCGCTCCCATGCCAGATAGTTGGGGGCAACACTGGCCTTGGCACAGGCTTTGGCATGTGATGCAAGGCGGTCTGATGGGTAACCTGCCACGCCATCATTGTAGCCAATAGCCTGCCAGTCACCAACGAGGCACTCCTGCTTAGAGAGCGTGGCACAGCTTGATAGTAAAACAATGCTACCAAGGAGCGCCAAGCTTAACGAAGGCCGCAGTACAAACTGTCGCATGATTCTCTCTTCTATGGCTATTGATGCAAGTGCTGATATGGCTAATGAAAAATACTTTTAATGAACCATGCTCGGCTGCCAAAGTACGTGAACTATAAAATCATAAGCCACCGATAAGCTAAATCGCCTTTAGGTGGCTTATCTTCTTATTAATGAGGGCGAGTCAGATCGACTGAGGTGCCGCTTACATTGTCTTTCAAGCTGACTTTGAGCATGAGGTAACCTGCGATACCAGAGACGATTGAGCCCATAATAATACCTAAGCGCTCATCAAATAAGGCTGTTTCACCAGCAAATGCCAGACCGCCAATGAACAGACTCATGGTAAAACCAACACCACAGAGTAAGGCTGCACCGTAAATCTGCTTATAGTTCATGCCTCTTGGCATGGTTGAGATACCAAGCTTAAAGATTAACCAGCACATGATCATCACACCCAGTTGCTTACCGATGAATAGACCGGCCGCAATACCAAGCGGTACTGAATGGAACAGCTCAGCGAAGCCTGCACCTTTGAGAGATATGCCTGAGTTAGCAAATGCGAATAATGGCAAGATACCGAAGGCAACGGTGTTATGTAAATCGTGCTCTAGCTCTTCTAGTGGTGAGTGCTCAGGATCAGTACGGTCAAACATAGGAATAAATAGTGCTAAGACCACGCCAGCCAAGGTGGCATGGATGCCGGACTTGAGTACCGCAATCCACATGATCACACCGATCAGCAGATAAGGCGTGATGCTGGTGACGTTGCGACGATTAAGAAGGTATAAGAAAGGTAGACATAGACCTGCCACTGCCAATGACTCTAATGACAAATCACTGGTATAAAATAAAGCGATGATTAAAATGGCGCCAATATCATCAAAAATAGCAATCGATACTAAAAATACTTTTAAAGAGTTGGGGACGCGGTTGCCTAATAAGCTCAAAATACCTAGGGCAAAAGCAATATCAGTCGCGGCTGGAATCGCCCATCCTTTCCAAAACTCAGGCTCGTTATAGTTAAAAAGTAGATAGACAATCGCTGGCATAATCATGCCACCGAGCGCCGCACCAGCTGGCAAGATGATTTGCTTAACATTAGACAGCTCACCGATCAACACTTCACGCTTTAGCTCAAGTCCCACTAAAAAAAAGAAAATCGCCATTAAACCGTCATTGATCCAGTGATGAGCGTCTTTAGCGATAGCGAACTCACCGATTTGAATGGCAACGGGTGCGTGAATAAAGCCCTCATACCACACATTAAGAGGGGAGTTGGCAATAATCATTGCAGCAATGGCAGCCAATGCTAGGACGATACCGCCCGCTGCCTCAAATTCAAAAAATGCTTTAATCCTGCGTATTGCCATATCATCCTCATTTGCTAAACACGAATTACAAATTAATCCAATAACCTCAAATATCTATGACACGACTCATAAAGACATGATAGACAGCAACAGTTTCTCATACTCTTATTGATATAGACAACAAAATACGTCAACCAAAAGTTATAAGTGCCGCCTGTCACATTAATAATAGCGATATTATAAAGTCGATAGAGCAGACAAAAGCCTTATAAGTCGTTACATACTTTTAATCAATCGCTGCTTATTTTAGATACTTATTAAGCCGTTAGACAAATCTAGCAGACTTTTTTACGTTTTTGGCTTTTTTTAGCGTTTTATCTTTATAATGATTGGCATTTTGTGATGTTCTGTCACAGCTTTAATACATATCAGCAGTACTATCAGCTAATGAATAGCAAAGTTGATAGCAACATTGCTACTAATATTTTATTTCCTGTTCTTAAAGCCAGTTTTTAGGACTTCCTCATTTTCCATCATAAAATTTACAGGTCAGCGTCATGGACTTATCGCTTTCGTTAGAGGTTATATTAATGCTTACCGCTGTGGCAGCGTTGGCAGGCTTTATTGATGCTATCGCTGGTGGTGGCGGTTTATTGACCATCCCCGCCATGTTACTCGCCAATATCCCACCAGTGCTAACGCTCGGTACCAATAAGCTACAAGCCGCTTCAGGTGCGCTAGCAGCCTCTATTACGATGATTAGAAAAGGGGTGGTCAAACCGCAACGTATCAAAGTAGCTATTGTTGGCGCTTTTATCGGTTCTGTTCTTGGCACTATCGCTGTACAGATGTCGCCGCCAGATCTGCTTGAGACACTGATTCCGTTTTTGATTGCGGCTATCGGGATTTATACCTTGTTTGCGCCTCGACTTGGCGAAGTAGAAGCTGCGCCGCGTATCTCAGAAGGCAAATGGCAAAAAGTGGTTGCACCATTAATTGGTTTTTATGATGGTTATATTGGACCAGGCACAGGGATGTTTTTTGCGCTCGGCAACGTGGCGTTGCGCGGTCGGCAAATTATCGAAGCAACAGGTGCAGCAAAGGTATTGAATCTATCGACCAATATTGGCTCGTTAATATTCTTTATTTTGGGCGGTAATGTCTTGTGGAAAGTAGGGCTTGCCATGATGGTGGGACAAACGATAGGCGCGTATTTTGGCTCTCATATGGTGGTCAAGGGCGGTAGTAAGCTGATTCGTCCGATGATTGTAGTGGTATGCTTGGCGATGGTAACCAAATACGTTTTTGGTTGATTGTTGTTCATCAAGTAAATGTATTTAGCAAAGAAAAAACCTCAGCCAATATGACTGAGGTTTTTTATGTATCGTGAATAAATTATCAAAATCTATTCAATGCGAGTGCCTAGCGGCGACGATCGATATCATCGTACTCACTGCCCATGATCCCATCACTAAAGACTTCAGAGAATTCACGCTCATTGTCTTCATCAATGTGACCATCAAACACGTCTTTTGCGCCAGCGTTAGGATCGTTATAAATAGCCAAATCCATTTTGCCTTCTGATTTTGCCACAATAGCCGTCACAGCAGCATCGCCACCGACGTTCACTGCGGTACGTAACATATCAAGGATACGATCCACACCTAAGATAAGACCGATGCCTTCGATAGGTAGACCGACTTGGGCAAATACCATTGATAGCATAATCAGACCAACACCCGGTACACCAGCGGTACCGACGGAAGCCAAAACGGACATTAGAATGACAGTTAGATACTCAGTCACGCCCAAGTCAATACCATAAATATTGGCAATGAAAATGGTCGCCGTGCCCTGCATGATGGCGGTACCATCCATGTTGATGGTCGCACCAAATGGAACAGTAAATGAAGCAACTGAGTTATTGACACCCATGCGCTTGGTTACCGTACGCAAGGTAATAGGAATCGTCGCGTTCGAGCTTGACGTACTAAAAGCAAAAATCTGAACTTCGCGCATTTTTGCCAAAAAGGTTTTGATGGATAAGCCTGAAGAGACTTTGAGTACAATCATCATAGTGACAAAGAAATGGAATGCCAATGAGCCGACCAATACCGCCACATAACCGAGCAGTGACCAAATCAAGTCTAAACCCAGCTCTGCCATTGCTTTGGTCAATAGCGCAAATACACCATAAGGCGCAAGATTCATAATGATGGTCACCATTTTTAAGATGACTTCATTGATTAATTCTAAGCTCTGCACTAAGCCTTTGGCAGGTTTACCCACCATCAAGATACTAACACCGATCAAAATAGCAAAGAAAATAATCGATAACATATCACCATTTGCCATCGCGCTGATGGGGTTTGATGGGATAATATTAGAGAACACATCTAGCAGTGGTGGTGCTGAAGCTGCTTCAAATGCCGCTTCGGTTTCGATATTCATGCCTTTACCGATACCAAATAGCACGCCAAGCCCAATCGCTGTTGCGATAGCCAGAGCTGTTGTCATCATATAAATAAGAAATGTCTTGGTGCCGATGCGACCAAGCAAACGAATATCCCCAATACCGCAAACACCGCAAATCAGTGAGATCAGCACCAAAGGCACGACTAGCATTTTGAGCGAGTTGACAAATAGCTTGCCGACAATGGCGAGGAAGCCATTGGTAATGTACGTATGAATGAAACCGCCTTCAGCGTTCAGTCCTGAATAGTTTATAAACAATCCCAGTATGATACCGAGTACCATAGCGACAATAATCTTGCCGGTCAGTCCCATATTTTTCCACATAACTTATATCCTTTGTGTACGTGCCCCAGTAGCGAATAGATAGGCTGCTCACATCAATGTGATTGTTGCCATTATTATCACCGCTCTTGCTACGTCTATTAAATTCTTTCAACTTCCACTTAGTGTCACGTTTTCGGGGCACAATATAAAATAATTGTTAAGGATACTGCAACGTTTTTTTATGACTAAGGTAATATAAATCAATAGTTAAGTTATCTGCGCCGAATTTTTCGCGAGTAAAGTAGGTAAATGACAAGGCATATTGACCAATATTAAGGCGTGTTGAACATTCAAAAATAGATACGGCTGATCGCCAAAACTGTTCTAGACAAAGCATAAAATGACGGTAATGCTCATGCCTTAATTAGTTTTATAACATATTTTTTATATGGAGCTGGGAGAATTTAGTATTATTTCCAATATTAATAGAGGGAGACAGGGCTGTTTTTTGCCATTTCATTGTTAAAAGTAGACGCTTAGAATGACTAAACTGACTATTTTTAATGTTGAGCTGCCTAAAAAACAGTCTCTGTCAGTGCCATGGTTGAATCATCAAACACGCCTTAATGGTTAAAAATGGAGATTCATAACTAAAAAAAGACTGCTCAAATGGGGCAGTCTTTTCTAAGTGAATGGTCAGAATGTATCGTGCAAGGCTTCTATAGTCATTCCACTATAAAAGTATTACTGCGTTAACCTCGCTTGAAGTATTAAATATACATCTACACTCGGTTGCCTTGTACTACTTTTAAATTGAATCGACTATAGCAGCCTTAACATCTATTATTTTTTAAATATTTTAAGCCTGATTCTTTTGTGTCTTGTTATTTCAAAGCTTGTTATTTAAAAGCTTGTTATTTAAAAGCCTATTGTTTCAAAGCTTGTCATTTTAAGAATTATCAAAGCTTTTTATTTTAGACTTTGTCACTTTCATCACGGCGTAGACCATCCTGCCATTTAGAATCAGTAGCGGCAGGTTTGTCTATATCATTCTTCACATTTTCTGCATCTTCAGATATTTCAGAACGCTCTAGGTCGTCAGCATTATGTTGATTCAGACGATGGTTGTTACTCATGCGTTCACTTAAGTGTGACTCTGCGTCACGGTGGCGATGATCTAGTGCTTCCACCTCAGGCTCAGACTCATCAAAATCGGTCTGTGCACGTACCTCCTCAATGGTATCTTGCTCTTTAACCATTTCTACATCACCGTCACTCTCATAACCATGATTGGGGTTGGCATCGCCAGTTGGTTTGTCTGTATTGACGGGCGTACCCAAATCATTAGAGTCGACATCATTTTCAGCTGTCATGTTTGTCGCAATGCCGTTTCTAGCTTGCGCGTCATTTTTTAATTGTGCATAGTCCGTCAGTTGCTGTACAGCATTATCAAGGCTGTGTGGATTGGTGCGCTCTTGGGCATGCAATAAATGTTTATCGAACACATCGGTCAATAATGAGTCAAAGCGTATGGCGTTGTACTGAATAAGCACTTCAGCTTCTTCTTCAGTAATATCGCCATTTTGGCTGGCATATACCACATGATCCTCAAAAGTCAGCCCTTCAAAACTGTCTTTGTGTTCAGCCTTTTTAAACCTCTGCCATAATGGCTCGATGCTCAGTAGCGTTTGATAAGCGTGTTCCATACGTCCAGTTACATCATCGGCTTCAGTATTATAATAGACCATGGTTTTGAGGTAATCACGGAACGGGTTGGCTTCAAAGTCATCCATAAAAGCATCGCCCAACTTGCGTTTGAGCTCATCGCTTGGCGGCGTAAAGATAGAGCCGCTGGGGAAAGTCACAAAACTGACCAAACTGGCCGCCATACGATTAGGGAAGTTTGCAAAAAAGGCTTCAAAAGCTTCTTGAATGGTATATAAGCTATTTTGTAAGGCAACCTCAGCATGCAAGCGTTCGGACGCTGATTTAGTACCATGCTCATAAAACTGCAAAATAGCAGTGCTAATGAATAAATGGCTATGAATATCAGCTAAGCGTCCAGACAGCATCTCTTTACGTTTTAAATCGCCAGCGAGCAACCCTAACGCCATATCAGCCGTTAAGGCAAAGCTTGCGCTCAGGCGGTTGATGTGTTTGTAGTATGGACGAGTAAAGCTGTCCGCAAAGCTGGGTGCATGATTACTGCCACCGACATAACCTGCGACAAATGCCTTTGCGCCGCGATTAAAGGTATAACCCAAATGTTTAAAAAATAGCGTGTCGAACTGTTTGAGTGCGCCTTCTTTATCTTCGCTTTGCAGCAATTGCAGCTCATCAAAGAGATAAGGATGGCAACGCATCGCACCTTGACCAAATATCATGAGTGAGCGCGTCAAGATATTTGCGCCTTCAACCGTGATAGATACTGGAATTGCCTGATAAGGTGTGGCCAAAAAGTTACGTGGACCCATCTGTACCGCGCGACCACCAACCACATCCATACCGTCATTGACCACACTGCGCATGGTTTCAGTAGCATAGTATTTTGCCATTGCTGTCATCACTGATGGTGTACCGCCTTGGTTCAGACCGCAGGTGACGAGGTGACGAAATGCCTCTAGCATATAAGTGTTACTGGCCATGCGGCTGGTAGCGTCTTGGACGCCTTCAAACTTGCCAACAGAGATTTTAAACTGTTCGCGTACTTTGGCAAAAGCACCGACAGACAGATACGTCATTTCACTGGCTGAGGTTGATAAAGCTGGTAAAGAGATGCCGCGACCAACGCCCAAGCACTCCATCAGCATACGCCAACCGCGACCTGCATTTTCGACGCCACCGATGATGTAATCTAGTGGAATAAAGACGTCTTTACCATCGACTGTACCATTCATAAATGGCGAGCCAATTGGATTATGGCGTGGTCCTATGATAACGCCTTCATGGCTGGCAGGAACGAGCGCACAAGTGATACCGTAATCGGTCTTATCAGGATTGCCAAGCAAACCTTCAGGATCGTGCATCTTGAATGCTAACCCCACGACCGTGGCGATAGGTGCGAGGGTAATCCAGCGCTTAGAAAAGTTCATACGCAAACCGAGCACTTGCTCGCCCTCATGCGTACCATAACAAACTACCCCTGTATCTGGAATCGCACCAGCATCGGAGCCTGCTTCAGGACCCGTCAAACCAAAGCAAGGCACCTCGTCACCTTTGGCAAGACCGGGTAGCCAGCGCTGTTTTTGTTTGTCCGTACCGTAGTGCATCAACAGCTCACCAGGGCCGAGCGAGTTTGGCACCATACAGGTAACCGCAGCGGTCGGCGAGCGCGAAGCGATTTTACTCATGATACGGCTTTGTGCATAAGAGCTAAAATCTAAACCGCCAAACTCTTTTGGAATGATTAAGCCTAAAAATCCATTGGCTTTGATAAATTGCCACGCTTCAGGCGACAGCTCTTTGTCTTCATGCTGAATTTTCCATTCATCAAGCATGGCGCATAGTACTTCTACTTCATTATCAATAAAGCTTTGCTCTTCTGCCGACAGCTCTGGATAGGGATATTGAGCAAAAGTGTCCCAGTCGGGATTGCCCATAAACAGCTCTTTTTCCCACCAGCTGGTACCCGCATCCAGTGCTTCGCGCTCGGTATCGCTCATGCTCGGCATTGCCCCGCCCAAAGTCTTGTAAACAGGTCTGGTAATCAGTGACTGACGAATAGGAGCGACGAGCAAAACGATGCAAAGTAAAGCGATTGGTATGCCCAAAATGAGCGACCAAGGACTGATAAAGGCGGTGACAAGAACGGTAACTAGGGCAACGATACTGCCTGTGACTCGTGATAGAGACAATAAAAAGATGGCCAAAACCATGGCTAATTGAATAATGATTGCCAAAATAAATAAGCCAATTGCCATGACTGTCTCCTTTTATAACGCTAAACCAAAAGCGCGAAAAATGTGTGTGTATTAAAGTATTTGAATAAATCTTGTTGTTATTTTTGCTGATGTTTAAGGGTCTGGTGACCAAATTAAACTAATGAGCCATTATGGATTTTGTAGCATATTTTATAATCAATTTTAATTTGTTGAGCATTTTACAAAAGTGACTTTGATAACTGTCTAACCAGTGACAGACAAATAAAAGACAAATTTAGCCATCAATATGAAACAGTTGCCGATAACTATCAATAGCTAAAATGCTACGCTGTGTCGATTATATGTATCAAGATTTTCTCATATAGGCAAAAACAACAGTCGTAATTAATTATCCAAAAGGCGCTAAGCCGCTTTCTGCATAAGATAATGTCTCATTGCGTCCAACAATGATGTGGTCTACCAAGGATAAATCGATTAAATCGCATGCTTTCTTTAGCTCGTAAGTTAATAAGTTGTCTGCCGTTGAAGGGGTCGCGTCGGTATGCGGATGATTGTGTGCGACGATGAGTTGGCTGGCGGCGTGACTCAAGGCATGACGCAGAACGTGTTTGATACAAACGGAGCAAGAGGAGATGCCGCCAGTAAACAGTATCTCAAAATTAATGAGATTTAACGCATTGTCTAAGCAAAGTACTGCAAAGACTTCGCGATGCTCCCTGCGCAGCTGAGTGCTGATATAGTCTTTGACCATTTTCGAGCGCCCAAGTGCGTGACCAGTTTTAAGCTGACTGTCCAAATAACGCGTGCCCATCTCAAGTGAGGCCAATATCTGCGCGTATTTGGCAGGACCAATACCATGACAAGCAAGAACCGTCTGTTGCGGCGCTGCCAATAATTCTGCCAAGCTACCAAATTGCTCGATCAAATGACGCGCCAGCTCGATAGCTGACTGTGACTGCGTACCTGTGCGCAGAAATATCGCTAATATCTCGGCATCAGATAAATGAGCTGCCCCAAATTTTAGTAGTTTTTCACGTGGTCTATCATCTTCATGCCAGTCTTTAATCGCCATTGTCACTCCTTGAGAATGGATTGCTGCTAGATATATTGAGTAAATACGGAAATTCTTACCCAACTTATCTCATAATTGTTACTATAAGCGCAATTTTATCTTTCAACTTTTTATTGATGCCATGCTTATGTCCAATATTGTGCTTGCTATCACTGGCGGTATCGCCGCTTATAAATCTGCTATCTTTGCCCGCCTATTAATCAAGGCAGGCTTTGAGGTGCGTGTCATTATGACCACAGGGGCACAAGCTTTTATTACGCCATTAACCCTGCAAGCTTTGACTGGCAATGAGGTGCATATCTCATTACTCGATGAAAAAGCAGAAGCGGGGATGGGGCATATCGAATTGGCGAAATGGGCAGATTTAATCATCATTGCGCCAGCCTCTGCAAATACGCTTGCGCGTCTCGCGATGGGCATGGCTGATGATTTATTGACAACCGTATGCCTTGCAACGGCGGCACCAGTCATCATTGCACCAGCCATGAATCAGCAGATGTGGGCGCACCCTGCGGTCAATCTCAATGTCCAAACCCTGCGCGATATGAATTATCAAATTATTGCGCCTGCTAGCGGTGAGCAAGCCTGCGGTGATGTGGGAGCAGGGCGTTTGCCTGAACCTGAGCAGCTATTGGCAGAAGTATTATTGTTCAATGCCATGCAAACCACGCCGCAATTATTGGTAGGTAAACGAGTGGTGATTACTGCAGGACCGACGGTAGAAGCTATCGATCCGGTGCGCTACTTGTCCAATCACTCTACTGGCAAGATGGGATTTGCATTAGCACGTGCGTGCGTGGCTGCTGGTGCAGATGTTATCTTGATTGCGGGCGGCAAAGTGGCACTGCCGACACCGCTGAATGTCACGCGTATTGATGTATTGTCGGCTAAAGAGATGCTGATAGCCGCCCAGCAGTGCGTGGATGGTACGCACAGTGCGCTACAGTATGTGCCTGAAGATGAGCACGACCATTCTCACGAACACGATCACGATCATAGCCATCAACATGAACATCATGGCGAGTGTGATTGCAGCGATGATCATAGCCACAGTCATAACCATAGCCATGAGATTGATGATGAGGAGCATGCTCATAGCGAGAATCAAAATGTAATGGCGGATATCTTTATTGCCACTGCGGCTGTCGCTGATTATCGTACTGAAGAAGCTGCCCCGCAAAAAATTAAAAAAACCCAAGATGCTATGACGCTGAGTTTGGTCAAAAATCCTGATATCTTAGCGACGATTTCGCTTGCGCATCCAGCGCTGTTTGTAGTCGGTTTTGCGGCAGAAACGCAAGATATCGAGCGCTATGCTCGTGGCAAACTGGTGTCTAAAGATCTAGATTTGATCGCTTGTAATGATGTTTCCCGAGCAGACATTGGTTTTGCCAGCGATGACAATGCCATGCAGGTATTTTTCTCAGAGCGTTATGAGCACGATAGCGTCACACTTGAGAAGGCGAGCAAAGATAAGATTGCAGAGCAGTTGGCTGGCATCATTGGTGAGACAATATGGCAACGCCACAATGGTCACAATGCCTAGTTATGTCACTATTAATCCAGATATTAGGTCTTAATGTTTATGGCTAATATGATGGATAGTGATAGCACTCAGACGTTGTTATTGATGGTAATCTTTGCGCTGGCATCGTTGCTACACGGTATTAGTGGGTTAGGTGTGACGTTGGTGACGACCACTGCGCTTGCTAGTATCTATCCGTTACCACATGCTATTGTGTTGGTCATTTTTCCGTCATTATTGCTTAATGCCATGACTTGGCTCGCGGGTGGCGACCGTACGATCTGGCAAAATTTTATCTATTACGGCAGGCGCTATTGGTTACTGGCATTGACCAGCTTACTCGGTAGTATTCTAGGCGCGAAGCTCTTACTATGGGTCGATAGCGCCTATATTTTATTACTATTGGCAGCGGTTATTGGTTTTTACGTCATAAGCAGCTTGCTTGGTAAGCAACTCCGTCTACCTGCTACCAAGCCTGTGTTAATCATCGTTGGTTTTAGTGCAGGGGTGATTGGTGGCTCGACCAATGCCATGTCGACCATATTGATGATGTATCTACTGTCTGCCAGCGATGATAAAAACACCATCGCCAAAGTCGGCAACATGTGCTATTTTTTGGGTAAAATTGCCCAAATTATGGTATTACGTGAACCTATTATGGCGCTCAGCAGTGGTGAATGGCAGCTGATTATTCTACTTAGTGTACTATCGATTGCTGCGCTTTTAGTTGGCATCCGCTTGCGTCGCTATTTGCCCCAAGCGCGCTTTCGTCAGCTTATTTTATTGATACTTACCGTGCTTGGTATTCGTGTCGGCTGGCAGGGAGTTATCGCATTTTTATAAGATAGCTCGCGAGGCAGCTGGCTGTTTAGATGCTATTTTATGCGCGCATTATTTTGTTATTTCATTAAAAAATATCTGTTGCGCCAAACGAAAGGTATTACAGTGCGCTTCAACCACATCGTCGATATCTTCTGAATAGCCACCACCCATCACGATAGCGATAGGAATTTTAGCGGCTTTTGCTTGGCGTAATACATATTCATCACGTGCCTTACAGCCCTCTATCGTCAGTCCAAGTTTTCCTAATTTATCAGTTGCCAGTACATCGACAGCGGATTGATAAAATATCATATCTGGCGCAACGTCGCTAATCAAACGTGGTAATGTCGCCTCTAGTAACTGCAAATATTCCACATCGCCAGTATCATTGTCTAGCTCAATATCCAAATCTGATACTTGCTTTCGAAATGGATAGTTCTTTGCGCCATGCATGCTAAACACAAAAACGCGTGGCTCATCCATCATAATACTGGCATTGCCATTGCCTTGATGGACGTCTAAATCGATCACCAAAATCTTTTGCGCTTGTCCGCGATTTAATAATAAATTACTCGCGATACAAACATCATTAAATACGCAAAACCCTTCGCCATGATCAGCAAACGCATGATGCGTGCCACCTGCGACATTCATCGCCGCGCCATATTGCTGCGCATATAATGCACATTCATAAGTGGCATGAGCAATATAACGCCCACGCTCTACCAGCCCTGGTGTCATTTCAAAGCCAATGGCTCGCGCTTCCTTTCGTGGTAGCGTTTGGGTTTTCAGCTGATACCAGTAGTCCGCAGTATGCGTGGTCAAAATCTCATCTTCGCTCAAACGTGCAGGGGCAAAAAAGTTGTCGGTACTGATAGTGCCTTCAGCCAATAGCCGCTCGGGAATCATGGTATATTTTTGCATAGGAAAGCGGTGTTTTTCCGGCACAGAATATCGAAAAATATCAGAGTAAGCAATTTTTAGCATAGTGTTAGAGGATGTCTTTTTTGAAAAGTATTTTAAGGATAAATAGGTTTAAGCGCTTTGAAAGTAAGGTACAGATGAGACATTGTAAAAGCTATGGATAGCTATGGTAGTCAGTTCATTACTGCACAAATTGCGTTGGCAAAAAGAAGGTTCTAGAATCTGATTGGTGACGTAGCTCGGTCAGCAATGTCGGTAAGTCTTCCGCAGGGTTTTGATTATCGATCAAATCACTAAATATCTCATTCGCGACCGTGGTCATCGCGATGACACTTTGTAATAAATGCTCGATAACATCATTACCGATGCCTACCGCTTCGACATCGATAGCGTGTTTGTAGCGTATCTCGCCATCATTGACATCCATTTCTAGATTGCCGATTAACAAGTCATAATTTATTTGAGTAATCAGTAGCATCGCCGCGCTTTGATGACTCTCTGGTATTAAAAATGGCAAAATTCCATAGACTGCCAGCAGCTTGTTGTTTTCTTGCACGCGAAACAAATAGCCGCAATCGAGACTTTTATTGCGCATTCTAAGCGATAAGTGATGTGATTGTTGACGGTCATTGTTTTTGTTGCCACTGCTTTTGGGTCGATAGTGAGTATAGTGCCATTGCTTATCATTAAAGTACTGTTTCAGAAAATCGATAATGGGCGTGTCGCTAGCTTCGTGTTGACTGGCACTCGAGTTAAAGGCGTCAGTTTCTGAATGTTTGCTTTTATTTTTGACATCAGATTGAGAATCAATTTTGGTATCATCATGAGCGTCACTAGTATCCTCATCATCTGTATCACTACTATATGTATCACTCCTATATATGTCATGAGGTTCTGTTTGCGTCATATCAATTTCAACTTCATTAGCCTGCGCTGCTGAACCAGTCAGTAACTGTTTGAGTTTTTGCCACAAGCTGAGTGTGTTACGTTGACTCATAAGTATGGTGCTGTCAAATAAATGAATGAGATGGAAAATTGAGACAAATACGTCAAGACAGTAAATGACTAGGCATTAAATGCTAAGCCTTTTTTGATATTCGGTTGCTCATAAAACGCTTGTAACATTTCACGAGCATGTGCCGTCAACCACTCGCTTTCAATGGCATCGTGTACCACAGGTAATAGCGCTGTACTCAATTGGGTCATGGCTTGCTCATCAATATGAAGACTCGAAACTACCGTCGCAATAGTATCTGACTGATGATTACCATACCAAGTATCGATGCTCGCTGCCACAAGGCTGTGTAAGTAAGGTGACTGGCGCAGGCGGTTATAGCTTTGCTGAATGCTGGCTTCGATATGATCGATGCTGCTGTTGTCAGGTTCATCACGCAGATAAGTCTGTAGATGACTGACAGGCTGGTCTTTGATTCGCGCCCAACCAGTGATTAGTAATCGCGCGACTTCGTCATTTGATAAATGCTCTTGCGCATTGGCTTCTGCGCGGCGTGCTAAATCTTTAATATTACGATGCAAATACGCCTGCAGTTTTTCGTCAAGATTTCTATTGGTCGCTTTTTCAAAAGAGCTGCGCCCAAATTTCATCAGTTTGCCAGCAGCGCCTGCTTTATCCAGCGTGGTTTCCATAAAGTCATTAATGGCATGATATAGCGTTTGGGTTAGCAAATCGGCAAAAGTCTCGTTGCCGACCAGGGTATGAATCAAGATATTGCGTTGCTGATCGTGGCTACCGACATAGTTGGCAAGGGTTTCAACTTGAGTGTCATCCACCAGCTCAGACAACGGCACGTTATCATTGACTGGATGATAAATAATCGTATGCAAGATATCGCGAATATCTTTACGTATCATATCCGTCATCGGTTGATTGAGTAGCCAGTCATTAATCAGCTGTTGCAAATTATCGGCGCTGACATATTTATTCAATGGCTGTGCAGCAAACCATTGCCACGCTTCCATCGACAGCGGTTCAGCTTGTGTGCGTAACCATTGCTGCATAAACGCAACTTGTGCCTCGATTAAGCCATCTATGGTTAGCGCTGGCATATCTAAATTTTGGTTATCTTTTGAAGTCTGCATAGGTTTTGAGGTCATAATAATCGACAATTTGTTATACTGTGTGGGTGGGGTAAGCATAAAGTATTATGCCATGAACGTCATCTGTGTTTGTGATGAATATTGATTGCCGCTTAATAAATAATGAGAGGTTTTGATGACAGCTCTGAATACCGCCTTACTTGCGCTTGATGAGCTGACCGTTCAGCGCGGTGAAATCCCTCTATGTGAAGGGGTTGTACTCAATCTGGCAGCTGGTAGTATTTGCCATTTAATTGGTGCAAACGGTACTGGTAAGACCACTTTACTGATGCAGCTGGCTGGGTTATTGCCAGTGTTAAGCGGTGAGGTTTATTATCAAGGAGTAGCGAATTTACCTATTCAGCCTTTGTATGTGTCGCACCAGTTGGGTATACATCCAAATCTAACGGTCGCGCAAAACCTGACCTTTCTGCTAAATTTATATGGGATTAGCCCAAGCGTTACTGATATTGATGATGCCCTCACTTGGGTCGGATTACAGGGCTTTGAGACGATTAGCTCAAGCCATTTATCTGCTGGGCAAACCCGCCGTATCACCCTTGCAAGGTTATATTTATTGACCCCTGAGGTGACACCATTATGGCTACTCGATGAGCCTTTTACTGCCCTTGATGTCGATATGGTAGCGCGAATGGAAGACAGATTGCGCGATTTTGCCCATGAAGGTGGCGCTATATTAATGACCAGTCATCAGGCCGTTGGTGTTGCCAATCAAGTGCTCGACTTGTCCGATTATATGGTTTGAATACTAGTTTGCATACTCTCAGTATAAGTGTCCCAAGCATCCGTAGAAGAGCAAATAAATGATAGAAATAGACGGTCCAGTACAAACAGTGAATAAAAGCTCAAATACTGACTTAGCTGCGGTGCGTGGTATCAGCTTTATGCAGCTATGGCGGCGCGAGTGGCAAGTCAAACAACAGGGTGCCGTGCAGTGGCTTTATCCGCTAGTGCTTTTTTTGGTCATTATCACCTTATTTCCGCTAGCAGTGGGTAGCGAGCCTGCGCTATTGCAACGCCTTGGCGTGTCGGCGGTGTGGATTGCTGCTTTATTGTCACTGATCATGGGTGTCGATGGTTTGTTTAAGCCTGCCCTTGATAATGGCACACTGGCGCAATTGGTCGTTGCCAAAGCATCATTGCCCTTATGGGTGTTGATTCGTTTGGTTATCCATTGGATTTTTAGTAGTGGTATTGTGGCAGCGCTTAGTTTACTTGCCGTGCCTTTGTTTCAGCTTAGTTGGTTTGAGGCGTGGATATTGATGGCTTCTATTGTGACGGGCAGTCCGATGCTCTTGATGCTGTCAGCGGTCGCGAGTAGTTTGACGCTGTCATTAAAGAATGGTGCGGTGCTAGTGCCTTTGATTGCTTTGCCGATGCAGTTACCAGTGTTAATTTTTGCCACAGGAGCGGTTGATTTATTTGCCACTGGTCTCAATGGTTTACCGATACTGGCTTTATTACTAGCAGGCAGTATTATCTCGGTTTTGGTGATGCCATGGGTGATTGCCATGACGTTAAAAATGGCGTGGCTGAATTAGAAACGACATAAGCTATGTACAACTCTCTGTATTGAGAGTTTGTAATAAAAACCCCTATAAAAAACCTTTGTATTAACAGCATGTTGAAAACTGGCAATTTTGCTATAATAGTCAGTTAACTAAGCAAACAATCACTTGTAGATTTTATCCAGTGTTTAACGCCGGCAGGTTAACAGGTAGTCGCGCCCATGATGCGCTATATCGGTTACAACCAATACGCTGTGCCAATAGGTTTATTCCCATGCCCAACTTGAATAACGTCTCATCTCCTAGCTTGTGGCAGCGCATCTGGCAAGGCTTTTTGACCACTGTGGGTACCAAGCAGTTTTTTCGCATTTTTTCGCCTTGGGTCAAGTGGCTGGCGATATTAGCCAGTATTTGCCTGTTGATCGGTAGTGTCTGGGGTCTCGCTTTTGCGCCGCCTGATTATCTGCAGGGTAATAGCTACCGCATTATCTTTATCCACGTACCCGCTGCCAGTATCGCTATTTCCATCTATTTTGCCTTAGCAGTGCTCGGGGTCATTTTTTTGGTTTGGAAAATAAAAACGGCTAGCTTAGTGGCACAGGCGCTTGCTCCGCTAGGATTCTTGCTCTGTGTGATTAGCTTAATCACGGGCTCTATTTGGGCGAAACCCACTTGGGGTACTTACTGGGTTTGGGATGCACGTTTGACCTCTATGCTCATTTTGGCGTTTCTGTATGCGGGCGTGATGGCGTTATTTGCTGCGTTTGAGCATACTGCCAATCGTGGTAAAGCCGCCGCCATTTTGTCTATTGTTGGCGCAGTAAATCTACCCATTATCAAGTACTCGGTACAGTGGTGGAACACCTTGCATCAAGGCTCGACCTTTACTTTGACCGCCGCGCCTAAGATGTCAGCAGATATGTGGATGCCATTATTACTGATGATTATTGGTAGTTATTTATTAGTGGCAACATTAGCGATTTATCGTACCAATACCCTTATCTTGTATCGTGATCAAGGCAAAGCGTGGGTCAAAGAATACATTCGCGGGCAAGCTAAATGATGGTCATGACTGTCGCCAAAAAAAATCACGGCTAGGAAAATATTATGCAGCCTTACTTTTATAGCGTATCTGAGTTTCTTGCCATGGGTAAGCATGGTGTTTTTGTTTGGTCGTGCTGGGCAATTACCGTTGGCATGATGCTGGCGTTTGTTATTTACAGTCGTAGACAACGACAGGCTTTAATCAAGCAGTTGACCATTCAGCAAGCGCGGCAAGCACAGCGTACTGCTAAAACAACCATGCCTGTCACCAAGCAGCCTAATTAACTAGTAGGTTCGTCCTATCTAACGTTAGCCGTTAATTTTTAGCCACTCAATCTGTAACTTAGCACTTGATAAAGAGGTGACTGCCACAGAGGTTATAGGGCTTATTGATTTGTCCGAAAAATGCTACCATATAGCCATTAGAAGAGTACGATTAGAAAGACATTTTTAGAACGTTTTTCTAATGGTAGTTTCTTCAAATTTTTCTGTTTTATATATTTGTATGGCATTGACTATAGTTTATAAAACAGTGACTCATCAATGAGGTAGTGGTATGAACGCAGTTCGTCGCAAAAAACTGATGTGGGTTATGTTTACGCTTGCAGGAGCGGCGATAGCCGTGGTATTGGTTCTTTATGCCATTGGGCAACAGACCGATTACTACTTTGATGCTACCGCGATTGCACAAGGTGAAGCACCACAAGATAAGCGTATTCGAGCAGGCGGTATGGTCGTTGCGGGTAGTGTCCAGCGCGCAGAAGACAATCCACTAAACGTTGAGTTTGCTATTACGGACTTCCAATCGACCGTACCTGTGACTTATCAAGGTATTTTGCCAGATTTATTTGCTGAAAACTCAGGCGTCGTCGCGACAGGTAAGATGCAGGGTGATACTTTTGTCGCTGGAGAAGTATTGGCGAAGCATGATGAAAACTACATGCCGCCAGAAGTGGCCAAATCAATGAAAGAAAACAACCGTAGCGGTGTAGTGCCTCCTTCTGAGCAATATAATCCTGCTGAAAAGGTGCATGAGACGGATACTCTACAGCAGTAGTTATATAATCCATACCATAGTAAAAGAGCCGCTAACATATTATTAGCGGCTCTTTTTTTACATGAATTTTGGTACTAATAAGTTTCGATAGTTTCTTACAAGAACTTAGTCGTCCCATTCAGGCGAGTAATCTGGATGCTTAATTTTACGCCCATCAGCACGCGCTAAACTGCTGATTTTCTCAATTTCATAAGCACTTAATTGCACATTGATAGCATCTAGATTGCCTTGTAAATGGTCAGGGTTAGCAGTCTTTGGGATAGCAATACGATGCTTGTCTGCCAGAATCCAAGCCAATGATATCTGTGCTGGCGTGACATTATGTTTGTCAGCGATTTCTTTAATAATCTCATTATCGAATACATCCCCGCGTGCAAGTGGTGAATAAGCTTCGAGTAGAATGTGGTGATTATTCAAAAAAGTCTGCAAGGTTTTTTGCTTGATGAACGGATGAAACTCAACCTGATTGACCACAATCGGCACATCAGCATATTTCTCAGCTTCAATGATATTGGCAATATTAAAGTTAGAGACGCCGATATGGCGCGTCAAACCTTGTTTTTGTAGTTCGCACAAGGCAGGAATGGTTTCAGATAAAGGAACACGGTCATCTGGCCAGTGCAATAGTAGCAAATCAACATAATCAGTATCTAAATCTGCTAAAGAGCGTTTGGCGGCTGCAATCAATTTCTCAGGCTCAAACTTCATATCATCAGGAAAAATCTTTGTGGTCAAAAAGAACTTATCCCGAGATACCCCTGATTGTTTGATACCTTGACCCACTTCTTTTTCATTACCATAAGCTTGAGCGGTATCGATGTGCTCGTAACCCATTTTCAACGCTTGACTGACGACATCAACACAATCTTGACCGGTCGATTGCCATGTACCAAGCCCTAGTACAGGAATATTTGCTTGTCCAGCGGTACGAATATTATAAGTTTTAGCACGCATCTTATTATCCTTGTTATTTATGTATTTATTGATAGAGCATCGAATCATCAATATTCTGATCACCCTCTCTATTTGACCTACCCACTATAGAAAAAATTGGCGGCAAGTAAAAGGGCACGTGACGCTTTCCTACAAAGGACAAACAGGCTGTAACGTCATTTTTAGTAACTGATAGACAGCAGCGCGCGGTTAAAAAATAAAAATCGTAAAATTGAGTCCATAAAAAACGCCCATCACTATCTAGCAATGGGCGTTTACAATCGGGACGAAGACGATATTTAAGTGTTTTGGATTTAAGTGCTTTTGGCTTATGAGCTTACTGAGCAGCAGCTTCTACAGGTGCAGGTTTTGTTGCGGTATCCGTGTGCGCACTGTGATCAGAGCCCCAGATTTTTGGGTACTTATAACCAGGGAAAGTTTCATGAGCATACTTTTTAAAGGCTTCTGAGTTATATGCATTGGTCACATCTTCGACCCATTTTTTGCCAGCATCTGCTGATTTGATGGCTGACCAGTTGACATAAGCAAAGCTAGGCTCTTGAAATAGCGCTTCAGTCAGCTTGATACCAGCATCCGTGGCATAGTTGCCATTGATGACGGCAAAGTCGACTTCATCACGAGCACGTGGCAATTGAGCGGCTTCTAACTCAATGATTTCAATATCGTATTTGCTGTTATCAGCGATGTCAGTTTTTGATGCCGTTAGTGGGTCAATATTGTCTTTTAGCGTGATCCAGCCAAGATCATCCATCATCACCAGCGCACGAGCAAAGTTACTTGGATCATTTGGGGCAGAGACTCTCATGCCCTTATAGACATCATCAAGCGTGGTCTTTTTACCTGAGTAAATGCCAAGTGGGGCAGTAGGTACTTGGAAAACTTCTACCAGATCAAGATTGTTTTCTTTTTTGAAGGTATCAAGATAAGGCTTATGCTGGAAGATGTTGATGTCCAAATCACCTTCAGCCAAGGCAAGGTTTGGGCGTACATAGTCAGTAAAAGCAATCAGCTCAACTTCGTAACCTTGCGCTTCCAGTGAGCTTTTCACTTGGTTACGCACCATATCAGCGAAGTCACCTTCGGTGGTACCGATGACGATTTTGGTATGCTCAGGATCGATATCGCTAGCGGCAGTCTCTGCTGTTGAGCCTTCCGTAACAGGCTCTTTAGTTGCTTCTGGTGCTGATGAGTTGTTGCAACCAACCAAGACTAGGCTTGATACGCCAACGGCAGCAAATGCAGTTGCCAACTGACGGCTGATATCTGTTAATTTCATGGAGCTTCCTTAATAAGAGGGATGGGATGGAGGGCAAACGCTGGCCATTAAAAAAGCAACATTAGGGATAGTAATGCTGCTAAGTTAACGACTGTTAAGTTAGTATCAAAATTAAAGGGTCTCAGTAACAAAGTCAAGCATTTTGCTTAGGATGAATCGGCATTAAACCCTGAGTATTATTCATATTAGCGTTAACTGACTTTGTCTAAGTCTTTTTTTTATCGTTTATCCAAACGGTTAGCCAACCAATTACCTGATGCTTGAATGGATACGACCATTATTGATAGGACAATAACGATAAAAATCATCACCTCCGTTTGATAACGATAGTAGCCATAACGAATGGCCAAATCCCCCAGACCACCGCCGCCAATCATGCCCGCCGCTGCTGAATAAGAGAGCAGGCTGATACAGAGAATCGTCACGGACAATACCAGTCCTGAGCGTGCTTCATTGAGTAAGACTTTAATAATGGTCAAGGGACGTGCGCCCATAGACTCGGTCGCCTCAATGATACCGCGTGGCACTTCACGTAAGTTTTGCTCAACCAAACGGGCAAAATAAAACGAACCTGCAATGGCGAGTACCAATGAGGCCGCAATCGGTCCAATACCCGTGCCAACGATAGCCTTCGTAAATGGGCTCATGGCAATCATCAAAATGACAAATGGAAAAGCGCGCATGAAGTTGGTGATACCACCAAGCAGACCATACAATGTTTTGTTTTGCAAAAACTGTCGATCACTGGATAAAAACAAAAATACGCCAAACAACCCACCGATGACAATGGCCACCGTCGTTGAGATGCCAAGCATAATAAATGTATCAATAAACGCGTTAACAATCTCTTTGCGCAGGGCAAACAGCTTGTCTATCGAGGCGGACAATTCACTACCAGTTAACATATTTATTTCTCCTGCCTCATTAGTCTTCGTGCACTAAGCCTTTGCCAATCGGGGTGGTCGCTTGAATCAGACCGTCTCTCACATCCGCAACTTCCAAGAGTTGACCTTGATGCAGTAATGCGGCGCGATCACACAGCCTACGGATGACACTCATCTCATGAGTCACAATCACAATGGTGACGCCAAGTTGTTCGTTGATATCGCGTAGACAAGTCAACAAGCTGCGAGTCGTCGCAGGATCAAGCGCACTGGTTGGCTCATCAGCCAATAATACTTTAGGACTGGGGGCAATCGCTCGGGCAATACCGACACGCTGTTTTTGTCCGCCTGACAGCTGCGCAGGGTAGTGACCAGCGCGGTCTGTTAGATCAACAATCTCTAGGCAATCCATGACTCGTTTATGAATGTCGCGGCTCGGATATCCTGAAACAGTTAAATTAAAGGCCACATTGTCAAAAACAGTACGATTGGACATCAGATTAAATTGCTGAAAAATCATACCAATATTATGTCGAGCGATACGCAATTCACTGGCAGACAATGTGGTCAAGTCAGTGCCATCGACGATGACTTGACCGGCATCTGGACGCTCAAGCATATTGATTAGGCGTAGCAAAGTAGACTTACCGGCACCCGAGTATCCCATTAGGCCGAAGATTTCGCCTTGCTGGACAGATAACGAGGTCGGTTCAACGGCAGTAAACCAATGTGGTTTGCCATCTTTGTCTTTGATTGATCGGTCGCTTAAAAAACTCTTGGTCACATTGTTTAAGACAATCATGTCATTCATGGAGGGCTCAAAATTCAATAATTTTTTTAATAGTCACAAACGCGCTGTCGGGCCTCTTTAACAATGTAAGAAGCCAATTAAGAAACAACCGTTAATAACCCTATAATAAGGGGCGCTAATATAGCATATTATCGAGCACTTTGGATATGAACATCCGTGACAGGCTTATGATTAATAGCTATTAGTAAGAGGGGGTTTGTAGAATGTGAGTCGCGACGATCGAGTAGAATGAAGTGTCTGTTCATAGCACCTTATTTAGTCATTCCACTATAAAAGTATTACTGCGTTAACTCGCTTGAGGTATTAAATATACATCTATACTCGGTTGCCTTGTACTACTTTTAAATTGAATCGACTATAGCATCGCTGACTAGGTCGTGTCCTCATTTTAAAAATGGTGATAAACATGAGATAAATTGCCGTCAAACAAGGAAAGTAGCGCAAATAATATCGAGATATTGATAAGCTATTTAACGATGTTTGGCAAAATTTAGCCCATTTAAAGAGTAATAGATTGAATTGAAGAAACGCCCTAGTCATGTTGGTGATAATGTGGGTCGTGCTTGACTGGTATAACAACTAAAAACCTGGTATGTCCATTCAACGTATCAGTAATGATGCGCCCTTGATGGGCGGTAACGATTTGTGATACTAGCGATAAGCCTAGTCCAGAGCCTTTATTTTTTTGTTGCAACCGCACAAATGGACTAAATACTTCTTCACGTTTGTCTTCTGGAATACCCGTGCCTTCATCAATCACTGCCAATACTACATATTTCGGTAATGGGCGTACAGGATCGGTCTTGGTTTTTTTTAGATGCTTGGCAAACAAGCCTTCTTTGCGCGGTGTACTGAGTACTTCTGTAGCATTTTGAGTGTTATTTTGAGCATCACCCTTATCGCGTGTATTGCCACCTTTATTTATTATGGCACCTTTGGATTTAGGAATTGCATCATTCAAGGCAGTACTCTTAGCGTCATTGATAACTGCAGACGGCTCTTCAGTGTCAGGAACTGCTTTCCAAACCATCTTTTTAATTTTGTCAGTCAAATCATTGGTAAAGTTATGATAATTAGCAATCAATGAGGACGCACTGGTGCTTCCAACGGTATCGCTACTGTTGACTGAGTTTGCCGAAGTACTTGCGTCAGTTTGAACACTATTCGTATCAGTAGATTCTGTTGTCGCACAGGTCTCAATAGAGTCAATGTCTCCGTTGATATTATTAATATCAGCCTTATCTATTTTAGTCTCTATATTTACATTGGTATCGGTATCAATATCGGAATTGAGATCATGCTCAACCGCAATATTTTCTCCGTTTCTATATATCGGTGGTGCTGGCAACACGATAATAGCATCCGTTGCTTCAGATTTAACTTTACCAGTACTATGAGAAGAATCGTTTGAGTGTGTATGACTATGCGCAATATGATTATGCGTATTGTCTTCATTAACCTCGATTGGTTCGTGATAGGAGTCAAAATCAGAGCTATTATAATCGGCAAAGCTACTGCAGAGTATCGTTTGTAGCAGGTAATCAGGTATGGTATCTGCTTCATCAATAGTTTGCACACCATACAATAGTACCGTCACGGGTGGCTTGCCGTGTAGCATGGCATTAGTTAACAAGTTACGAATCAAATGGGTCAACATTGATGATTGACCATCGATCACAATATGTTCACCAATGAGCGTCGCTTCAGGATAATGTTGCCGCTCTTGATTCACCAGATCGTATAAATCTAAACTTTCAACTTGCTGCAATGCATGACCGGCGTCTAAACGACTCACCAGTAGGATACTCTCTACCAAATCATTGAGCCCTGACAAATCACGGTTAATCGCTTGCGCACGTTTATCAAACTTTGCTTTGGTATCAGCTGGTAGCGCCCCTGCGAGCATATCCATCATCTCAATCTGTAAGCGAATACGAGTAATGGGGGTACGTAGCTCATGAGAAGCATGTGCTAAGAGCAGGTTATTGGCATCGATAAGGTGTTCGATTTTTTGTGCTGCTTGGTTAAATCCACGCGCTAGTGAGGCGATCTCATCGTTACCACGAGCATTCACCCGTACGGTAAAATCACCATCACCCAGTTGCGCCATCTGCTGGCTCATTTGATTGATGCGCCAAGTGATGGTACGAGCAATCCACCATAGGACACCTGCCATAATAAGTAACAGCAGTAGTGTGCCAGTAAATAAATTCAGCGCAGAAGAGAGTACTGGTTTTTTAGGCGGTAAGCGTGATTCATACAAAAGCGTATAGCCGGTGCTGCTATAAACCTGAGCTTGCTTGGTAGGGGAGGTGTCTGCGAGAGAGGGAAAAACGCGTGAAAATAAAGAGGGCGGTGCGGGCAACTCCAACGGCAAATCGCTGTTATCCGTTTGCATTAGCAATCGACCTTCGCTGTCATACAAGCCCATCTTTGCCTGTAATGACTCATCAAAGATATCAAAGCTCTTTTTGACCACTGCTAGCATAAAGCGCGCTTGCAAGCGATTGTCCTCGCTAACAGAGATATTCAGCTCATGCAAGAAAGGGTCTATTTGTCCTAAAATCTGGGTGGCCAATACTTCTGATCGAATACTTGCATCTTTATCGTGCACAAGTTGCGTCAACAGCACCATCGCCACTGCAAATAAAATAAGTGCCAGCATGACACTGGCAAATAATTTGGCAAATACCGAACGAAATCCCAACTGCTGCATTAAACCATCTCTACTATCAGCTGTTTATATCCACTCATACTTCTAATTTGCATAAACAAATCAGAAGTATGGTTTTTATCGATTAATTTGCCGCTTTTGTGATTAAACCTGATCAGTGGCAAATTGATAACCAACACCGCGTACCGTAATAATACGTTTTGGCTGGCGTGGGTTGTCTTCAATTAAAGCACGCAAGCGCGAGATATGAACATCAATGGCGCGATCGATATTATCTGAGCTGTCATCATTGGGCATGGCTTGCCACAGTTGCTCGCGATTCAATACTTTACCAGAATGGGTGGCAAAGTAATGCAATAATTGAAACTGATGCGTCGTTAAACGGACAGGCTCATCGTCGATGGTCACTTCATGGCTGTCAGGAAAGACACTCAAACGACCAAAGGTCAAGCTATCAGACTGGCTATCTGCTTGATTGGGCTGCTCATGACGGCGAATAACAGCACGGATTCGAGCGAGAAGCTCACGTGGCTCAAAAGGCTTAGATATATAATCGTCAGCACCCATCTCAAGACCTAGCACGCGATCGGTGGTATCGCCTTTCGCTGTCAACATGATAATAGGTACTTTATTGGTCATGTTATTTTTATTGCCGCGAATTTTTTGACAAACTTGCATACCATCCATATCAGGCAGCATTAAATCAAGCACGACCAAATCAATGTCACGCTCTTTGGCATCCAATAAATCAAGCCCTTCTTGACCAAGCCCTGCATGATGGACGTCATAATAATTCATGGTCAGGTAATCGCTGATTAACTCAGCTAGATCAGGATCATCTTCGATTAATAAAATCTGCTTGCTCATGGGTTATCCTCTAGTTGTTGTTATGGTTGGCCAAACGTTTCATCTGTTTTAATATTTTGTATCACGATAAATACATCGCTGATTTTAGGATCTCAAACAGTTAAAAGATTAAGCCTCTATATTTTCAAACTTTTTAAGATTTCTCAAACTTTCAAGATATTGAATCATTTAATATCAATGATTCAGAATACTCGGTTAATGCTATATATTATATGGTCATATTGCCTAATTACGCAGTTACAAAACAAGAGAGGCTTTGTTAATGTTTCTACACAATGTAACTGTCGGCATGCATAGCTATGAGACATTGACTTTTTTACCTTTAGCATCAGCCGGTAAATCAGCCAAACAAATCAAACTGTCGTTGCTAATACCCGCAATTAAATATTGCTTTGTGATAGGGTCATATTCGACTACTTCAATAGGCTGGCGTGTCAGGCGCTGATCCTGTCCAATAATCCACACGTTAGCAGTCAACGGTGACAGAGGCTTATATGGTGACGTTTGTAATTCTGTCAAGTCAACATCGTGCAACGCCCGCTTAGGCACGATAGTGCCCACATCTATTTGACCATAATTAACCCGCCCCGTGACTTTCATATCTGGCAATAACTTGTCTCGACTTGCTTCATTGTCAATGACGTTAACATAGACCAACAGCTTTTTCGGCTGGCTGGTCGCGGTCAGTTTACTGACTTGTCCTGTGAACTGTTCCGACATACCTTCAGCTGTAAAATTGACAGTCTGACCAACCGAAAGTTGCGGTTCTGCTTGGATAGGTAGGATCGCGATAAAGTGTAATTTAGTTTCATCGCTAAGCTGTAATAAAGGCGTGCGCGCCTCTAGTCTTTGACCTGCTTTGGCATATAAGTTTTTTACACGGCCAGAAAAGCTGGCACGCACAGTGACCAAATTATACTGATTCTGCTGCGGTTTTAAGCTCGCCGTGCTATTAGCGCTGGTTTGGTCATTGTTTTTAAGGTTGCCGACTGCGTTTTTAGGAGTGCCCACTGTGGCGTTTGCTGCTGCCTCTTCTTTGTTAGCAATTGGGTCGTTTTTAGTGGTTGTTGCGCTATTTTCTGCTGTAGGCTGATTGGGTTTTGAGCTAGCGTCTGTTTTTTGTGAGTGTGTTTGCTTTACATCAACCGCATCGTTCGTCATCTCAGAATCTGGGACAACGCTGTTCGATGCCGAAGATTGTTCCTTGACCGGGTTAGATGCATCTGCTGTTTTGCTTTCTGATTGCACGCGTCGAACAATAAGCAGCGGCATATCTTTTTCTACCCATTGACCCTCAGTAACCAGTATTTCTTCGACGTTAATGGGGTATGCAGCGATAAGCTTAGTCTGTTTGATAGGTTCGATCTTACCTTGTAAACCAAGGCTAGGCTGATAACGTGAAGGTTTTATGCTCAATATATGATCTGGCGTCATGGTCACACTATCGTCGGTAATGACAATAGGGGTATCTACAGTCTCACTGTTTTCTGCAGTCACAGGCTCATTGGTAGGCGGTGATGGCTGACAGGCAGCAAGAAGAAAAGCACTCAGTAGATAGGTGCTATTTTTAAAAAATTTAGAAGCCGTCATAGCAGTCACCATAGTAGTCATCGTTTTATTATATAGTGAATTGCCACTGGGTGAAATAAGCGCAAAAGACTTAATAAACCGCTGACATTAAGGCTACTAAATCCAGTCATTAGCTAAGGTAGGAGTGACAGCTAGTCTGAACATATTTTTATATTACTGACCAGTTCGAATATTGGCTCACTCATAACTGGAAATTAGTTGATAACTGTGCTAAAACAAACATAACAAAATACAATGATACATTTTTATCACAAAAGAAAATTATTCAGCAATGTGCCCATCGTTTCTATATAATGCAGAAATATCATAAGGTTGATGTTTCTTCTGCTTCGGGCTTACCTCTTTTATCGTCAAGGTCATCAGTAATAAAAGGTACTTTACCTTGTTTTAGACCAGATACGGTTGCAGTGGACGATAATAAAAGCAAAATAAGTCGTCTAAAAAGCCATAGATTTGGCGCAATTTAGTAAGCTTATTAATTAGAAAGTGCGTATAGTAGCCCATGTTGACGCTCTGTTTGACAGGCAGATACTGGCAGCTGATATGTCGACTGTCATAACATATGGTAATGCAAATTTAGCGTCTCATATCAGTCCAATAATGGATGATATGACAGGTTGAAATAATCGTTAAATTTTTGCATTGATGGATGGTATTAAGAATAAATAGTCGTTTATAGGACACTGATAATGGAAAATAATTTTGATGGTTTAAAAGTAATGGTGATTGATGATTCAAAAACCATTCGCCGTACCGCAGAGACTTTATTACAAAAAGCGGGTTGCGAAGTTGTGACCGCCATTGATGGTTTTGATGCTTTAGCAAAAATTGTCGATAACAATCCAGATATTATTTTTGTCGACATCATGATGCCGCGTTTGGATGGCTATCAGACTTGTGCGCTAATAAAAAACAACCCTGATTATGCCAGCAAACCTGTGATTATGTTGTCGTCTAAAGATGGCTTATTTGATAAAGCGCGTGGTCGTATCGTGGGTTCAGATGAGTATCTGACCAAGCCATTTAGTAAAGATGAGCTGTTCGAGGCAATTAATCAGTACCGCTAATATATATAAGTCCGCTTGTAGATATATCATTAAATATCGTCTTACAAGTTGGTATGATTTATGCACAGCTATGCTTTATATAGAGTCAGATAAATTAGGCTAGGCATTACGGTTAAGAGATTTAGTATTGATAAAATATTACTAATAACGGCTCAATATTTAATCGAAACTGTTAAGAGAGTTGCCCTGCCATTTATGGTTGGCGTGCTACTTTCAGTCGGATTGTCTCAATAATATAACAACATATCCTTATGGATACTTTCGAAAATAAAGGAAATTCCTATGACTACAGTTTTAGTCATTGACGACTCACCATCTGAGATGGCGAAATTTCGCGACATGCTTGCCAGACATAATTTTAAAGTGTTAGAAGCCATAAATGGTGAGCAAGGTTGCCAGATGGCCATTGATCACTTACCAGATGTCATTTTAATGGACGTGGTTATGCCTGAGATGAACGGTTTTCAGGCCACTCGCAAAATTACTCGAGGTAAAACCACCGCGCATATTCCAGTGATTATGATCAGTACCAAAAATCAGGAAACCGATCGAGTTTGGGGAAAACGCCAAGGCGCTAAAGAGTATATGGCAAAGCCCGTTGATGAAAATGGATTGGTTAATATCATCCGTAAAGTAATGGAGTAGATTGTGGCTTCCAGAGGGTTTATTGAGCTTCTGCGTTTAGCAGACTTGGCACGCGCGCGCAAAAGTGGTCGCCGCGGTGGACAAGAGTATGACTGGCAAGGTGTGGTATTCGAGATTGGCGGACAGCGGTTAGTTGCACCGATGGGTCAAGTATCAGAAGTATTGGCCATGCCAGAGTATACCAGCTTGCCTCTAGTGAAGCCTTGGATGCTAGGCATCGCCAATATTCGCGGACGCCTATTGCCAATCACCGATTTGTCTCAGTTTCTACAGGTTCCTAGTCGTTTAACGCAAATGAGCCAACGAAAAGTCATTGTCATTGAACATGACAATCTCTTTTCAGGACTGTTAGTAGATCAAGTTATTGGGATTGAACAATTTACGCATGATCAATACCGTGCCGAAGCTATAGAGCCTAATTCGCCCTTTGCTC
Organism: Psychrobacter sp. Ps4; assembly: GCF_022129285.1. Classification (NCBI taxonomy): domain Bacteria; kingdom Pseudomonadati; phylum Pseudomonadota; class Gammaproteobacteria; order Moraxellales; family Moraxellaceae; genus Psychrobacter; species Psychrobacter sp. Ps4. Next base: position 118,079 of record NZ_JADQAK010000002.1, read on the forward strand.
CTTATAATCACGGTAAGTTCTTTAAAAATGAGCAAGATTGGTATGTTTTTATGCCAAGCCTGCTCGCACAAGACCTGCAGTATACCGATGCTGCAATATAGCAGTCGATAACAGCTATCTGGCTGCTATAACGATGACGAAATAATAGCGAATGACATGATACGGTTGGGTGTCAGTATTCATACAGGCTTTGCTAATCACTGTTGTTTTTATAACAATAAGATTGTCAAAGTCAGTCACGATGAGACTTTGATGATTGTTTGAAAGGAATACGTACGATGAGTGATGTTATAAAGAAACCTGTAGCTGGTACGAACAATACAACAGATGGCAAGGACGCTAATAGCAAGTGGAAGTTATTGTTAGGGTTTTTTGTGCTAATAAGTGTGGCCTGCCTGATTTGGCTGGTCAATTCGTTATCGTCAGTAAGTCAGTACTTGGCTGATTTTAATCAATCCGTTACTTTACCAGCGATTATATTTGTCGTAGGGGTATTAGGCATCCTCTTTGCTCTGTATCAGTTACTGAAGCAGCGTGGGGGATCAGAGCGTCTACTCATTGAAAAAGAAACCTTGCGTCGTCGTCAGGAAGCAGAAGCGGAATCTGAGCGAGCGCGTCAAATTCAAGAAGAAAACGAACGTAACCAGATTGCTATTCTACGTTTACTTGATGAATTGGGTGATTTAGCAGAAGGTGATTTGACGGTTAATGCCACCGTATCAGAAGATTTTACTGGGGCAATTGCTGACTCAGTAAACTTTGCGATTGACCAATTACGTCAATTGGTTTTGGTTATTAACAACACGGCTGACCGCGTTTCGCAGTCTTCAGACCAAACACAGATGAATGCAGTCGAACTTGCTGAAGCATCTGAGCACCAAGCACAAGAAATTGCTGGTGTATCGGCGGCTATTAATGAGATGACAGTATCGATTGACCAAGTTTCGAACAACGCTTCAGAATCAGCGACTGTTGCTCAGCGCTCAGTAGCCATCTCTCATAATGGAGCGGAAGTTGTACAGCGCTCTATTGAAGGTATGAACGTGATTCGTGATCAGATTCAAGAGACCTCAAAACGTATTAAGCGTCTGGGTGAGTCTTCTCAAGAAATTGGTGATATCGTTGGTTTGATTAATGATATTGCTGACCAGACCAACGTTTTGGCATTGAATGCTGCTATTCAGGCATCGATGGCAGGTGAGGCCGGTCGAGGCTTTGCGGTCGTTGCTGATGAAGTCCAACGTCTTGCTGAGCGTTCAGCTAACGCTACCAAGCAGATTGAAACCTTGGTGAAAACCATTCAGGCAGATACCAACGAAGCAGTTATGTCAATGGAATCGACGACCTCTGAAGTTGTGCGCGGTGCACGTTTGGCAAAAGATGCTGGTGAAGCCCTAGAAGAAGTGCAGAGCGTTTCTAATACCTTGGCTGACTTGATTCAAAACATCTCAAACGCCGCTTTGCAGCAGGCAGAATCTGCTGGTCACATCTCTCATACGATGAATATTATTCAAGATATTACCTCACAGACCTCTTCTGGCACAATGGCAACCGCACGCTCTATTGGTGAGCTGAGCGAAATGGCTGCAGCATTGCAAGAGTCAGTCACTGGTTTTAAAGTATCGAACGATGATGAGCTACTAGAAAACGAGATGTTGGATACCGAAGAAGCGTTATCAGCAAGTGTGTAATGACAAGTGTTAACGTCAAGTAGGTGTTAGACCACTGACCGTTTTTAAATTAATGTGTTAATAATATACTGTGCAGGTACGATGATTTGCAGCAGTGACTATAGCAGGTGACGTGAATAATTTTACTCAACCAGACAGCAATCTAATTAAAGCAGTCAAGCCCTCGTTGATTAAGGGTTTGCTGCAGGCAGACAGTTTTGATGTGCAGCAGTGGCAGCGATATATAGAACAAGAGATTGGTTTCGTTCTACCCAATGTCCAGCTGCAATGGTTGATAAATGCGATTGAACACACGGCATTATCACATGGATTGACAGTTGAAAAGCTGTGGTGTCAACTACCAAAAAACGATGAAGTACGCCAGCAGTTATTGGATAAAGTACTGATTCACGAAAGTCGTTTTTTTCGCCATATGCCTTCTATCGATTTTGTCACAAAGAGTGCATTACAGCATCAGCGCCAGCAGCTTACTGCCACTAGTACTGATCGTGGTCACGACAATGATGCTAATGATTTATTTCGCATTTGGAGTGTTGGTTGTGCCAGTGGACAAGAAACATGGTCATTGGCGATGAGCTTGGCTTCTGAACAATTGATTAATTATACGATATTGGGTACAGATGTCAGCCAACAAGCCATTACAAAAGCACGACTAGGGCAGTATGATAAGCGGCAGCAGTCGTTAATTCCAGACCTGTGCCAGCAGTTCGTTCAGCCATGGCGAGCTAAGTGTGATATCAGTCAATCGCATTTTTATAAGGTGTCTACCGCAAAAAAGGCGATGACTGGCACTCAGACCGACTGGCAGATTGCGCCAACATTACGACGCTATGTTAGCTTCGCTTTACACAATATTATTGAGCAAAAACCACCCACTTCGCACCTTCAGCATGTCATTATCTGTCAAAATATGCTGCTATATTTTCGCAAGTTTGATCAGCGTGATATTTTGGCAAGGCTATCAGAGCAGTGTGCGTTAGGTGGATATATTATATTGGCTCCAGGTGAGGCGTTGTTTTGGCGTCCTTCAAATATGCGCCGTATTGCGCACCCACAGGTTAATGTGTGGCAAAAAATTAATGTCTAGATTAGTGCCTAGACAAGTTAGGATAACCCTATGAAAAACCAGCCCAATGACATAGTGACGCTTGAGTGGTTATTACCACTGTTTAATCAGCAATTATCACAGATATCTGATGGCTGGCAGTTAGACGCTGATAGCACTGATTACGATCAGATGGTGCAACATTATCATCAGGTTGGCGGCGCGCTAACGATGATTCGCCTTAATTTATTAGCAGATATTGCCAATAAACTGAGCTTGCTGGCAGACGTTAGCAGTCGCGATCGTATTTCTGCTAACGACCGCCGCATTGGTCAGTTTTCTCATCGCTTACTACAGCGTGAATTGAATCAATACGCAGGTATGGGTAATCACAACACCATTTTAATTGATAATGCTGCTGACGAGCTTACTCAAGCACTATCGAAACTGGGGGTAGCGCTAGATATCTCGGTCAGCTTGGCGAATACTCAGCATAATAATCTAAATAATCATGCTATCGATGATCATATTATCGATGCTATCAATAGCATCGAAGTGATGATGCCGGCGAATAGAACGGCGACGCATTTAGCTGATTATCACTATCAACAATTATTACTGGTTTGGCGACAGCAAGTACAAGCGTTATTGAGTGCCAATACCAATCAACCGTCCTTATTGACTACACTAGAAAGAGTCAGCCAATACTTATGGCAGACCACTCAACATGATGACTTACAACGCCTTTGGTACTTAACGGAACTGTGGCTAAATGACCTTGCTCATAATGATACCCCATTACCTGAGCATTATGCGTCATTGCTAAGTCAGCTGGATCAAGTAATAGAGTCTCGCACTAAGCAAGCTGAGTTATCATCAAGCGTTATTCGAAGCTTAACCATAAAGGTGTATATCGAACTAAATAACCTTGCTCAAAGTAGCAAGCGCACTCAGTCACTTCTAAATAATTTGTCGCAAACGTCGTCAATAGGATCACGTTTTTTACCACGTATACTCAGTGAGCTTGAGACACTTATCTTTACTTTGGATAAGCCAGACACGCTTCTCGTTCCTTTACAGAAAATACAAAGTCAACTCGAAGGTCGAGGTTGGACTTATTACGTGTCGCAAATACATGCAATTGTTACAGACATAGAGCAGGCTCTATCATCAGAAACAGGATTTGCGCAAGAACAATGGCAGATTGAGCGTCAGCTTCAAGAGCTATATAACGCTATCTATCATACCGAACAGACGATATCTCTCAAGATAGGGGACGCCGCTTCTTTTACGACATTGTCTGCAACGTTTGAAGCTATTGAGACGCAGTCGGAAGAAAGTCCTGCGACGGCTTCTGTTGGTGGAAGTTTACGTGAGCTGCGCATCGCGGTAGAAGATGTCAAACAAAGCTTTCATGAATATGTACAGCGTCAAGACATTGACTTACTGCCCATTGCTGCTGATTTTACCGATATTGGTGATGCTTTTGCCGACATGGGATTGCCATCAATTCGCCAAACCATGAATGATATGGCAAGCATATTTACACAATTGACCATTCATGAGATTGAGGTACTCAGTTGGGATGTGACTCAGGCATTGGCTGAAGGGCTAACGTCTATTGAATTGTTGCTTGACTACCTTGCACAGCAGGTTTTTGACCAGCAGCTATTAATGCGGGCAAATGAGTATACTGCGACTGCCGCCCAACTTCTTACTCATTATATTGCATCGCCAGAGACCATTAAAGACACTTTCCTTACCCAAAAATCTGTAGCGACCAACGTATTGCGTTACGATGATAGTGGCGAGATTGCTCCTGCTAATAGTCAAAATGATGTTGCTAACCAAGCTTTGACTGATGTAGATAATGAGCGTGTGGTAGGGCAAGATGCGGCTGATGATGATAGTACCGAGAGTGAACCATTAACGCGTGCTCGTGAACAAGTTAAGCCTGATAATTTTGAGATGGACGCAGAGATTCGTGACATCTTTATCGAAGAGGTGACGGAAGTCATTGCTGATTTAGAAGACTTTTTACCTATCTGGCAGCAAGACTCAAAGGATTTAACCCCACTCACTGAAGTGCGTAGAGGGTTCCATACCTTAAAAGGCTCAGGACGTATGGTTGGGGCTTTTAGCATCAGCGAGATGGCATGGTCAATCGAAAATCTGCTCAATCGTCTGTTAGATAAAACGCTGCCTGTCACAGATGACGTCGTAAATCTGGTGATGGATACGGCAAAACGGCTACCAGCATTAGTGATAGATTTTGAAGCGCAACAATCTCCAAGCTTTGATCCTGCTGTCACTATTCTACAAAGCCATAATCTCATGACACAGCAACCTATCAATGCTGGGCTGACCATATTAGATGCTGTCACTGCTGATTCAGACTCAGCATTAGAACTATCGCAACCATTTGATGATGATGCTGAATTGCTAAGTGCTCTCGACATGAGCAATGAGTCAAACGAGACAACTGCTGATAGTAAAAAGAGCACTGCTGTTGCTTACTTATCTGCTATTGATATTCCAGCGATACTCAAACCCTTTATGCAAGAAACCGAGCAGCTAGCGGCAGATGCTCATGATGCCGATCCTGATATTAAAGAGATATTTTTAGAAGAAGCTGATGAAGTATTGGCTGAGATTGTACCTTTATATGAAGATTGGCGATTATTGCCAGCTGACTTAAGCGGATTGGTGGATATTCGTCGTGGGTTCCATACCTTAAAAGGTTCCGGTCGTATGGTCGGTGCAAATTATACGGCTGAGCTGGCTTGGGCTATAGAAAATATGCTTAATCGCATTTTGGATCATAGTGTGACTGTCTCAACAGATATGCGTCAGCTTATTGCGGATGTGCTAGCTGCCTATCCTGCGATGCTAACAGTATTTGAAAATGACAGCCAAAACTATCCGGTGATGGTGCCTTTATGGATCGCATGCGCCAATGCCTACAGCAAACAGCAAGGGGACGAATTTAGCTATTCTGCCTTGTATGAGCAAGCATCAAATAGTTCTGAGGATGAGACCATCCAAGCGTCAGTACTATCGCCTGCTATTGATGAGCATAGCCCGACCCAAGATAATCTTAATACAGCGATAGATACCACGCTGCAGACGATTAATTCTGTCAATGAAATGATAGCAGAAGCGCCTATTTATTTAGCACCGCAAAGCGAAGAAGAAAAAATGTTTTGTGAGATTTTTATCGACGAAGCAGAAGGACTGTTGCAAGATATTGACCAATTCGTTGATGAGCATCAAGATCAGTCTTATATTGAAGTGACGGATGAGATTGTACGCGCATTCCATACCTTGCGAGGGGCTTCAGGTTCTAGCGCTTTAGCAGCGATCAGCGAGGTTAGCGCAACGATAGAGCATAGCTTAGAGCTACTACAGCAGCAAGATACTGCGATGAATGCTCAACATCTAGAAGCATTGGCGAAGTCTGCTACGCTAATGGACGGTTATTTAAACAACTACAAGCAAAACGTTCAGCCGCAAAATATATCGATCGAAGATGCACAAAGTCAGCAAGACATAGCCTCATTGCAAGCCATGCTTGGTGATCAATACGTCATTAGCGATGATAAGGTCACGGCTGATAACAAACCAACGATAGAGCAGTTGTTGGATAATAATATTGATGAACTATTGGATGCTGAGTGGGAATTAGATGACGCACTTAATCACTCTGAGACAGCACATGTTCAGGGCTATATATCGCAGCAAATATCGCAAATAGCTTACTTAGCCAATAAAGCAAAAGCGTTTCCAAAATTCACTTTTATTCTCAATGAGTTGGGTCACGCTTATGCCTATTTGAGTGATAATATTGATACAGCAAGAAATATCGATACCCAGTCGGTTTTACACGCTGGTCATGCTCAACTGGTTGGTTTGTTCGATGCATTGGCTGGTAGCACGTCATTGAAGATTGATCAACAAGTTATTGAAGATCTACAACGTATTTACCAAGACGATGATAGCAATGGTGATGAGGGTATCTTTGTCGTGAGAGCCGTTGCAGCACCTGAGCTACAGCTTGAATCTATTGATACTGATGCTGAGCTATTAGAGATATTTTTAGAAGAAGCTCAAGAGCTCGATGCCGCGCTGGATGAGAGTTTTAATAAGTGGCGTACTGATATAAGCAATATAAATGCGTTAAAAGTTTTACAGCGCCATCTGCACACTATCAAAGGTGGTGCGCGAATGGCAGGTATTCGTAGTATTGGTGATCTGACCCATGAAGCTGAAAGTGTCTATGAAGCATTTGTAGAGAATAGAAGAATACCGACAGCACAATGGCTTGAAATAATGCAAATAGTGCAAGACACAATGTCGTTGCAAGTACTGCATATCGTAAATCATAAAAAATCATTTTTTGCCTCAGCGCTGATTGAGCAACTACAACAGTTTGTAAAAGCCCAAGCCTTGCCAGAAACGGTAGAGCTAATCATACCTATACCGAAAACCCGCTTCGAACCTGAAGCACAAAGTAGGGTGGCTAACAACGCTCACCTCAGCGCTGACGTATCTGATACCTTGAGCCTAGACATGATGATTAAACAGTCATGGGCGAATGGTTTGCCAGATCCTGATATATTGTCGGTGTTTTTAGAAGAGGCTGAGGAGCTCACCAATCGTAATAAGTATTTGCAACTGTTCTTAAAAGATACCAATAATACGACAGCATTACAGGCATTGCAGCGTGATTTGCATACTATCAAAGGTGGTGCACGAATGGTCACCGCAGCTGGTATCGCTGATCTGGCACATGAAATGGAATCGGTTTATACAGATTTTGTAGATAATCGTCGTCCTGCTACCAAAAAAGTATTGGAGTTGCTGGTTGCCAGTCATGACTGGCTTGCTGATGCAATATCTATCCTTAGACAACATGTCAATCCACCGACGCCTGCGCTATTGATTGAGGCATTGCAGCAATTTAGTAAAAATCCTGACAGCTTAAAGCAAATCCCTAAAGAATCCCTACAATCGCAGCATGAAGCGCTCTTTATTGCTAGAGAACAGCAAGACTCACAGTATCTGGCAAAAGATATTAGCGAGATGCCCTCTATGCTCAGCAGTACGGGTGAGGAAGATCAGAGTGCCAATAATAATGAGATGATTCGTATCTCAGGTGGTTTGATCGAGCATATGATTAACCTGTCTGGTGAGTCAGCCATCAACCGTGCTCGTATCGATATGGGCATGAGTAGCTTGACCAATAGTATCGAAGATATGGGTATTACGGTACAGCGCTTAGCTGATCAGTTACGCCGAATGGAAATCGAGCTTGAGGCGCAGATCTTGTCGCAGATAGACGATGAGCTGATTAATCATGAAGGGTTTGACCCTCTAGAGATGGATCAATATTCTTCTTTAAATCAGTTGTCCAAATCTTTGACAGAGTCAGCCTCAGATTTGATTGATATTAATCATACTCTATTAGAAAAAACACGAGACAGTGAAAGCCTTTTATTACAACTGTCTCGTACACAGACCGAGTTACAAGATGGGCTTATGAATTCACGTATGGTGCCGTTTACGCGCTTAACGCCACGTCTTGAGCGTATCGTACGACAAACTGCCAATGAGCTGAATAAATCTGTCGAATTAACGATCATCAATGCCGATGATGAGATGGATAGAACCATTCTAGAGCGTATTACTTCACCGCTTGAACATATGCTCCGTAACGCTGTCGATCATGGTATCGAAAATACCTCAACGCGTTTAAAAGCAGGTAAAGAGCGTAGTGGGCGTATTACTCTTGAGGTAAATCGAGAAGGTAGTGAGATTGTTATTCAGTTAATAGATGACGGTCGCGGCATCGATGTAGAAGCCGTTCGTAACAAAGCCATTTCTCAAGGCTTGATTGATGCAAATGATAATAGCCTAACTGATCTTGATATCATGCAGTATATTTTCCATGCTGGATTGAGTACCAGTAAGCAAGTAACGCAGATTTCTGGACGTGGCGTGGGCATGGACGTGGTCATCAGCGAGATTCGTCAATTAGGTGGTGCTGTATCAGTTGTTTCAGAGCTGGGCAAAGGCTCACGCTTTACGATGCGCTTACCACTGACGGTTGCGGTATCTGATGCATTGGTTGTGCGTGCCGCGGATCGTTATTATGCGATACCTTTGGTACAGATTGAGCGTGTGGTACGGATTAATCCAGAGAAGCTTTATGACTATTACCAGTCAGGCGCTGCAACGTTGAACTTTGAAGATGTTGATTATCGAGTGCGTTATTTAAATGAGATTTTGTCAGGCAACGAACTGAATGAGCTGGTAGTTAATACCAATACCAGTTTGCCACTTATTATCATCAAGAATCGTAGCGGTCAAAATATTGCATTGCAGGTTGATCAGATTGCAGGGTCACGTATTGAAGTCGTGGTCAAACCTCTAGGACAACAGTTATCGAATCTACCAGGTATTTCAGCAGCGACTATCATGGGCGATGGTTCAGTAATGCTTATTTTAGACCTGATTGCTTTGATGCGTAATGCGCAGTTGGTCAAAAATATCTCACAATCTGCTGATTCTAAACGGAGTCGTTTAGAGTTTAAGTCTACTATTTTAGTGGTTGATGACTCTGTTACCGTACGTAAAGTGACGTCACGTTTCTTAGAACGCCAAGGGTTTACTGTGGCGGTGGCAAAAGATGGTATCGATGCGATTGAGATATTACAAGACATGATACCAGACATGATATTGCTCGACATTGAGATGCCACGCATGGATGGTTTCGAGGTGGCTACTCAAGTGAGACACAGTAAGCGCTTACAACATATCCCAATCATCATGATCACATCACGTACAGGTGAAAAGCATCGTGAGCGTGCACTGGAGATTGGTGTGAATGATTACATGGGTAAGCCATTCCAAGAACAAGAGCTACTTAATAAAATCCAGCACATACTTGGTCAAAAGGTTAGCGTAACTTATGACGGATAATGCACGTGTTTTGGCGCTAAGAGGAAAAAACAAGGATGATATTAAGGTGATGGTAGTGGCAGAAGACCATCATCAGCGTATGGCCTTTTCAGATACTGTACGCAGTTGTGGTTTTAGCCTTGTTGGCTGTATGTCACGGGCGCAACTGCAAGAAAAACAGGGGCGCTCTGATACCTCGATTGACATCTGGCTAATAGATAGTGATTACGACGACAATGTGGTAGCCGCGACCACGGCGTCTAAACCTGCTGCGGTGTTGGTGGGTTTTAGTCAAGCACCTTATCTAAATGAAGCGCCGCAATATGCCAAATGGCAGCGCAAATTAAAGCGTAAGCTGGCACATATGCTGGCATTACCCGTTTTAATGGATGCACCCGTGCACAAACCTGATAATGCTGATGCAGACTGGCGCTACGTAGTATTTTTGGGTGCTTCTATGGGCGGGCCGAGTGCTATAAAAGAATTTTTGGATAACTTGTCGGCGACGCTACCGGTGTGTATTTTGCTGGCGCACCATTTTAATAAAACGATGATTGGCACACTGCCACGCATCCTGAATCGCCATAATGACTGGCATTGTCAGGTGATTACTTCTTCGCAGCGTTTAAGAGCAGGCCAGTGTCTTATAGCTCCTATTGATAAGCAAATTGTTTGTGACTCTACCGGTCGAGTCATATTGCTAGAGCAAGCTTGGGAGGGTGAGTATAAGCCCGCGATTGGTCAGATTCTCAAAAACACCAGCGACGTTTATGGTAGCGAGCTTATCAATATTATATTTTCCGGCATGGGTAATGATGGTTCGCAGTATCTGGATCTCATTCAAGAGAATAACAGTCAATTGTGGGTACAAGATCCCAGCTTAAGCGCTTGCCCAAGTCAACCTCAGGCGATTATTGATTCAGGGTATTGTGGTTTTATTGGCAGTCCAGCCGATTTAGCACAAAAACTAACAGATTATATTGATGAAAGATTAGTAGTAGCCTCTTTGCATTAACTGATTGTGAGCGATGTATGAAACAAATTTTGAAACATTCGTTTGAGGCAGTGAGTTTACTGACCACAAATAACGGTATGCTTGATGTCACTATTGTGCCAGCATTTGACCAACCTGACTGGCTTATTCCAAGCAGCCTGATTTTGAGTGTGGATGATTATAATGAGCGCACGGCAACCTATGAATGGCAGCAGCAAAAGGTAGTAGTATGTCATCTGCTACCACAGGATCAAATGCCAGATACCATGATTGTATTAGAGGGCAATACTACCGATCATCGTTTAGCTTTACAAACGGCAGGCGAGCTGCACCAGCGACAAGTGCGTATTTCTGAGGTCAAAGATATTGACGTTCCTGAGCAATTTAACAGCTCTAAGCATGCCGATAATATAGACAGCGACAAAACAGCCCTACCTTTTGATGAAAACGTTATGCTATCCTATCTTTTCCAAACGGTTATGATTGATGATAAGGCTTATTTGGTGCCCGATTTAGACAAAATTGCGCATCAGTTGGTCGATTTAGACAGTTAGCATCTCGCTTATATCAGGGTTATTTTTCACTATCAGAGAAATAGGGTTATCCAATTACTTTGATGATTGCTAATCGTTGAATGAGTGGTTGTTTTGTCTATAACATTGATGATAGGTAATTAGTGATGAGGGTAATAGGACAGCTCATGAATAGTAGCAATTCAAATGTGTCAAAGTGGCCAGTCAGCAGCCGGATATTTCACTGGATCAGTGCAGTTTTACTGTTGGTTACGTGGATAATGATTCTGTTGTACGATAATCTGGATAACAATCTTTATATTGGGTTGCATAAAGCGTTTGGTATTAGTTTGTTATGTTGGATGATAGCACGGGTGCTTAATCGTGTATTTATTAAGGCGCCGCCACCTGTACCGATGCCAAAGTGGCAGTTATTAGCCTCTAAACTGTCGCATTTTGGCTTATATGCCTTATTAATTGCAATGCCAATAGCTGGTTTGCTGATGTCCGTTTATGGTGGACGCCCCGTCGATATTTTTGGCTTGTTTCAAATCCCTGTATTTGTCACACCAGATAGAGGGTTGGCACGCTTTTATAATGACCTGCATACTGATATTATTTGGCCGACCATTATTGCCTTCACACTTATTCATATCGGAGCTGCTCTATATCATCAGTTTGTCAAAAAAGACAATTTGATAGCGCGTATAAAATAATGGTATCAAAATAATCGTAGGCTGCTATAGGTAAACCTACTATTTCATGCAATATAAAAAAGCCCTAAGTCATGATACTTAGGGCTTTTTTGTTTTTCTAAGACAGCGCTTATTTTTTGTGTTCAGGTAGACTGATATTCATCTCTAATACGTCTAGGCTGTCCTCAGAACGATGATTGATATTCACATCATCAATCTGTACGCCATTGACGTATTTGTTGACCACTTCTAAAATCTCACGTTTCATTTTTTCGATACGATCAGCTGTTAAGCGGTTGTTTAAGCGATTTTCGCTCGCAACGATAACCTTAAGACGCTCAGTAGCCATATTAGCGCTACCTGCGCTACCACTGTCGTCAGTACCAAATAGGCTACTCCAAAATCCTTTTTTCTTCGTCATCATTGACCTCCAAACCAGCGCTGTAATAGACTCTTTTTCTTCACGTCAATATGACGTAGTGGGCGTTCTTCACCTAAGAAGCGGGCGACGATGTCATCATAACATTGACCAGCAACTGAATCGGTATAATGAATAACTGGCTCACCATGGTTAGATGCTTCAAGCACTGAGTGACTTTCAGGGACGACCCCAAGTAACGGAACTTTTAGGATATCATTTGAGATGGTATCAATGTCCATCATCTCGTTGGCGGCTGCGCGCTCAGCATTATAACGAGTAATAATCAAATGCTCACGTACAGAGCCTTGGTTTTCTTCAACCTTTTTGGTCTGGCTTTGCAAGATACCGATAATACGGTCTGAGTCACGCACTGAAGAAATCTCAGGGTTAGTGACGATGATCGCTTCATCAGCATGATACATGGCGAGTTGTGCACCGCGCTCAATACCAGCTGGTGAATCACAGATAATATAGTCGAACTGTTTAGACAGCTCAGACATGACCTCTGCCACCCCTTCGTCTGTCAGGGCGTCTTTATCACGCGTTTGACTGGCGGGTAGGATATACAAGTTTTCAAGCTGTTTGTCTTTGACCAGTGCTTGCGACAAGCGTGCGCTACCAGTGATGACATCAACAAAATCATAAACAATTCGGTTTTCACAACCCATGATTAAGTCTAGATTACGTAGACCCACATCAAAATCGATAACGACTGTCTTATAGCCACGCAATGCTAAACCTGCGGCAAAAGAGGCACTTGTCGTGGTTTTGCCCACACCGCCTTTACCTGAAGTGATTACAACTATCTTCGCCACAATGGCACACTCCTATGAATCAATGGGATATCTTTTATATAAAAAAATAGCGCAATTGCACATTATTCACATGCTATATATACACTACCTGCGAAGGTAGCCTAGCATAAATAAACAAAAATTTATAGCACGTCCATAGTAAAGCAGAAAAACAGCTTATATATGGATCACAAAGCGGTGCTACCTAGAATTTTCTGGTCAATATTGCCTATTGTGAATAATAAAATAGACGCTGACGAGTAGTGTAGATAGTGGCAGAGCTAGCGATTCATCATAGAACAGTTTTGTTAAATAAACTTACTATAATATTAAATGCGCTGTCTAAACGTCTACTATTGAGATTTTCTAATAAACGTTTTTTAATAAGCGTCATGTATGATGAAAATCGGCTTAGCCTGTCTACATTTATAAAAATCACGGACGCATTTATCGTTCTTAACGGCAAAAGATTTAAGCGTCATCCATTACCGTAAATACTAAGCCTTCACCTTCTACAAATCTTACTTGTACAGATTTGTCAATCACGTGCTCAGGTAAGTTGTCTCGTAAGCAATAAGTTCCCGCCACTGACACCAAAGAAGGGTTAAAAACTTGACAAAAAATACGAGCATCTTTGTCACCGGTAGCGCCAGCAACCAAGCGTCCTTGGGCACGACCGTAAACGTGCAAGCTATTATCGGTAATCGCTTCCGCTCCGCTATTGACACTATTGGTCAAAATCAAATCACCGCCCACGTGATTCAGGCTTTGTCCTGAGCGTAGCATTTGATCGTAAATTAGGCTGGTAATATGCTCAACGCTCATCAGTGTCTCTGCTGTGGCGTTTGCTATGGTTGTTTCTGTGTTTGACTCGCTGATGACTGCAGTATCATTGTTACTGTCTGAATTGGTGCTGGCTGATTCTGTATGTTTATGATCGGGAGCTTTACTTACTTGAGGTGCAGCTTTCTTGCTAGGTAAAATACGCTCAATACGTTTGCCATCAGCAGGGAAGATGGCCAATCGCTGTTCACGGGCTTGCGCATCTAGTGTGCCAGTCACGACGCCAATAGGCTGTAAGCCCCACGACCATAAAAGCTCTACCAATGCTGAGAGATCTTGTTCAACCTCGCTATCGATAAGGATGGGGATATTGCTAGATTTATTACTAAGCGTTGCGGCAAGCTGGGCGTCTATCTCGCTTAAATCATCTGTGCTAAATTGCAAACGTGAAAAAGTCAGCATTTTGCCATAAAATGCCAATGCTGGTAATGCTGGCGCGGCGATCGAGCCTTGGCTGTCGTTATCTGAAACTGTCATATATAAATCCTCAAGAGATAATTCTGTCGCTGTATTCACGGTGTTGTTTTTATTATCGAGTCATACCATTCATTTGCTTGCTAAGCCTAATGTTTTGTAGGCAGGGCGTGCTATTAGCAGTATGGATTATAGATGAAGCATCTCTTGATGCTTCCACTGCTGCACTTTTACCTGCGCTTCAAATTCTGTCAAACTGTCATTAATGATACTCGAAATCAAGGTATCTAACGCAGTATTATCCGTATCGATACTGGCAATGCCGTTGGCAATCGCTACCATCAATGAATCGAGGCGTTCGGGGTCTAGAAGGCGTTTATTGAGTGCGTAAACGACGTTTTCGCCTATATTGTGACCGATGTGTTGCAGCTGTGATTCAATCAAGCTACCGGCAATCGGTATCATGCGTAGGTAGCGACGCAGCTCAGGCGTATTGGCCAAACCCTCTTCAATAGCATTGCCCATCTCGCTGGCTAATATACTGCCGCCACCTGATGCTGCCGTCAACTCCTGCAGTTTTGGTGCTAGCTCTGTGCGCAGTATCGACAGCACTGCTGCCTCAATCTCGTTACGATTACGAGTTATCGTTGATTCAATGAAAGATTTATGCGTTTTAGGATCGGTCAGTTGCTGCCGAAAGTTTTGGATAGTCGTCAATATAACGCGGTCGGACAGCTCTTCTAGTAATAAGTCGATATAGAACCTAATCCGATTGATCCATGGCTGCGGCAGCACTTGGTAACCAAGCTGGTATAAGCGTCGCCCAATGATGACCGCTCGGAATAAACGTAAGGCACGCAGCTGCGGAAAGCACCCCAATACTTCATACCAATGTACAAAAGGAAAAAAGAACCAGCGATAGTAGACGTTTTGTTTAATCGCAATCGCCCAACGTAGCAGTAGCTCAAAAATCAAAAATAGGGTAAAAAATCCACCAGCGGTACGCAAAGGCTCATGTAAGGTATTTTGATACCAATTGAGAGCATCGCTAATACTGAGCCATCCTGCGGCATTGCTACTAAAGCTACTCATCAAGATAGCATCAATACTAATCAATAATAGATCGATACTGATGGCAATAATCATCACGATATCGTAAGTGAGTTTTAAGCGATTTGGCGTGGGTCGGTTTGGCGGTGGCAGCGTATTATCAGGCGGCTGATTGGATACAGGCGCTGAGTCTAGAGGCAGGCTAGTAGAAGAGGAAGCGGGCACAGTCAAACCTTATAAATAATAAATAACACGAAAAATAAGCGGCTCAAATAGTACAGGGCTATCAAGTCACTAACGGTCAAAAAGTCATGGGCTCATGACTATTCACATTATCAATGAATAGAGCCAAAAAACAACCCATCTTTCATTATAATTACGCATTATCATTTACGAGTTGGGATTTACAGTTAGCATTTTAAACAACAGCGCTCAATCATAGTTTTAAAACGACTTAAAGTAATTCACTGTTGTATGCCGTTGCTCTGTTAACGATGTCTCTAAGCATTCGGAGTTTTAGGGTTTGTTTCAAACTCAGCCAACATATCGGTAATACGCTGATCTTTTTGCTGCCAAATTTGCTCTACCCAATCAAACATTTGAGATTTTACCGCGTCATCAGTTTCGTAACCACCATTTTTAATACCGTTAAATAATGCATCAGGCATCTCAATATAACGCACATCGACGCCCAAACGCTTGATGTTGCCTTTCCACAAATCACTATAACTTGGCACACCATCAGGATAAACGATGGTCATATCTAGCATGCCATCGATGTCTTCGCCTAGCGCGTTAATGGCTAAAGATAGGCCGCCTGCCCGTGGCTTCAATAAATGAGTATAAGGAGACTGTTGCTTTGCATGTTTGGCTTTGGTGAAACGCGTGCCCTCTAAGTAATTTAACAAAGTAAAAGGTTTGTCTTTTAACAGGGCACAGGCGCGTTTGGCTTCTTCGATGTCTTTGCCTTGTAGAGCAGGGTTTTTAGCGACGGCTTCTTTAGAATGTCGACGCATCATTGGGAAGTCTAAAAAGTAAAAGGCTTGACCCACAATCGGAATGTAAATCAGTTCAAATTTGGTAAAAAACCGTGTCAATGGCAAGCGTTTTTCACTAATGTACTGCACGATACTGGTATCGACCCAAGACTGATGGTTGCTGACCAGCAAATATTTGCCATTGATGTGCACGTCATCGGGTAAGCTGATGCGCCAATCTTTACGTGGCAACATGTCATCGATCAAGGCACTATTACTACTGATCCAATAAGTCGCGATTTTGATGACCGCTTTGTCTGCGATAGGAGCACCAGTGATGACTTTGCCGACACCCATTAACCATAAGGGAATACTACCACCGAAGCTGTTGGCTGCAATAACCCCAGTCGCTGTCGCAAGTGAAACGGCTTTGCCTAATTTAGGGTTGCGTTCGTGTATTTTTCGAATAGTGGATGTCAATCGCATGCTAAATCCTTTTCGGTCAGTCTTATTAGTATATAAATGATTCATTGCCAGTTTTATTGCACAATTTTAGCAGAAACGGTTCAGAGTGTACGAGTGTAAACGTGACTTGTGATAACACCTTGCGCTAATGGATAGTTAACAGTGAGAACACAAACGTATCCAATCACTGTGAAAGTCTCATTAAATCATTCTGCACTTCTCATACACAGGTGTGACAAAATATTACACATGATTAGATTGTAATTGCCATAATAATGACGAGTGTATATTCAGCATGTAGATGGAATTAACAGAAAATATTTATAAAAAGCACACTTTGTCTATAATTTTTTAAACTTAAGAGGAAATATTATGCGTAATACATTAATGATTGCAGCAGTAGCGTCAGGTCTAGCTCTTAGCGGTTGTGCTACTGATCCAAACACTGGACAACAACGCTTGAACAAAACTGCCATTGGTACATTGGCAGGTGCTTTAGGCGGCGGTGCAATTTCAAAAGCAACAGGTGGTGATAACACAGGTCGCGATGCCGCGATTGGCGCAGCTTTGGGTGCTGGTGTTGGTTACTACATGGAGCGTCAAGCCAAGCAGCTTGAGCAGCAAATGGCTGGTACGGGTGTAACCGTTACGCCAAATGCGAATGGTAATATTGACCTAGTAATGCCAGGCAACATCACGTTCTCATTTGATGATGCTTCTTTAAACCCATCATTTAGACCAACGCTTGATAAGCTTGCATCAACGCTAAATGAGTACAACCAAAATACGATAACGGTTGCTGGTCATACTGATAGCAAAGGTTCTGATGCTTATAACATGAAACTATCACGCGATCGTGCTTACGCAGTAGCGAACTATTTAAGCGCACGCGGTGTAGCTTCTAGCCGTATCAATGTCGTCGCTTATGGTGAGTCTCGTCCAGTTGCTGATAACAGCACCGAGTATGGTCGTCAGCAAAACCGCCGTGTTGAATTAACCATCAATGCGCCAAACAACGTACGTTAATTCATACGATGGTTTAGCTGTCATTATAGTGTTGAAAAAGGTCAGTGATAAACTGGCCTTTTTTTATGCCTGATATTTAGATTTCAAATTCAAAATAATTTTAGGCATCAGGATTCCGTTATCTTTAAATCAATATTAAAATATTTTTGGTGTTTTTATTTATAAAACAATCGTTAGCTAAATGGTTATATTAATATTAATTAAATATTGATAATGATTATCAATAACACTATAATTTACAAAGCTTTGTTATTGTGGCGATACTAGGGTAGGTTCTCAGTTCATTTGAGGCTTTTCTAAATGGACTAAAAATAGCTAAACTTTGTCTAATAGTGTCAAATTCTGGTCGATATTTTGATATTATGGGTGCTGTTTTTCTCCTTTAACTGTCATTCATCTCATTTTTATCAGCATTATTTAAAATGAGGATATGCCCTAATGCTCTTTATTCAAAGTCCATTTTCTTTTGCGATACTTTTTGAGGATATGTATGACGATTACCACAGTAACGAGCCGTAAGATTTTACCAACTACTTTAGCTGCTGCGCTTGCAGGGTTGTTAATGGTGTCGGGTTGTACCAAGCAAGCCAAGGAAGACACGGACACTACCGCCGATACGCAAACAGCGGCGCAAGACACAACCGCTGTAGATACGACGAAACTATCAGCGGTTGATCAAGCTTATACCGATAGACTGATGATCAGCTATGCCAACATGGCGCATGCGGCTTATAAAGATTCGCTAGATACTGCTAAAGCCTTGCAAACGGCAGTAGAGACCTATGTGACAACACCAACCCAAGCAAACCTTGATGCGGCAAAAGCGGCGTATAAAGCAGCGCGCCAGCCGTATTCGCAAACTGAGATTTTCCGTTTTGATGAAGGCTTTGTGACAGCCAATGATAAACGAGCACTCGGCAGTATCGATGGTTGGGAAGGACAGGTAAATGCTTGGCCACTTGATGAGGCGCTGATTGATTACGTTAGTGATGGTTATGAAGGTGAATACAATAGCCAAGACAATATTATCAATAGCGATAGCATTACGGTCGGTAGTATCAAACAAGATACCAGTACTATCACTCCTGAGCTATTAGCAGAAATGAATGAGATTGGTGGCAGTGAAGCCAATGTGACGACCGGCTACCATGCGATTGAGTTTATGCTGTGGGGACAAGATAACAACGGCGTTGGCGAGGGTGCAGGCAATCGTCCAGTGACAGATTATGTGACTGAAGCGGGTCAATGTACCAGTGGTGAGACGGTCAATGAAGATGCTGGTATATGTGAGCGTCGTGGCGCGTTCTTAAAAGCCGCGACTCAATTATTGGTTGATGATTTGACTGCAATGGAAGCTGAGTGGCAGCCTGAGAGTGAGAATACCTTACGTAGCGACCTGATGGCTCGCAAATACGATAATGGTCTACGCCAAATCATGTATCAAATGGGCAGCTTAGCATTGGGTGAGCTTGCTTCTGAGCGTATACAGGTTGCGTTTGTAACGGGCTCTACCGAAGATGAGCACGAATGCTTCAGTGATTTGACCCATCTAAGCTATGCCAACAATGCCCGTGGTATCCAAAATGTCTTTAACGGCAACTATAAGACAGTCGCTGGTAAGAGCGTTGGTGGTTATGGTGTTAAAAACTACCTCGTCGATACTAACAACAAAGAAGCGGCTGATAAATTGGCGACTGACTTTGCTAAGGTAGAAGCCGCCTTTAATGTGATCGTTGAAAAAGGTGAAAAAGAAGGTATCAAAGTTGATCAAATGATTGCCACCGCTGGTCAAGTAAGTAAACAAGGTATTTCAGCTGAAGAGCAAAATACCCGTCGTAGCTGGATTGAAAATAGTATCACTAGCTTACAAGAGCTGACTGCTGGTATCGAAAATGCGGCAAAAGCGGTCGGTATTGACAATTTAGATGCTGACGCAGGTTCGCAGTTTTAATTGCTCATTAATCTACTGGCTTAACAGCAAGCATAGCAGTGATTGACATAGCATTATCGACATAGTATTAATCGATAATGCCTGACAAGTCGTTATAAGCTAATGAGAATTATTTTCATGGAAAAGTAATTTAGGTATAATACACACGTTGTCGACTACCGTTGGCGGCGTGTTTTTTTTACCATATTAAAATAGCCTGATAGGTCAGTACATCGCTGTACCTTATCGACTAGAAGTGAAACACTTTATAGCATGCGATTTTAATGGTTCTAGATTAGAACTAAGGTACTCTTTATGAACACCATGATGAACACCACAAATATCTTCAAAGCCAAAACCCCTACCTCTTTTTATGCGTCTTTTGTCAGCAAAACCACCCTGTTAAAGCCAATGCTTGGTATTCTATGTGTGCTATCCCTTAGTGCTTGTCAGCCAACGGACGGTGTGTCTGATGATATTTCTGAAAACGAAAAATCTGCCATTAATAATGGTGACAACCCAACGCTAACACCTGAACGCCTCCAAACCATCGAAACGCTCGCTGGCGTACCAATGCAGCAATTGGCAAGCTTTGATCCGCAAGAGGTCAAGCAAGGTGGCGATACAGGAATCAGTATTAGCAGCGCTGAGAGTTACTCTAAACCTTCATCAAACTTGACGGCATCACGAAAAGGGCATTTTTTTATTGGTAATGCGTTCTTTCGGCAGCCGTGGGTGATTGCCCCTGCCAGCACTGACAGCCGCGATGGTCTGGGCGCATTGTTCAATGTTGCTGCCTGTCAGTCGTGCCATGTCAAGGACGGTCGCGGTCATGCGCCTATGACTAGTGATGACGATGCCGATAGCTTGCTTATTCGCCTTGCGATGCCAGCGACCACCGATGAGCAGCGTCAGCAACTGCAAAACTCACTTATCGAAAAAGTCGTTCATCCTATGTATGGTGGTCAGCTACAAGATCGAGGCATCCAAGGTGTGCCTGCTGAAGCCAGAATTGCGGTGCAGTGGACAGACAAGCCCGTTACTTTTGCAGATGGTCATATCGAAACATTGCGGGCGCCCACCTTTAATTTAACCAAACCGGGTTATGGTGCATTTGATGATGATTTGATGGTGTCGCCGCGAGTGGCTTTACCGATGATTGGGCTTGGATTACTTGAGCAAATACCGGATGAAGCGATTAAAAAACAAGCGGTTGATAATAAAAACAGTACGAATGGCGATATCAGTGGCAAGTTCAATTGGGTCATGGATCCACAGACTGGCAAGCATGCCCTTGGACGCTTTGGCTGGAAAGCAGGGCAAACCAAGCTTATCACCCAAAACCAAAGTGCTTTTAATGAAGACATGGGCTTGACCTCAAATATCCGTCCTCATGAATCCTGTATGCCGACACAGACGGCTTGTATGAATGCGACGACTGGGGCTGATGAGCAAGGCAATGGTAAGTCGCCCGTCGAAGTCAATGATGAAGTGGCTAAGTTTGTGGAGTTTTATACGCGAAATTTGGCAGTACCGCATCGGCGTGATGCTGACGATACGCTAGTGCTAGCGGGCAAAAAACGCTTTTATGATATGGGTTGCCAAAGTTGCCATACACCAAGATATCAGTTGCCAAAAACCGACGATGACCATCTTGAGCAGCATGGACAAGTGATTTATCCTTATACGGATTTGCTATTACATGACATGGGTGATGATCTTGCCGATCGCACGATTGCTGGAAAATTACCCGCAAAAAATATCCAAGTTGAGTTTTTAGCCAATTCTTATGAATGGCGTACGCCTGCTTTATGGGGCATTGGTCTGGCGCAAACGGTCGATCCACAAGCAACATTTTTGCATGATGGTCGCGCCCGTACGTTGATGGAAGCGGTGTTATGGCACGGCGGTGAAGCCCAAAAGCAACAGCAAAAAGTACTCAAACTCGACAAACAAGGTCGTTCTGAATTGAATGCGTTCTTACAGTCATTATAGAGATAAGGTCATTTATCTATGCTAAATGACTGAGTGATAACTGAGAAAGTAAGTGTTGATAAGGTTATCCGCCCAATCAAACACTAGAGACTAGAGCTTGTAAAGATTAGAATTTAAACCATTATTGATAATAATATTGAGAAATTTATGAAAATAAACCATGCTTTAGCGATGGCCTTATCGGCCTTAAGCGCAGGCTTGCTGATCAGCTGTGTTAAACCGGCTGATGACAATAAAGCGCCAGAAGCAGATAGCCAAAAAGTTGCGCAAGACAGTGCGGCATCTACCAGCGCTGCAGAAAAAGATAGTAGTGGAGATAAAATTACCGCTGTCGATATTAGTGCCGAGACTGAAAAGACCTATTTGACCCATGTGGCAAATGATATTGTCATTCCAGCCTATGCGGATGCCGCAAAACAGAGTGATTTATTGCATGATTTGGCACAAAAGCATTGTCAGCAAGCACCAGTCAGCGGTGATGAGCTGCAAGCACTGCGCGATCAATGGCTAGTGCTGGCACAAGCATGGGCAGGCGCTGAGATGATTAACTTTGGTCCAGCGACCGCCAGCATGAGTAATTTATATATCAATTACTATCCTGATGAGCGCGGTCTGGTACACAGTGGCGTTGCCGATCTAATCGCTGCCAATCCTAAGCTCACCGCCGAGCAATTGGCTAACGAGAGTGCCATCGTGCAAGGGGTGCCAGGATTAGAAGAAGCGTTATATGCCAATGACAGTCTAGATGCTGCTCAATGTGCTTATGTGATGAGTGCAAGCAGTGCTTTGAGCACGCGCCTAAAAGATATTGAGAAAAACTGGCAGCAAAATGCCACTAATCTATTAGCCATTGATAAAACGGCTGATAGCGATCAAGGATTGAATCAATGGTTTAATTCTTTACTCTCGTTGGTTGAGACCATGAAGTCTAATGCCATCGATCAACCGTTAGGCTTAACAGGAAAGGCAAAAGGTCATTTGCCAGCCGCTACCGCAGAGCAAAGCCGTGCCATTATCAATGCTAAATTGGCGACATTGAATGAAGCACTGACGGATCCCGTTTTGACCGCTATTTTGGGCAGCAATAATGAAAATGAAGTCGCGGATAACTTATCGACCGCGCTTGCTGATGCCACTACACTATTAGCGCAAATGCCAGAAGACTTAGGGACTGCCGATAAAGCCACTCAACAAGAGCTGTATGATCACCTCACAACTATTACACGTCTTATTAAGCGCCAATTGATTCCGGCGCTGGGTATCCGTGTGGGCTTTAACAGTACTGATGGCGATTAAAAAATGCACTCTATCGATACTAATACAGCAAATAAATTACAGCCGCAGCCAGAAGATAAGCAGTCTAATAATGAGCTGCTGGCAACATCAGCATTGACGATGCTTTCTACTATAATGGGTACCGTAGCGCTTGTCGGTATTCATCATCGTTATCGCAAGCAGCGTCAGCCTGATGCCCGCTTGCAGGATTATGTCGTAGGCATACGTTCGCAGTTGCAGTCGTTAACCTCTACACCAACACCCCAGCTAGCACGGTTTAGTTACGCTTGTCAGCAAGCCGCTACTGCATGGCAACACGCTTATCATTTATCGCTAGATGATAAGAATAATACCAACCATCATAGTGTCGCTGACTTTAGCGCGGCACATACCACCACCGTATTGACGCGACCCATTTGTTGGGTTAGCGGCGTGGCGTCTATGCCAAAAAATAGCGCCTTAGCAAATGATGATCAGCGTGCTGACAATGATTTTGGTGTGGTCGGTATTGATGCTGATCGACAAATCGTTTGGCAAACGACCATGCCTGAACGTGTCCATGATATTGTCGTTCAGCCTGTGCTTAGTGATCAAGATAGTACGATGAAGAATCATAGCAGTCGTGACGTCGTGGTGATGGGGCGCCGTCCGAGCGAAAAATTCTGGGTGCTTGATACTGCGACAGGACAAGTAAAATTCGCCATTAACGCTGCAAACAACCGTCATTTTTATGGACACGCTTGTTATAGCCTAGACGGTGAATTGCTGTATGTGACCGAGAATGACACCATAAGTTTGGATGGTAAAATCGGTATCTACGATGCTTACGATAATTATAAAAAAATAGCAGAGTACAACTCGCATGGTATCGGTCCGCACGAGCTGATTATGCATCCTGATAGCGAGACGTTGGTGATCGCTAACGGCGGTATCAAAACCGAGCAAGCGTCGCGTGAAGAACTAAATTTAGACAGTATGCGTCCATCATTGGTTTACGTTAATCGTCATACTGGCGCTTTACTTGAGCAGATTATGCCTGAGCACAATCAAATGAGCGTGCGACATTTAGCCATGCATGATGATGGAACGGTGATGATAGGCATTCAATTCCAAGGTGAGAAGCATATTAATGTACCGTTAGTATTGACCCATAAATGCGGTGATACTGATTTTAAAGCGCTCATTATGCCCAATGATCAATGGCAGCGCTTTCATCAGTATATCGCCAGTGTAGCGGTCGATAGTGCACGTAACCTACTATGCGTGACCACACCAATTGGCGGCTGTGCGGCGATTTTTGACTTAAATACTCGTGCATTGATTGATGATGTTAGCCTGCCAGATTGTGCGGGTACAGCAGTATTATTTAATAATAATACTGAAAAAGCAGAAGATAATAATGAGCAATCAGGTTTTATCGTTAGTGATGGGCAAGGTCAATTGACCAGATTAACGGTCAATGATTTATCTATAGCAAACTCAGACATCGTCACTACAAATGAAGCTATCGTTAAAGACAGTCAATGCCATATGATGTCTTTTGATAATCATCTGCAAGCGCTATGAGCATGAATGTGCCGCCAGCATATCAGTCTATTTTATTAGAAAAAGCGATACAGTATTTGGCGCAAGCAGATATCGAACTGCATATCAGCAAAAAGCGGGTAAAAAATATCAATTTCCGCTTAAAGCCACATCAATTACTGGTATCTGTACCACTATTTATTAGCCCAGCCCAAGCTGCGCAGGCTGTGATGAAGCGCGTGTCATGGGCGATAGCAAACCATCCGCAAGTATTAGAGCAGTATAAACGGCAACAACTTGCTTTAGCGCAAGCTTCAACTGCTGATAGTACCTTGCCATTGTGGGGTGTAGAGCAATCGTTCACCCTAAACCATGATGAAAAACTTGCCTATTATCGGCAACATCTTTCTGAAGCGATACCTGCATTATTTGCAAAGTGGCAACCGATTGTCGGTGCGACAGCCAATGAGATACGCCTAAAAAAAATGCATACGCGTTGGGGCAGTTGCAATACTCGCGCACGGCGAATTTGGTTGTCTGTGTATCTGCCTGCTTATCCTATTGCGTGCACCGAATATGTCATCGTCCATGAGCTGTGTCATTTACATCATGCCAATCATAGCCGTGCCTTTTGGCAAACGGTCGCAACCGCAATGCCAGATTATCAGCATTGGCACAATATGCTGGCAGGGAAGACTAGAAAATTAGATTAAACGATTTCTCTAAATAATATCCATAATCGTAAGGCATGTCCTCATTTTTATCACCATCTTTAAAATGAGACACGCTCTAATAAGCCTGATATGATAAGACATAACGATATAAATCGTGTCGTTTAAATAATAATTTTGTCTACAGGGATGTCATATGGAAAACGTCAATCAAGCGGAATTTTGGCAGCAGCGTTATGAGCAAGACAGTATCGGTTGGGATATGGGACAGGTATCGCCACCGCTCAAAGCTTATATTGACCAACTGCCCGAATCTGCCAAAGAGCAAGCGATTCTGGTGCCGGGTGCGGGCAATGCATACGAGGTAGGTTACCTACATGAGCAAGGATTTACCAATGTCACCTTGGTTGATTTTGCCCCAGCGCCGATTGCAGCATTTGCTGAGCGTTATCCTGACTTTCCAGTTAAGCATTTAATCTGTGCCGACTTTTTTGAGTTATCGCCTGAGCAGTATCAGTTTGATTGGGTGCTTGAGCAGACGTTTTTTTGTGCGATAAATCCATCACGCCGTGACGAGTATGTGCAGCAGATGGCAGCGTTACTAAAACCGAATAGTAAGCTGATTGGTTTGCTCTTTGATAAAGACTTTGGACGAGAAGAACCACCGTTTGGCGGCACAAAAGCTGAATATCAGCAGCGTTTTGAGCAGCATTTTGATATTGAAATCATGGAGCCAAGCTATAATTCACATCCTGCACGGCAGGGTAGTGAGCTGTTTATTAAGATGCGTGTAAAAGCGTGATTTCGTGCTCAATATTTTTTCTAGCCTGTTTTTCTAACCGTTCATAGTAATAATCTGTCAGATAAAGCGTTGGATGCGCCAGTAATTCTTTTAATACGGCCATGCGTCCGACGCGATAATCGTCATCTGAGACATGCGCATACTCTTGGCGTACGGCGTGAGCATACTGTTCATACTCCGACCAATATGACCCTAAAATACTTAAGTCCATATCTAGTAAATAAGCGGCATCGCTGTATTCTTCTCTCTCTTTGGTTTCGTTTGACCATTTGTCAATTTGATGACTAGCCGTCATCATAATCAACGCGTAGATATGTTGGCATTGCTCCGCATTTAAATAACCAGTTAATGACTCTACTGCATATTCTGCACTTTTAAGCTCGTTATCTGAGCGCGTCGGTTCATATATCACATCATGATACAACAGTGCTAACGCAATGATATTCGGCTCATGCAAATTATCCTTAACCTGCTCAAACTGCCCAAACAACTGCTGAATATGCTGCAAGCTATGATAAGCACGCTGTGGCTCGTTATAACGCATGGCGATATCTTGCCAAAGTATGCTCACTTGCTCTAGCGTGATATGGTTACACATAGCAGATAAATGCTGCGTAAAAATCGTACCAAGCTCAGTATTTAGTTGCGACAAATCGTCCATTGTTAACCTTCGTTTGATAACTGCTGGCAATTTACAACCAACAGATTATTCTTTATTAGCAGCATCTTCAAATGCTTGCTTAAACACTTTACCTAATAAGTTGACGTCATCGACACGGGCATAATTTAGACGGGTGACAAAAGCAATATGGCGGTGTGGCCCTTTTTCTGCTAATGGTACGGCTACCGCATTTTGGTTCTGCAGATGCAGCTGGTCGAGCGCCATTTCTGGCACCAATGTCGTTCCCATATTGGCAAGTGCCATTTGAATCAGGGTGTTTAAGCTAGCATCTGAAAAGCTTGATTTCATCTGTGCACGGTCAAAATGACAGACAGACAGGGTTTGATCGGTCAAGCAATGCCCTTCGCCGAGCAGCATGAGGTTGGCGGTAGCCAGCTCATCAGCGTTGATGGTCTTAAGCTTGGCATGCACATCATCTTTTGGGAATACGGCAAAGAAATCCTCGCTCCAAAACTCAAAGCTGTGCAAACCATCGACTGCATAAGGCAGCGCAATAATAGCCGTATCAATATGACCGTAACGCACTTGCTCTAGCAAACGCTCCGTTTGTTGCTCAACGATGGTCATACGAAATTCTGGATAATTGGCTCGCAGGGCAGGCAATACTTTTGGCAGCAGATAAGGCGCAATCGTTGGAATGATACCGACAGTCATCGGATACGCCAGCGGCGATTGATGGCTATGGGCGCGTGTGGTCAAATCATTGACTTCAGAAAAAACTCGCTGCGCCCGCGTTAAAATGTCTTCACCAATAGGGGTAATCAATACTTGCTTATTGTTACGCTCAAAAATCTGCGTATCCAGTTGCTTTTCTAACTCGGCAATACCCAAGCTCAGTGCCGATTGCGAGATATTACAGTCTTCTGCTGCACGTTTGAAGTGACGGTGCTTGGCCACTGCTAAAGCAAACTCAAGTTGACGTAAAGTAATCATAAAACCTCTCTATTAATGGGTTTTTAACGTGATATATTATGCTGATTCATTTGGTGTACCAATTCGATATCCAAACTCGATGTCATCTTAACGTAACCTAACGGCTGTATAGTGACTGACGCATGCTCTATAGTGGCTGATGCATAATGCACTGATGATAAAAAGTAGAGAGAATAGTTTAACAAGTTTAATAAAACAAAACATCACATTAAAAACTTTTAACTGGATTAACGATAGAATTCGCGTATAGTTTGTCAGGTAGCCCAAAGCAGTAAAGGCTTAATAGAAACAATCATACCAAGAAATTTCAATTAACTTAACTATCAATCAACTATAAAGGAGCCAATCATGGCGTCTATTATCAATCAAGAAATCCCAGAATTTTCAGCTGATGCGTACGTTAATGGTGAATTCAAAACCATCACTTCAGAAGATGTAAAAGGCAACTGGGCAATCTTTTTATTCTACCCAGCTGACTTTACCTTTGTTTGCCCAACTGAACTTGAAGACATGGCGGCTCATTACGACGAACTTAAAGGTTTGGGCGTAGAAGTATACTCAGTATCAACTGACACTCATTTCACGCATAAAGCATGGCATGATTCTTCAGACGCAATCGGCAAAGTACAGTATCCAATGATCGGCGATCCTACTGGTAAAATCACACGTGGCTTCAACGTTATGATCGAAGAAGCTGGTCTAGCTGAACGTGGTACGTTCTTAGTAGATCCAGATGGCTTGATTCAAGTTGCTGAAATCCATGCTGGCGGTATCGGCCGTAGTGCAAAAGATATGCTACGTAAAGTAAAAGCAGCACAATACGTTCGTGAAAACGATGGCGAAGTTTGCCCAGCAGCTTGGGAAGCTGGTCAAGAAACGCTAAAACCAAGTCTTGATCTTGTTGGTAAAATCTAACTCTTGATTTAACGAACTGGCTCAATACTTTAGATATTTGTAGTGCTGTATATCTTACTTTGAGTTAAATCAGCATTATAAATGAAGACCCCATCAGCATAAGTTGATGGGGTCTTTTTATGTCATTTATCAATAAATTTTTTTATTCATGCGTCGTGATAATAAGTGAAGCGCTAAGCATGAGATTGTAGTTTATTTTTATCAATTATCTTATAAATCTCATCTTTTAAATGCAGTTTTCGTCGTTTCATCAGTTCAATTTCTTCATCGCGACTGGTGTGTGTCACCAAGTTTTTATCCAACTGATTAATCTGCTGATCTAGCTGAGTATGCTCATCAAAGATCGTCGCAAAATGACTGTCTTTTAGCTTAAGCTCAGCAATAATGTCTTTGTTATCTTGCCATGTATCAGTCTTTCTCATGTTGTCATCCTTGTTATGAAGCGCAAGCTTGTAGTAAGCATCCGCGCATGGTCGTAAGATTGTTTTGATGAATTGCTATGATTTTGAGACTTGATTTTATTAAGCCAAAACACTATTTAGCTCAATATGGATAAGACCTAATAGTAGCAGAAAGCTTCTTTGATAAACTTGCATAAAAGACAATCTGCAACGAGGGAAATAAGAGTTTTTCCTATTAGCCTCATTTGATTGTAGCGAAAAAACAGCCTTGTTACCATGAGAATAATCTAGATGTGTATTGAAATTTAATTATAAATAATAACTAATGATTGGTTTTATAAAACATAAGGTTTGAGTTTCTCAGCTTGCCGAAACCCTCAGAACCTATGATAATAGAGACATCAAAGGGCATAAACTCATGGCCTATAATATTTTAGATAAAATTATTAATACCAAATAGTCTATATTTGAACGAGCAACATGACAGTTGACGTTACATATCCAGTAATGATGAGGAACAAACATGATAGATAAAAGTTTATTAGATGCCATCAAAGGTTACAGCGAAAAAATGACTCGTCCAATTACCTTTGTATTGGGTAGTGGCGAACATAGTAAGCGTGCTGAATTGATTGATTTTTTGACTAAAATCGCTGGCACCACAGATAAAATCAATTTTGATGCAACAGCAACTGATGACAGCTTACCAAGTCCAATTAGCTTTAAAGTGGTCAGTCATGTCGATGGTGCATTGACTGATACGGGTATCGTCTTTAGTGGTATCCCCGGTGGTCATGAATTTACCTCGCTGATTTTGGCTATTTTGCAAGCCGGTGGTCATACGCTAAAATTGGATGAAAGTATTCAAAAGCTGATTAAGCGTTTTAATAAGCCACTACAGTTTCAAACTTACGTGTCGCTATCTTGCCACAGTTGCCCAGAAGTGGTGCAAGCGCTCAACCAGTTTGCACTATTGAACGATGGTATTAGCAACGAGATGATTGATGGTGCTCTATTCCAAGAGCAGGTTGATGCTAATAACATCCAAGGTGTACCAGCGGTATTCTTAAATGGTAAGCCGTTTGCCAATGGTCTCATCGACACGGCAAAATTGATTGGAAAGTTGCAAGAGCAATTTCCTGACTTGTTAGCAGAAGCTGATGACGATGCTGAGCAGTTAGAGCAGCAAGATGTGACGATTATTGGTGCAGGTCCAGCTGGCGTTGCCGCTGCGATTTATACCGCTCGTAAAGGCTTAAAAGTGACGATGGTTGCTGATCGTATCGGCGGACAGGTGAAAGACACGCAGGATATCGAAAACTTGATTTCTGTGCCTTTAACCACGGGTACTGAGCTATCAGCGAACTTTGAAAAACATTTACGCGAATACGATATTACTTTAAAAGAGCATGTCAGCGTCAAAGAAATCAGTGAGACAGAAGATGAAAACTATCGCATTCATCTAAACACGGGTGAGACGTTTGAGACACGCAGTATTATCTTAGCGACGGGTGCTCAGTGGCGTAAGCTTGGTGTTCCGGGTGAAGAAGAGAACATCGGTAAAGGCGTGGCTTTCTGTGCGCACTGTGACGGCCCATTCTTTAAGGGTAAAGACATTGCTGTCGTTGGTGGTGGTAACTCTGGTATCGAAGCGGCATTAGATCTTGCTGGTATCGTGAAGCATGTGACTGTGCTTGAGTTCGCGGATGATTTAAAAGCGGATCAGGTATTGATTAACAAAGCCAAAGAAAAAGCCAATATCGAATTTATCACTGGCGCAGCGACGCAAGAAATTAAAGCGACTGATGGTAAAGTGACTTCGATCGTTTATCAAGATCGCAGCACAGGTGATACTCATGAGCGTGACTTGGCAGGGGTGTTTGTACAGATTGGTCTAGTACCGAACTCTGCGTTTGTTAAAGGCTTTGTTGATTTGAACCGTTTTGGTGAGATTGAGATTGATGAGCGCTGCCGTACTGATCGCAAAGGTATCTTTGCTTGTGGTGACGTCACGACTGTGCCATTTAAGCAGATTAATATTGCGATGGGCGAGGGTTCAAAAGCTGCACTGTCAGCGTTCGAGTACTTGGTTATGCAGTAAGTTATTTCACGCTAAATTTAGTCTAACAAGCCACCTCTTTTGAGGTGGTTTTTTTATGGGTGCTGATATACTACTTGTAAAAAATTATAAATTAACTTATGTTCGTTAATATTTTACGAGAACCTTAATAGTGAAAAATAAATATGCAATTCGCAAAAATAATTATTGGGCTAAATGCCTAGCTTTTATATTTGTACTATTCAGTGTAACCAATGCTTATGCAGGGCAAACCGTCAATGAGATTCTGAATGAATACTATCCCATCTATAATGAGACAAAGCAGTGTCGAGGTATTATGGCTAATAACGGTTCATCAGATGGCGAAGGCATACTTTATCAAAACGGTTACTGTATTAAAATTGATAGACAATTAAAGGTACAAGCCAAGCAGGGTACAAGGTTATATATATCGGTCATTGGCGACATCGGTTTTAATGAAGATGGTAGCGAAGCGTATGGAGCACACGTCTTTTCTGGTCTAGTAGGCATGTTTGTTCTAAAGCCACAAGGTTCAGGCTGGGAAGTAGAATCTGCCAATCCAGCGATGAATGCAGGTGCTTCTGGTAAAGGTCTAAAAGACTGGAAGCTGATACAAGTTGCCCCTGATAAATGGGGATTTATTAATATTCATAGTGATTCGCATTGGGTTCATTCAGGCTCGGCTTTTATTTTACTTACACCAGACAAGAGTAATATTAGAAGAAGCTGGGTAGAAGCCAAGTATGAACATTCTAATGGAGGATCTGGGTCAGCAGGAGGTTGTAGCAATCCTGATGCCAGTACTTGTACACTTTTAAAGGCTAAGCTAGGCGTTGATAAGAAGACGATAATTAATGGTTTTTATCCGTTAGAGATTACGCTAAACGGTTTTGAAGATGATAAGGTATATAAAAATCAAGTCTATCTTATTAAGTATCAACCCCGATTAGGGTATCAAGTACCTAATGATTATCCAATGAAAGATGTAAGCTTTTGATTCATATTCATAACTATATTCGTGTTTCATAAAAATGAACGATAAAAATTTTGAGAGCTTCAAAGGAAGTATTTAAGATGTTCAAATCTAATTTAGGATTACTCAGCTTAAGAAAAGTAGCGTTCCTTATTACAGTCACATTAATATGCGGTACAGCCTCTGCTGCTGATAGTGTGATGGATATCCTCAAGCCGTACTATCCGCTTTATAATGAAGCATTAGGGTGTCATGGCGCGATTGCTCCTTCTGGTTCCGTCAATGGTTTAACTAGAGAGCCTTATATGACGGGCTATTGCATCGATATTGATAGGCAAAAGGTCATAGAGACGGATAAAGGTAAACGTTTATATATAGTGATGAAAGGTAACGCTAGTTTTAACGAGGATGGTGAAGCGTTGGAGTATACCGACACTCGCTTTGACAGTGGTTTAGTCGGTATGTTTGTTTTAAAGCCTAAAGGTGAAGGCTGGCAAGTTGAGTCGGCCAATCCTTATATGAATGCAGGCAGTAATGGTCTTGGTTTAAGTGGTTGGGATTTAGAACAGTTTGCGACAAATACGTGGGGCTTTATAAATGAGCATGGTGATACGCATCAAGGTTATTACAGTGATAGTCTTGTCATATTGACACCTAGTGGCAGCGGTATTACACAGAGTTGGATAGGTATTAATTTTAATAACGAAAATGCGGGGAAATGCGAAGACGATATGTCAGAGTGCGATAATACCAAAACTACCTTTACTATCGATAGTCATAAAACCGTTAATGGGTTTTATCCTTTAGAAATAACACTCAATGGATTTGTGAAAGGCAAGAAATATCATAACGCTACTTATCGTATTAATTATCAAAAAAACAAAGGCTATATAGAGCCTAATGAATATCCTTTAAAAGATAATTATTAAGCTCGTTTTCAATGATTCACTTTTGGTCAGCCAACACCCCAACCACCGACAGTATCTCACCTGCTTCATCTTCTTTAATTACGCGAGTTTCTTCAAGTGCTGCCTCTCGCCAAGCCTGTAGATGAGGATTGTTTAACATCGTTTCACAATATTGTTTGGTCGTTGATTTCAATGCTATGTCAGAGGCATCGGCATACGTTTGCAAGCGTAGAATAACTGGTGCGAAAAAAGCATCAGCAGCCGTAAATGAACCAAACAAGTAGCCGTCTTTTGAGCGCTCTTTCAGGCAATCTTCGAATATTGTTTCTATACGCGCGATATCATTTAAGCAGGCATTGCTAGGTTGTATTTTTGCTTTAGCTCGAATGTTCATCGGCATCTCACTACGAATGCCCATGAACCCTGAGTGCATCTCAGCGATGATGCTTTGGCAATAAGCGCTATTTATTCTGTTGCTGGTATTGGTCTCAGCGTCAGACTTCTTCAATCCTGTCCAAAGATCTAATTCTGTCAAATAATCATTGGCATGAATGGCAATCGCTAAAGTATCCCATACCGTGACTTTTTCATCACCTTCACCATAGACCAAAACTGGCACTTTGCCTGTTGGCGCATGCTCATTGAGGATGGGTCTTGCGGATGGATGAAACAGCTCAATCAGTTGCTCATCAAAATCAATATTGAAGGCTTTGAGCAATAGCCAAGCTCGTAATGACCATGACGAATAGTTTTTATTGCCGATGATGAGTAGCGGTTTTTGCATCATAAAATCCTATTGAGCTGTATAAGTAGTATTTTATTATGTGCTCAATATTAAAAATTAACCAGTCTATAGTTCAGTAATTTCAATAAAAAATGCCCATCCAAAATTTGGAAGGGCGTTTTTTCAGCAGTAGCGATTATATTTAAATCACTATCAATCGTCTAATAAATCCATACGCTTTGCCGCTTCATAAATACCTGTTGAGCGGTTGCCAGTACGGCAAAAGATCAGCATTGGCTGTTCAGCTTGATTAAAGAAATCAGCAAATTCTTCGACATGGTTTTGATTAAGCTCACTACCAGCGAAAGACACTTCTTTATAAGCAAGCCCTGCTTTTTTAGCAGCAGCTTCAATCTCAGCGCTGGTCGGTTGGTTCGGCTCCTCACCGTCTGGACGGTTGTTAATAATGGTTTTAAAACCATTTTCAGCAATCATAGGTACTTGATCAGGGGTGATTTGTCCGGTAATACTAATTTGATGGCTCATAAGAGCTCCTTTTTATTTTTTATACTAAATAAAGTGTGTGGCGTAAGATACAGAATCTTAGACTAATCTTAATAGGCAACTTTCTAAAGAGACCGTATGTAAGCATTATCGATTTTTTATAGTCATGGTTATAACAAACCTTGCATCAATGCGCTTTGATACAACAATTTAGCACGTGCACCTGTCCCGCAAAACATCAATATTGGTTTAGGCATCGAGCGATAAAACGCCGCAAACTGCTCGACAGTCGCCATGCTCAAGCGCTCATCATCAAACGGTAAATGATGATAAGTAAGGTTGGCTTTTGCCGTCGCACTGGTAAAGTCGCCGCTATTGGGCTGCGTTTCTGTCTCGGCATCAGGACGAATATTGAGCACGGAGCGGTAGCCAAGCTCAGCAATCTTGGTGCATTGGCTTGGATAAATTTGCTTATAAATGGTTAAATTATCGGTCATAAGTAGCTTCGGTCGCGTATATTAAAAGACGTTTGGAGGTATCGTATTGTAGCTAAGCGCCATTTTATAAAGGCTGTACTTTAGGTATCTCTTCTAAAGGCTGTATTTTTTAGGGGCTTATACCAATTTAGCATAACACAGCTTTTATCATATCTATATTTTGTCACAGCATAATAATAATTATGCTTGATTGAGCAACATATGTCTCACAGACCGATTAGATATCTTTTAGCGCATTTACCGCATCCATCGTGCTTAAATAAACTTGACCTGAGAGGGTGGTAATGACCGGAGTATGCTCGATGATGTCCATTACTGGCCCTTTAATAAAGCTAAAGTTTAAATGTTTATTTTGGTTCAACAGCTCTTGATTAAGACTGATCAGCATCTCTTGTCCGGTCAAGTCAATGTGATTGACCGCTGACATGATGAGTATGACCTCATGCGCTTCTGGATATTGCTGAGTGGCTTGTATGACCCTACGATGGACGGATTCACTATTGCCAAAAAATAAGCTCTCATCGATACGCAGCATCAATAAATTGCTAAAGGTCACCACATCGTGACGGTTTATATTGCGAAAATGCCCTGTGCCAGCTAGCTGCCCAACCACAGCGACGTGCGGTTTACTCGATTGCCAAATGAGGCTAGCAAACGACACCATCAAACCAATCACCAAGCCAGTATTTAATCCAAATATCAATACGCCGATGAATGCCGCCAAAAAGCTGGCCGCATCTAGGCGGTCGCGTTGCCATGCCGACTTCAAGGTTGCCATATCAATGAGACCGATGATCGATGCCATGATGGTTGCACCCAATAAAGCGTAGGGCAGTGGTGCGAGTACATTGCCAAAAGCGATTAAAGCAGCAATCATGACCAGCACAGTTACTAAACTTGCAACTGGTGTTTTGGCCCCTGAGTCGGCATTGATAGCGGTGCGCGAAAAGCCGCCAGCGACGGTAAAGCCTTGAAAAAAGCCACCTGCCATATTGGCAAGCCCCAGTCCAGTCAGCTCCCTATTGGCGTTAAAAGCCTCACCGCGCAGGCGTGCATAGTTGCTGGCGACGGAGCTGCTAGAGACAAAGATAATCAATGCCATTAAACCTGCGCTAGGTAATAAATTCAGCGCTTCATCGAAGTCTGGTACATAGGGCAGAGTAAAGGTTGGTAAGCCTTGTGGAATATTCCCAATCGTGGCCACGCCGTTCGTGGTCCAGTGTAAGCTAATGCTCAAAACAATCGCAATACCGAGCAAAATAAGCGGAAATAGTCGCTCAGCCCATTTGGCATAAGACGCTGATAACCAAGACTTCCATAGCCATTTGCTACCGTAGCGACTGGCCACCAACAGTGCAAAAGCAATGACGCCAATAACTAAGGTTAGCGGATGTAGCTGGCGTGCATACATTTGCGTGCTTGATAGATAACCGATTAAGTTATTTCCCGCAATAGGAATCGCGGTCAGATATTTAAGCTGACTGATAAAAATTAATACGGCGGCACCACTGATAAAGCCTGCTGAAACGCCGCGACTGATAAACTGCATAATCCAGCCCAGTTTGAGCCGCCCTGCTAGCCATAACATCGTACCAACCATCAATGACAGCAAACTTGCCATCAATATATACTGCTGAGAGCCCTCTGTAGCATAAGGATGTAGGCTACTGGCTGTCATAATCGCTGTAATAGCGACAGGCCCTACTGCTTGCACATTACTCGAGCCTATCCATGCATAGACCAGCACGGGAACGATGGCCGCGTAGAGTCCATAGACGGGTGGTAATCCTGCCAATACCGCATAACCTAAGCTTTGCGGAATGACGAGCACCCCAACCACCAACCCAGCAACAACGTCAGTTGGCAGGGCAGACAGCTGGTATTGACGCAACCAAGCAGGAATCAGACGAGCGGCAATAGAAGGCATAGCAATATGTCATCACAATATATAGTCAATCTTATATAAATCAGATACGGTGTCAGGCTCGCTTAGTCTACTATTGGTAGTACTTTCGCTTGCCTTCCTTGTATCTAAACTATATTGAACCGACTATAGTAGAAAAAATTGAATAAAAGAAAAGAAAAGGTTAAATACAGCCAAGCGCTAAATTCATAAAGTTATGCTGAAAAATGACGCTAACAAGTGATGCTAAAAACTCAAGCCAACAAACTAGCTGTCAGTTTTGGCACAAAAGCGTTCATACAATAAATGTAACACCGCCAAGGCATCGTCGCTGGCAATACTATAATAGATTTGCTTGCCTTCACGGCGGGTCGTCACCAGCGCATCTTTGCGTAGAATACCAAGCTGCTGTGACAAGCTTGGCTGACCAACACCGACTAAGCTTTCAAGCTCGCTGACGCAATATTCTCCTTGAGTCAACTGACATAAGAGTAATAAGCGATCTGGATGTGAAAGCGACTTTAACAATTGGCTGGCTTGCATGGACGCTTGCTGCATTTGCTCAGCAAGGTCTTTATGGGCAAAGTCTGCTACGCTAGATGACGCATCATCAATGCTAGTAGTCGAGGTGCTCAATGCTGAAGTAGAAGTAGTCAGAGCAAGCTCCTTATATAAGACATAATAAAAAATTTAGGATTAATAGCTAAGATAAGATTAATTATCAATGATATTGCCACGGATAGCAAGTTATCATTATTTACATTATATAAATTGATAAAATGTTAAATCGTTGCTATATTGATATGCATCGTTGATAAATATGTGGCGGTCAATACGATAAGCTGAAGCCGGTGCATATTATACTGAACAATTTATCAAAAAATAAAATATTCATCTAAAAGCCAAGAGGTAGCCATGCAAGTTCATTCATTCTTACATAGCGACACAGAAACTTATACTCACGTACTCGCGGACGTTCAACAACAAGTCTGTGCCATCATCGATCCTGTATTGGATTTTGATGCTAAGTCAGGGCGCACGAGTACTACTAGCGTCGATGAGGTGATAGAGTTCGTCCGCGAGCATGGTTGGAAGCTGGTTTACATCATAGAGACTCATGCGCATGCTGATCATATATCCGCCGCGATACATGTCAAAGACACACTTGGCGGGCAGTTGGTAATCGGTCAACATATCACCGAAGTGCAAAAAATATTTAAGCAAATATTCAACTTTGATACCAGCTTTCGCACCGATGCCAGCCAGTTCGATATTCTAACGGATGAGGGCGATACCTTGGCGCTTGGCAATATTACTATTACGGTCATGTATGTACCGGGTCATACGCCGGCAGATATGGCCTATATTGCTACTGATGATGAAAAGACCGTGGTCTTTGTTGGTGATACTTTATTTGCTCCTGATGTCGGGACGGCTCGCTGTGACTTTCCAGGTGGGGATGCCAAGACGCTGTACCACTCAATCAAGAAGCTCCTTGCGCTCCCTGAAGATACGATAATATATCTGTGCCATGATTATCCAAGCAAGGGTCGTCAACACTGTCCAACCACGACTGTCGCTGCACAGAAACTGGGCAATATCCATGTCAAAGATGGCATCAATGAAGCAGAGTTTGTGCAAATGCGTGAGCGCCGCGATGCCACTCTTGACATGCCGCGTCTCATTATTCCATCGGTACAAGTAAACATCGATGCAGGTCATTTCCCAGAGCCAGAAGACAATGGTACCCGTTATCTCAAAGTACCGATTAATGTACTTGGGCAATAAGACAGATATCAGGATAAGCAGACATCAGAATAAGCAAACATTATAAACATGCATCACGTTACGTAAGCACAATACGAGTATAAGCCATCATAATGCTAGTCTTTACCGTAAACACATGGCTATATTACTCCTCTACCATTAAGCCTTCACACTTAAGGATTGAACCATGGAAATTAATATCGGCAGTACTGAGCGTTTACTACGTATCATCGCGGGTGTTGTGATTATCGGCTTGGGTTTGTATTTTCAAAGCTGGTGGGGCGTGATTGGCTTAGTGCCTTTACTCACGGGACTCTTCCGCTTTTGTCCTTTGTATAAAATGCTTGGGGTGAATACCTGCAAGCGTTAAAAAGTCGCTAGATTTATTGTCATAAATACATAATCAAGCATGGGTATTGGATACTTTGATCGACCAATACCCATGCTACTTGTATAGGAGTCTTATAATGAGTGAGCAAAACTCTCATCTGGTCTGCCCACATTGTCAGGCAACCAACCGCATACCAGCAGCCAAACTTAGTGCTGCGCCAAATTGTGGCAAATGTGGTCAGCCGTTATTAACGGGGAGTCCTCATGAACTAAACGCCCAAACGGTTCGTAAAGTCATTCAAAAAAATGAAGTCTTGACCATCGTTGATTTTTGGGCGAGTTGGTGTCAGCCGTGTCTGATGATGGCACCGCAGTTCAAGACGGCAGCCAGTCAGTTGCCACAAGTAGTGTTTGCCAAAATACAAACCGATAAATATGAGCAAGCGGCGGCACCTTATAATATTCGCAGTTTGCCAACCATGGTGGCTTTTAAAAATGGTAGAGAGATAGCACGGCAGTCAGGTGCGTTACCTAGCGATCAAATTGTTCAGTGGGTACAAAGCTTACATTCTTGAGTTTTAACGGATTATGATTATAAAAAAGCCAGTATGCTTATTGCATGCTGGCTTTTTTATAACAAATACTATCTAAAGTCATCAAAGAGTTGAGCAGTTAAATATTACTTATCAAACTTAACTTATTAAATATAATCTATTACACATAATCTATCACGTATTACTCGCCATAAATCTTAACACCATTGGCAAAGCTACAACGCTGAATGCGGGCGGATTGAATGATGGCATCACGCTCGCCATAGAGCCGTGATAATTTTGCATCGCGCGCCTTGGTATTGTTGCTTTTGCCAACGCCAAAGCTAATATTAGGGGAAATACCCCAACGCCCTGCAGAAACCCCAACCCCGACACCTGAGGCGGATAAAGTTGATTGCTCATTGCGCGCCGCGTCGACATAGCGATTGACGCGGGTATATTCTTGACTAAGGGCTTGGCAATCGTAACTTTGATACGTGCTTGGCGGCACATATTGTGGCGTGACATTACCCGTCGAGGCACAGCCTGAGAGACCAAAAATGCCAGCTGTCGCCAGTAGTGTCGCTGCAGTAAGAGTTTTCATAGTGGCTCCATTAGGCTAGGTTAAGGTGATTGGATTTATGTAAGATAGCAAAAATAATGAGATTAAGATATTGAAAATATAGCAATTATTAAATATTTTCAATACTAGTAATATAAGTATTTGTGCAATCAAAATATGATATGTTTATTAAAATAAGTTGCCAGGTTTAGCAAAGGCAAGTACCACAATGCCCAGATATGCCGCTCCAGCAATAAGAATACCGGTCTTTCTTTGGCTAGATGTGGCGTTATTATTGAACGCTTTGATACTGGCACTGATAGCCGCAACCAGTAAGATTACTTTTGCAAACACCCATTGTATGGGTGCATTGGCACTCATCAGCTGCATTAGCATGACTGCCCCTGACACAATAATGAGGGCATAGAGAATGTGCGAAGAGATTTTGACCACGCGTGGCGCTTGCTTGTTTGAGCTTAATACCAAATAGCTCTGATATAAAAACAGGGCAATGAGCAATACAGCCATGAGCATGTGTAGATGTTTCATGAGATATTATTTCCTTTAAAGGTGCAGTTTCAGCGCTTACTGGTTACATATAATGATGGTATGGAAAACACTATCTTCGCAATCGTTCGTTATTAGCCCTTGTTTTGTCCAGCACATAACGGACTATCAGGGCTTTGACCTTGCCA
This sequence comes from Psychrobacter sp. Ps4, assembly GCF_022129285.1. Lineage (NCBI taxonomy): Bacteria > Pseudomonadati > Pseudomonadota > Gammaproteobacteria > Moraxellales > Moraxellaceae > Psychrobacter > Psychrobacter sp. Ps4. Next base: position 158,570 of record NZ_JADQAK010000002.1, read on the forward strand.
TTCTATTGGGGTATAAGCATGAATCGCTAAAGCATGGATTTGACCACCTTGCGAGGTTAATAAGGAGTTTGCCAGTCCATATACAAGTTGATGCCGTGCGACCAATCTTTTGCCTTCAAAAGCATCACTAACAATCGTAAGCTTAAAATGGCTTTCTTTACCATCAAAATAACCAGAATGATTCATTGACTCATTCAACAATTCTATATGTTGCGGCTGCAACGCTTGTAGCTCAGCATTGAGCGTATCAGCGGTCGGTGTTTTACTCATAATAATCTTTCCATATATTTTGCCTAATAGTACTTGGCGGTATCATACTTAGCAATTTGTGAATTGCAAATAATGCCCATTATAGCAGACGCTATTAGCGGTAAAGCCTGCTATTAAGTGGCGTGTGCCTGTAAGCGATTACACTTTTGAGCTATCCTGTTTCTAAAAAATATAGCAATGAAAAATATTCTTTTTAACATACTGTCTTTAATGACGATAAATAATAGCCAGTCATGGTAAGTAGCGGCATCTGTTAGCTATCAGCATAAAAAAGCAGAGCACAATTGATAACCTGTACTCTGCTTTTATAAGTAACAACCATTTACTCAAAGCATGAAATCTAACAATCTCGTTAGCGACGCGCTTTTTGATAAAGTGGCATCACTTTAGGCATTAATGATTGCAATTGAGCAATACGATTGCTGCTGGTCGGGTGAGTGCTTAAGAACTGCGGTGGCTCACCTTGGCTAGCGCTTTGCATTTTTTGCCATAAGGTAACCGCTGCTTGCGGATTATAGCCAGCACGTGCCATTAACTCTAGACCAATTTGATCGGCTTCAGCTTCTTGTGTGCGACTATGCGGACGGCTCAGTCCCAAATCGCCAGCGACGTTGGCAAGCTCAGCTTGACCTTGTGACAGTCCAAATATGCTAGCAGCCACGCCGATACCAGTCTGCGTGGCATATTGGCGTGAGAGACGTTCACGTGAGTGCTCACGCAGCGCATGTGACATCTCATGACCCATAATAGCCGCAATCTCGTCATCAGTGAGATTCAGGCGGTCAATGATACCCGAGTAAAACATGATTTTACCACCCGGTACCACAAAGGCATTCAGCTCATTAGATTTGATCGTATGCACTTCCCATTGCCATTTCGCCGCATCTGGACGGTAGACGCCGACCTGACCGACCAAGCGATTAGCGATGTTCTTTAAGCGATTAAGCTGAGCCTTATTGGTATCTAGTACGCCGCGCGCTTTTGCTTCTTGCAACGTTTTGGCATAACTCTGTGCAGACAGCTGCAAAACTTGCTCACTAGAAACCAGTAAGAGCTGCTGACGGTCAACGCCAACGGCACCAGTACTGGTGGTGCTGGTACAACCTGTCAGGGCTAGTGCCGACAATGAAGCGGCCATCACGGTGCTGGTCAGTAATTTTTTCATAATAAACATCCTCGCTGTAAATGATAAAAAGTAAAATAGAACAAAGTGGCGGTTAATAACAAAGTGGCGGTTAATAACAAAGCGGCTATTAATAACAAAGTGATTATCGTTGAAACAATTGTCGTTCAAAAGACTCGTATTAAATTTTTTGTGGAATAAAGAGTCAAAGCAGCAAGTAAGGCAATTTTTTATTAATGTTCTACCTATGCTTGCTACGTGACCTCAACAGTAAAATTTTACCCGAACTGTCATTAGGCATAAGTATAATAATGTTACTAAGGCAAAACCAATGCAGGAAAAGTAACAATACAACGTAGGATTGTAAGTGAGAGGGACGTTGACACCAACAAATCTATTTTTCGCGACTAACGTCTATAAACTTGATAGGCGGCATAAATCTCAGTCAAAAAATAGTCTCATAGGCAATGAGATACTACCTACAAGGACAGAGCTTTAGATTTCTAACATTATTCTGAAAAATAATTTATATTATTTAAAATAAATAATTATCGCTAAATCAATTATTTATGATAATTACATCAATAAATAGCGAGTTAAAGACATAATATTGGAAATAAACGTTAAAAATGAGGTTGACAGTACTAGGATATCTGATAGAATAGCCAGCCTATCGAGACGGAGTTGTTGTTAACAACACTACAATTCGATAATCAGCGGGAATAGCTCAGTGGTAGAGCATAACCTTGCCAAGGTTGGGGTCGAGAGTTCGAATCTCTTTTCCCGCTCCAAATATGGCTTGAAAAAGCATCAAAGCCTCACTTTATTGTGAGGCTTTTTTTTGTCCTGATTTTAAGGGTTGTCATTGTTTCTTAAGAATATTTCGATGACATTCCGATTTACTATCGACGGAATTAACGACATAGATTACTAAAAGTTGCAGCGCCGAAACTAAGTTACAAAAGGTGGTCAATTTGACACATTAGGCTCAGTTCAATCATGCATAATTATATAGACCGTTTAAACGAATATAATAACAAATAATCCATCTATAGACCATGATAATACTAAGGAATAATTATGCAAGAATTCAAACATAGAGCATTTAATGAATTATTTGATCTGTCAGGAAAAACTGCAATTGTGACGGGCGGTGCAAATGGTATTGGTAAAGCAACGGCGCTACGTCTAGCACAAGCTGGGGCAAATATCGCTATTGCTGATTTAAAACTAGAAGATGCAAAGGCTGCGGTCAAGGATGTCGAAGTGTATGGTGTAAAAGGCTTGGCAGTCGAATGTAATATCTTAAAAGATGAAGATTTGGTCGCTATGGTAGATAAGGTCGTCGCTGAATTTGGCACTGTCAATATTTTAATCAATAATGCTGGTGGCGGTGGCGGCGGTCGTGAAAACCCAGCCACAGCATCGGTCGATGATATTCGCCGTGATTTTGAATTGAATGTTTTTAGTGGCTGGCGCTTGTCTCAATTATGCGTGCCACACATGAAAGCGTCGGGTTATGGTTCGATTGTATTTACCACTTCGATGTCGAGTATCAATAAAAGCCCGAACATGAGTGGTTATGCAGGATCAAAAGCGGCTGTCAATCATATGGTGGCGAACTTGGCACATGATTTTGGCCCTGAGGTACGCGTCAATGCGGTTGGCCCTGGTGCCACGCGTACTGATGCGTTAAAAACTGTACTAACACCAGAAATCGAAAAGAAAATGCTAGAACATACGCCGATTCAACGTTTGGGTGAAGCCGATGATATCGCTGGTGCTATGCTGTACTTTGCCGCACCACTATCTGAGTGGGTCAGTGGTCAAACCATATTTGTGAATGGCGGCGGTGTGCAAACCTTAGACTAAGTTTATCTGCATATGAAAGTATTTAAACCATGATGTTAAAGCTATAGTAAATAGTAAAAAAGCCGTTATGAAAAGCGTCATCCAATGTATAGTTGGGTGACGCTTTTATCGTTTTAGACCTATGTTTTATGATAAAGATGCTGGCGCATTGATAGGCTGTATCTTTCAGTTGACTGAATGTGCTCAAGTAATGATATTCAAAGCAAATATGGGCGACCTCATTGCAAAAGGTTTGCTTGCCATTTTTAAAGCCTGCGATGGCTTGTGAATTGATTCTAATCGCTTCTACCGCGTCTTTCGCTTCTAATATGACTAGGGTAGCCGGTGCTCCTACTTTAATCTCCGTTTGCCGTGATAAAAGCTTCGCTGCATTTTTGCTAATCATATCGAATACCTCCGCTATCTGCTCATCTTTTGCTAATTGAGTGATATTGGCATACATATTTGCCATTCTAATCAGTGAGGCATCACCGTAAGGCGTGAAAGCATTTAAAATATTATTGCTAGAAATAGTCGTATTGATGCCCATTGCTAATAGCTCATTGGCGTTGACCATGCCTCTAGGAATGAGCACATCATAATCACGTCCATTCAAAAATATGTCGGTGGCTGGTAACACGGTCAAGGTAATGTCAGCGAATTTCAGTAAGGCAGCCATTTCTATACGTTTGTCTTTGTCCATCGCCGATAATTTAGTCACATGACCAATAGATACGCGACCTTGATAATGGCGCTTGATGGTTTCTTCAACCAATTTTGGAATGCTCGAGCCTTGTGGATCCAGATCAAAATCTAAATGAAAATCAACATCGACGTCAAACTGCTCAGCCAAATCAAACACCATTTCAATATGCTTGTGAGGATTCTCATCTTTGTATGGACAGCCGCCAACCAAATCAGCGCCTTGTGACAATGCCAGTTTTAGTAGCTCATAAGTATGCAGGTCATCGGTTAATCCTGATTGCGCAAAGGCGCAAATCTCTATATCGATGGCAAATGCATAGGTGTCGCGGGCTTTTTTGATGGCATTAAAGGCACGCATCTCTGTTTTTGAATCTGTTTCAACAAAGGTGCGCAGACCAACGGTGCCTTTTTTAATTGCCATCTCAATCACTCGTGAAGCACGATTAAACACATCTACTTCCGTAAAATCCTTTTTAGCCTTACCTGTTTCTTCAACAGCCTCGTTTAAATCACCTTGCTCTATAGTACAGCGATCAAGGATGCAGGCTTTATCAATGTGAATGTGGCTCTCATAGAATCCTGCACAGACAAAGTAACCTTTAGCATCGTAAATTGCTTTTGGCGCATCATCATGTTCAGGTTTTTCCGAAATGTCGTCAATGCTCTCAATATAAGCGCCGTTTATACTGATATTAACCAAGTTTTTATGATTGGGTAATTGGGCATTTTTTATAAGTAAATCGGGCATCATTTTTCCTTGTTTTTTTGCTTGGAGTGATTCAACGATCAATGGCATTTTAGTGTCAAGAGTGGGGGGTTTGAACTTTAAATCCGCATGACTATTCGATGTTTTTATTTTTTCCTACCCAGCGGTCGTTTTTTGTTCATGAGTGGTTAGGGGCAAGCGTCATCGAGTCTAATATATGGAATATAATGACCACCGCTACGGTATGTAGACTTTGTTTATAAATAGACTATATCGTTTTTACCAAAAAACATACTTAGTTATTGATATTTTATTGTTATAATTATCTTATAAATTTTTAGTGTACGTTAAGATATACTAATAATAAAAAGAGTAAATAATAAGCTAAATTTAGCTTCATACCTTGAAACTATGAAGGCATTTCTGTGATGGAATGACTTTATTTAAATACAATCAGATAAACAGGAAAAAGTATGTCAAATATCGATGAGTCGTTACAAGAATTAATGAACCTTGATGGTGCAATGGGTGGCTGTATCGTCGACTATATGTCAGGCATGGTACTTGGTATGGCTGGCGGCGGCGTTGACTTAGAGCTTGCAGCAGCAGGTAACTCGCAAGTGGTAAAGGCGAAGGTAGCAACGATGAAATCACTAGATATCAAAGGTGAAATCGAAGATATGTTAATCACCTTGGAGTCTCAACTGCACATCATTCGTCCTACAGCCAAGCATGAAGACTTGTTTATTTATTTGGTGCTTGATAAATCAAAAGCCAATCTTGCATTAGCCCGCCGTAAGGTACAAGCCGTAGAAAATAAACTAGAGATATAATTCGGTTGGTCGTGTTCAAAAAATGAGTGATTTATCAAACTCTCCTTGTTGCTTATAGTGCCTTAAATAAGACAAGACTGGCAACAAGGTCAAATTCGCTATGTACGTACTGTACATAGCGAATTATTATTTTAGAGACAGTAGGAATAACTTAACGAGCGTGAGCCGTTTTATCAAGTGGTGGCAAAATGAAGTGTATTGCATACGTCAGTAGAGTGCCTATCAGTGATCGTACTATTCGAATGCCTACTGGGTTATCAGACATCGTTAGCGTCTCTCGTAAGCATAATCCAAAATCGCAAATTACGGGTATCATCTCTTACCGTGAAGGTCAGTATCTGCAAGTGCTAGAAGGCCCTTATCTGGAAGTAGACAAGTTAATGAGTAAGATAGCTTCTGATCCTAGACATGAAGATCTTTGGGTGTTTTGGATGTGCGCGTGATCAAACGCAGCTTTCATAATTGGGCTGTGAGCGTGTTTGATTTTGTGGATCAAGGCAACTTTTTTAATGCGTTCATTGAGAACAATAGTGCTGTGTTAAACAGCTTTGATGAGTCTCAACAAAGACGTATTCAACCGTTTATTGATATAAAAAAATCTGATACGGTGCCTGAAAAGTATTATGAAGGTAAGGATTTAAGATTGTTGGCATGGCCTGATCTCAACAATGAAAGCCAGCCGCAGATGATGATGAACCTGTGTATCAAATTGACTAAAAAGCCTTATTCATTTAATGCACTAGCGGACAGTGGTGAGTTTGGCAGCCATCATCAAGTCACACAGATTGTCAGAGAGTTTGATCGTTTAGGTTTATTGAGTGTCACAGAGGCAGCACCGATACATGAGCAAACCGTAAATGAGAAAAAACCTAATAAATTTTATGGTGCGATCAAAAAATTCTTAGGAATGAGGTAAAAAATTGAATTATCAGAAGCTAGCAATCATTGGGGAAGTAGGTGCTGGAAAAACTCAGTTGGTCAAAACCCTAAGCGAGATAAGCCCCATCGAAACAGAAGCAAAATCTAGTATTGATATCGGTAAAGAGTACACGACAGTCGGCATCGATTATGGGCGCATCACTCTGTTTGACGATATGGCACTAGGTATTTACGGTGTGCCAGGTCAAGAGCGTTTTTCTTTTTTATGGGAGTTCGTCAATCAGTCGCTATGGGGATTGCTCATTTTGATTAGATATGGCGAGACACCCGATTATGCCAATTTAGATAAGCTATTACACTTTTTTGCACCAGAAAAAAATCAGACCACGTGTATCATTGGTATCACTCATTGCGAGGATGCTGACAAAGATAGCCTTTCAGCACTGGGACAAGAAATAAGAGTGATGTTGATGCAGCATAACGTGGTGGCACCCGTGCTCCATACAGATCCTAGGAACAGAGAGTCCGCCGTGTCTCTGTTGTCATTATTTAATACCCTTAATAATCAAGACTAATGCCAGATATGACTATGTTAAAAGAAAAATTAGACGAAAAATCACCAGCAAAAATAGCGTTGTTAAGCCACATGAAAGCATTGTGTGACGCCAATAGAGAAGTCATATTGGTTAGCTTATGCACCACAGATGGCTTTCCCATTAGTTGCTTTTCGATCAGTGAATTGAGCAATCAAACGGACAAGTTTGCAGCGATGAGTAGCACACTATCAGCACTGAGTGATTCATCCGCGAGTCAAATGAAGCAGGGCAAGTGCGACATCACTATCGTCGAAGCCACTGCTGGAAATATGCTATTTGTCAAAACTGACTATATTGGTAAGCCTTGTGTATTGACCGTGGTAGCGCAGAATAAGATGGCACTAGCAGAAGCAAGATATAAGACCAAAAAACTGATTGGTGTCATTTCTGCTATCACTGAGTAAGGCGCACAAGTAACCAAGATTGCTGGATTCGGTAGGCTATAAGCGATAATTCAACATGATAGACATGTGATATTATTTGCGTGATCAAATATCGACATTGTATTCAGATATCGACCTTGTATAAAGGTAATGCATTGACCTTTGACGGCCATATCTACCAAAAACGCACCATTAGCGGCATTAATTTTGCCATGAATCGTGTGGTTGTGCCTTCTTCGTCAGTCAGCTCTAGGTTGCTTCTTTTGCCAAGACCATATTGTAAAAATTCATGATTCTCCAAATCTGCTAGCGTCTCAAGTAATCCCATCCTGCTCAGATAATCGGGACTGGCACAGAGCGAATAACGAGTCAGCGCCAGCCGTTTTGCTTGGTCGCTGGAACCTTACAGCTCTTAATGCGAACGGCGAGCTCATATCCTTCTTCGATCAAGTCAATGTGTCGATCAGAAAAATCCAACTCAACGTTTAGGACGGGACCGCCAGTGCTGTATCTGTCGGTGATGGCGTGTAATGAAGAATTTCTACAGTACATTGCGTAGAGGCTTGTCGCGTATTAACTATCGGGCGAATAGGCTGAATTTGTGCTGTTGGCTCTATTCTAAAATGAATGGTTCGATTTTGAAGTAAACGGTTCTGCTGTGGCTATTTGACGCTATATTTACAGTGTTATTATTCTGAAATTTAGAGGAGTTAATTACAGTCAATAAATTTTTTTGATAGCTTATTTTTTATAATTTGTTCTTTGCTAGCTTAATATACAAAGCACCACTTAACGGATTGTTAAGCGGTGCTTTTTTGAGTCAAAATATCAGTTTTAGATAGTGGTTTTTTAGGTACTCATTTTAACGATACTGAGCTTAAATATACTAAGCTTAAAGATACTATCAAGAATAAATAGTTAGGCTTGGCTTTTTTTACGACCCATCAAGCTATTAGCTACCCATGCTGGACCAATTAATAAGAATTGTAAGTCTTCAAAAAACGAGGGTTTTTTGCCTTCAATTTTATGACCAATGAACTGTCCAATCCAAGCAACCACAAAAACAGCCGCCCAAACCTTAAAGCCCCATGGTAATAATGCCATTACTGACAAACAAATAAGAATAAACATTCCCATCGCCAAGAATAACGGCGTGGATAGACGCATATAAAATAACAATACCAACGCGCTAAGTACCAAGGTAAACCAAACTGATAGCGACATGCCCATGCCTAACAGGCTGACAAATATAGTAGGAACGCATAGCCAATGGATTTTTTTATTGACTAGGTTTTGATGACTGACAGAATATTCACTAAGCCATTGCTCAAGTGTGCGTTTAGACAGGCGTTTTTGCTGAGTACGAGACATACTAACCTCCATGTTAGTAGATAAATTGAAAAATCTCTCCTATCAGTTGTAGCACTAATTGAGCCAGTCCACCACATTATCTGATAGACGCCACAGTCAAAACCTATAACGTTATCAACATGTTTGCCAATATCTGCGAGCTCTTTGGTTTTATTCTTTTAAGATATCACCACTTATGACCATACAAGATAACCGTTAACCTTGTTCACTGCGCTGCCATTCATACAAACCAATGAAGGCGTTTATTTGATATATCATGGTTTGAATGGCAAAAATGTAATTGCCCGACATTAGATTGACGATAAGCCAGACAAAGTTAACGATAATCCATAACCACCAGTTAAATGAATAGCGCAAAATCATCGCGGCTTGTGCAGTAATGGAGAGGACAAAAGCAATGACGTTGATCCAAAAGAAGGAGATAAATCCTAGGAATTTACTATTATCATCCTCAACCACTGCATAGCCATAGCTGGCCAGTAAATCATTCACCGTGGGGAAAAGTGCGAGACCAATAATAATAAAGGCGGCGGTAATCAACCAAACCGCTTTGCTCGCCGCCTTTGGTATCATGTCGCCATCAGGATCGGTATGTTTTGACCAATAAAAAATACCGTAGACATGGGTGAAAAAGTTAAAGAGCGGCGCGAGCATCAAACCGACTGCACCAGACGTCGCTTGCACGACGACTTCTCCCGCAGTCGCTGCCATTCCCAACCCGTTGCCCATGACGTTTTTGCGAAATGATAGCGAAACCACACAGACCAAACCAACGAAAGACACGCCCAAATAAAACATATCAAGCGTGGTGTGTTCTGTTGTGAGCCAAAAACCTGCGGATAATGCTATTACCCCGCAAATAAACCAAGTGACAATCCATTGCATCGCCCATTTTCCAGTAATATTATCTAATAGCTGAATACGCATAAAGCCTTTTTCCTTAAAGTATTAAAACTACAATGAGTTCTTATTTTATTTTTTAGTATCATATTATTTTTGTATTATCGCTATTCTTGCCATCGCTATTTTTACCATCTCCTCTATCTGCCATAAACATACTGATCGATAAGCAGCAGCGCTTGCTGATAGCGCGCATCGTAATCTGGCTGATCAACCATGTGTGGTTTGATATCATGACGAGCAAAAATATCGACAAGACGTCGCTCAAATCGTCCACGCGCCTCAGGCGTGCCCAATGAGCGCATGCCATCATCAATCCACGGCGTATTGTTATCCAGCATAATGGTATGATCTAAGCGAAACTCATCGATACAAGCCGCCACAAAAGGATGGCTGCGACCTTCATATTCTTGACAAAATGCTTGAGTGGTCACAAAATCGGTATCAACGATGGTGACAGGAGCGGTCGCATTAGCCGCCGCATCTCTTATAGCTTGAGCATGCTGAAGGGCAATCGGACCATAGTCATTGTATTGTAGACCGACTTCACTACCGCCCAAATCTGTACCGACATATAAGCGTCCCATCTCTAAAGCAAAGCTGGCGCCATAATAATTGGCCAGTTTATGCACCAATGTGGTCTTACCTGAGCTTTCACCGCCAACAATCGCCACCGTTTTGGTATAGTCGCCGCGCGCTTGCGGGTGAATAGCTGACCAATGTGCGACTGGATTACGAGCGATGGCATAAGAATCAAACTCAGGCTGTAGCGGGGTCGTGATGACTGGCATCGATAATCGCTCATAGATATCACTCTGCGCCAATGGATGGTTTTCTGCGACAAACAAGACCGTCTCTGCTGGTAAGTCGAGCGCTGTCGTCAAACGTTGTAGTTTGGCATTGCTAGCTGGAATGTCGATTGTCACATCAACGAAGCTATCATGTAGCGGCAGCTCAATCTCATGAGTGGTATGAATCTGGATAAATGGCAAATCAGCACACGCCATCTGTAGCCAACGTGCTTTGTCTTGCAAAGTAATGTCAAAATCTGGATGCGGTGCTGGATGCGCCATAATGATAATATGCAAGGTTTTCGCTTGTCCTGCCGCAGCCAATATACTGCGCATTTGACCTAAATGTAGTGGCTCAAAATGTCCAATCATCAATCCTGACTCGTACATAGCTTTCCTTAATTTTTAGTCATGCTTCATCGCACTAATTTTATCGATAGACTTCTAGAATATCTCTTATTTACCAGCATGTTATAAAGGTTTAAGGCGATTTACAGGTAGGTTATTGTAAAGGGGTGTTTTTTTATACGACTGTTTTCTGATAAAAGCATGACCAAGTTATTAATTTAACTGTGATTGTTTGAGTATCTCACCATTTTTCAAGCTCCATCTAAACAATATCTATGTGCTGAAAATGGCTAAATATTGGATTTGTAACAACATGTGTAATATGGCAGCAATAAAGCTAATCGTGAAACATTTTGAAATAACTATTTAAAATCAGCAGTTTATGAGGTTTTATGACAGATTAGGGCAAGCTTGGTTAGCATAAACTCACAAAGTACGTCTATACGTTCAACAGATAAATGTTAAATAGTTGCTATACTTATTCATAAGTTAAGAGGGCTAAGCAGCTTCCTGACTAAAATCGGAAACATAAAAATAGAAGAAAAAAAGCAAAAAGCAGAATTCTAAATAATAATAGAAATAATAGAGAGGTATTTGATTTGGCTAAACTAGCAAAACTACATCGCTCACAGAACAATCGCATGATAGCAGGTGTGATGGGCGGCGTTGCCGAATACGTTGGCTGGTCACCAACTTGGGTGAGAGTATTATTCGTAATTATCTCATCCTTGAGTGCAGCAGTACCTGGCATCTTAATTTATATAATTTTATGGATAATCATGCCAAAAGCGACTAATGCGTCTTACGAGTAAGGTTATTTTATATTTGCTCGTATCTTTTTAATAGCTTAATAGCAGTATCGTTTTGATAGCATTACTATCGAGATTAGTTCAGATGGATTTTTAGCAAAAAAAAGAATAGCAGTTCGACTAAAAAACAAAAAGCCTGACTCATCAGGATACCAAAGACATACCTTTCCTCCTGCCCAGATGCTCGCGCATTTGGGTATTTTTTTATCTGCTACTTTTGTGCCTCCTATATTGCAGCAGTTTGATTATAAATTAGCCTTATAACGACTGGTTTAGGTCTGTAGCATAAATTTAATTGATGTAAATATAGATAAAATGGTCAATTTTTAGTAAGGTGAGCAGGCAAATAGAGTCGTTGCCGAATAGGCTATACGAGTGCTATCAAAACTTTATTTATAAATATCCATTCCACAGTGGCTTTACTATGAAAACCCAAACTATGACATCCCAAGCGACAACTCCGATGATAGAAAATACAGACCCTCAACCGATGACGTTTCAGGATTTAATTCTAACCCTACAGAATTATTGGGCAGATAAGGGCTGTGTTATCTTGCAGCCTTATGATATGGAAGTCGGCGCGGGTACTTTTCACACCGCGACATTTTTACGCTCGTTAGGTCCTGAGCGTTGGAATGCTGCTTATGTGCAGCCATCACGTCGTCCAACTGATGGTCGCTACGGTGACAACCCCAACCGCTTGCAGCATTATTATCAATTTCAAGTGGTGCTAAAGCCAAATCCACCCAATATCCAAGAGCTGTATTTGGACTCGCTAAGAGCCATTGGTATTGATCCATTGGTGCACGATGTGCGTTTCGTTGAAGATAATTGGGAGTCGCCAACGCTGGGTGCGTGGGGATTAGGCTGGGAGATTTGGCTCAACGGTATGGAAGTGACGCAATTTACGTACTTCCAGCAAGTAGGCGGTCTTGAGTGCTTCCCAGTGACCGGCGAGATTACCTACGGTCTTGAGCGCTTAGCAATGTACGTGCAGGGTGTTGACAGCGTTTATGATTTGGTGTGGGCAGATGGTGAGTTTGGCCGCGTCACTTATGGCGATGTCTTCCATCAAAACGAAGTTGAGCAATCGACCTATAACTTTGAGCACGCCGATGTGCCAATGATGGGTCAGATGTTTGATTTTTATGAGCAGCAAGCAGATAAATTGGTTGCCGAGGGTTTGCCATTACCTGCTTATGAGATGGTACTAAAAGCCTCACATGCTTTTAATTTACTCGACGCTCGTGGTGCGATTTCAGTGACCGAACGTCAGCGTTTTATCCTACGTGTGCGTACGCTTGCCCGTAAGGTTGCCATTGGTTACGTTGAAGCACGCGCTAAGTTAGGCTTTCCATTAGCGGATGAGGCGCATCGTCAAGCGGCGCTCGATAAGTATTTGCCAAAAGAACAAGCCGCTGAGAATACAGAAATCAATCAAGCTATTGATAACAACCAATCTACTAATAACAATAAATAGGAGCATCCCATGAGTACTATTCTATTTGAACTGGGGTGTGAAGAGCTACCTCCAAAAAGCCTAAAGCCACTACGTGATGCGCTACAAGCGAGTGTCACCGAACAATTAAATGAAGCAGAAATTCGCTTCGATAGTATCAAAGCCTTTGCCGCCCCGCGTCGTTTGGCACTTCAGATTCAGGGTATTAGCGATAAGCAGCCGGATCGCAGTGAGCAAAAGCGCGGTCCTGCGATTAAAGCTGCCCTTGATGCGGAAGGTAATCCAACACGCGCGGCAATGGGTTTTGCCAAGGGTTTAGGCATTGAAGCCAGTGAGCTGATAACGATCAACACCGATAAAGGTGATTATGTCGGCTATGAGCAAACCATTCAGGGTCAAGCAACGACTGAATTGCTACCCGCTATTTTCCAAACAGCGCTTGATAACTTGCCGATTGCTAAGCGTATGCGCTCAGGCGCTAGCCGTAATGAATTCGTCCGTCCAGTACAATGGGCAGTATTGATGCAAGATAGTACTGTCATTGACGCTACTATCCAAGGTCATCAGACTGCTAATCAGACGCGTGGTCATCGCTTCCACAGCCCTAATTACCATGAGATTGCGCACGCCAATGACTACGAAGAATTACTAGGCGGTCTAAAAGTCGTGGCTGATTTTGATAAGCGTCAAATGCTGATCAAAAACCAAGTCAAAGCATTGGCTGATGAAGTTAATTCAGATGCTATCGTGCCGCAATATTTGTTGGATGAAGTAACCGCATTGGTTGATTTCCCCATTGCGCTACGAGCAAGCTTTGAAGCGCGCTTTTTACAAGTGCCGCAAGAAGCGCTTATCTCGACCATGCAAGCGGATCAAAAGTATTTTTGCTTAACTGATAAAGCAGGCAAGTTGCAGCCTTACTTTATTTTCATTACCAACATTGAGTCAAAAGATCCCAATCAAATTATCGAAGGTAATGAGAAAGTCGTGCGTCCACGTTTGGCCGATGCCGAGTTTTTCTTCTTACAAGACCAGAAGCAGCCATTATTTGCGTTGACAGAAAGCCTCAAAACTCGCGTTTTCCAAGACAAGCTGGGTACGATTTGGGAAAAATCTGAGCGTATCGCCAAGCTTGCCGCCTTTATTGCCGCCTTGATGCAACAGCAAGGTCAGCAGATTGATATCGATGAAACGGTGCGTGCGGGTATTTTGTCAAAAGCCGATTTGGCAAGCTCATTGGTCGGTGAATATCCTGAATTACAAGGCATTGCAGGCACTTATTATGCGCGTTTGAATAATGAGCCAGAAGCAGTCGCTGCCAGTTTAGAAGAGCAGTATTTGCCAAAATTCAGTGGTGACGTATTACCACAGACGCCAATTGGCATTTGCTTAGCATTAGCTGACCGTTTAGATACGCTTGTTGGTATTTTTGCCATTGACCAAGCGCCGACAGGGTCAAAAGATCCGTTCAGCCTACGTCGTTCAGCCATCGGTATCTTGCGTATTTTGATCGAAAAGCAATTGCCAATTAATCTGGTTGCGCTCGTTGAACAAGCAATCAAAGGCTATAGTGACGCTGAAGGCAGCAAGATTGAAAAAATGGGTGATACGTTTACTCAGGTCATGGCATTCTTAAACTCGCGCTATCGTGCGATGTATACCGAGCAGGGCGTGAGCGTCGATACCATTCAGGCCGTGCAAGCGATTAACCCGCATATGCCGCTTGATTTTGATCAGCGTATTCGCGCCGTACAAGCCTTTAGCGAATTGTCACAAGCCTCGGTGCTTGCTGATTCAAACAAGCGTGTCGCCAATATATTGGCCAAATCAGAAGTGAGTGTCGCTGATACTGTCGATGAAGCGCTATTGTCTGAATCTGCCGAGCAAAGCTTATATGCAAGTGTGCTGCAAGCGCAGACGGCGGTTAAACCGCTGCTAGAACAAGCGGATTACACACAAGTATTGCAAACGCTTGCCAGCTTAGATGAGCCGTTGACGCAATTCTTTGATAATGTGATGGTCAACAGTGAAGACGCCGCCCTTAAAAACAACCGCTTAGCGCTGCTTAAGCAAGTACGCGCATTGTTTTTAACCGTCGCTGATATCAGTGAGCTGCAGCTATAGTTTCACTAATATAAATCGCTCACTTTATTTTCTGTTTAATACAAAAACTGGCCCGCTATGGCCAGTTTTTTACGCCATATCATGGCATTTTTTGATAAATTATCATGATAAATGGATGGACAATTAACTCGCTAAAACATAGCACTATAGTCAAGGAATTTTAGAATCGCTACAAGGCGACCGACCGCAGATAGTACACTAAGTACATCTAGGGCGGGTAACACCGTAGCGGTTTAAAAGTGCTCTGACTATATCGTCAGTATTGCTGGTTAAGTTATACTGTTCAGACGTATTGAATAATCCGCCAAGCGGCTTTTATCATTCATAGCGCTTACTCATATTCAAAGGAGCACTGCCGTGTTTGCTGTTATCATTATCATCATCGTTATTTGGATAGTAATGTGGGGGTTTTATAAATTTATGTACCCGCGTGCGCCCAAAAGCATGATGCCAAAAAAAGGGGATGTGATCACACCGCGTCAGTGCAATTTTTGTGGCAACAGCTTGGCTGAATACCGTGGCGTCCTTGAAACCAAGCCCAACTTGGCTGCAAATAGTGAGAGTGCCATTGGCGAAAACCAAACATTGTTTTTTTGCAATTATGAGCATCAAGCAGATTTTCATGCAGGTAAGGTTTATAACCCTGACGTATAAATAATTAGATTATGGCTTGGGCATAAAAAAGCGCTTGGCTCATCAGAGCGAAGCGCTTATTGTTTCGTCGCGTAATATGCGCTTATAAAACAGACTGTGCGTCTTTCATAATTTTATTTAATAGCGCTTCAGATTGTTTGTCTTGCTGTAGTCGATCTTCATCGCTTCTTTGATTGGTGTGTATTTTTTCATACAAATTCAAGCAGCACAGTACTAAGATACTTTCTTGACTGAGGCTTGGCGCATCTCGTTTGAGATCTAGTGCATGGTTATTAATATACGAGACAGCTGAGAGCAGCTCTTCTTGTTCGTGTACTGGGCAATATATAGGATAGGTGACACCCGCAATTGCAATATCGACCTTCTTGATTTGTGGTTCAGGGATAGTGGTTTTCACAGTAGCACTCGACGTATTTGAACCAGTTGCAGCGACTGGTTGTGGTTTAGAAGAAATATTCTGCTGTTGGCCATTTTGTGGCTTTTTTTCTATAGAGTTTTTGTGGTCATCGGTCATGATAAATCCTACAATGTCTGGTCAGTAAAATGAGTAATATAAAATATTACCGTTTTGATTTTGTCGGTTTCATTAGCAAGTAGTGATTATCGGTCATCGTTTATTGCCATCCCTGATCAGCCTTCTACTTGATCGATGTGAGTTAAGCGTTTTAATACAACTTGTGTACGCTCAGCTGCCAATTGATTCTTTTTCTGCAGCTCACTGTTTTGCTGTTTAATATCGCTATATTGCTCCTTTAATTCATTATTTTGTTGTTGTAACTGGCTGTTTTGTTGTTGCAATTGGCTAACCTGTTTTTGCAATTTATCTTGTTCTTCGCCTATCATATGATGCGCTTCAGCCAAGCTTTGGTAGCGCTTGTCGAGATCGTTCAATTGTTTTTTGGCACTATCGCGTTCGCTATGGCTAGTGTTGAGCTTGGTCATTAGTGCTGCAAGCTCTTGAGGGTCGCTAACAGGATGCTGTTTGAGGCTACTAAGTTCAGCACTGACAAGCTGATACTGTTTTTTTATGTCGAGTATCATTTTTTCTAATATTCTAAGTTGATCATACATAGTCAGTTTTTATCCTTAACAAGTAAGCGTGAATGAATTTTGTTCTCTGCGTTTAATAATGCCATAGGTGACCGCATAATATCTATATCAACAAAGTAATTACCTATATTAGGCATTGTTTGTTTATTTTTATTAGCCATGGTTTGATTGATAATATCAAGCGATGTCTCACACCTATTTTATCCGTCTGTTTTTATTTTTTAAGCAATATTTTTTAAGCAATAATCAATCACTAGGACCTCTATTATGAATGACAATATATCTGGCTGGAATACATGGCTGACTGCTTTTGATGACTGGACTGACGTCTCTATCAGCGAAGTGCATGGCTTGATGACAGGGCTTATGACTGCCTGTAATGCGCCTGATGAGCAAGTATGGGCTAAGGTATTTGAGGAGCTCAGTTTTGCGCCTTTACCTGACGAGGCATTGACACTATTAACAGAAGAAGCGGAAGACACTGTTTTTCAGCTTAAAGACAAAGACGATGCTTATTCTTACACGCCATTAGTGCCAGATGATGAACATGATTTGTACGAGCGCGTGATGGCATTGAAACAGTGGGCAAATGGTTTTATGACCGGTTTTGGGATTACTGACTGTGGTCTCAGTGGTGACGAAAATGAGATGCTGTCTGATTTGGCTAAAATCGGTGGTATTCGCTTAGAAGATGATGAAAACTTTGAAGGTGGCGAAGAGTCTTATCTGCATATTTATGAGTTTGCGCGCATGGTGCCAGTGAGCTTTGCCACCCGCAAGCGTAAACCTGTTAAAGATATTGCCCTGATTGCTGGACTGGCTATCGATGCCAAAACCACCAAAGAGCTGCAGGCAGAAGGCAAGTTACCAAAGCCAATGCCGCCAGTCGTTGATGCGATGAATCAAAACCGTCCTTCATAATAAAGACGCTATCGTAAGAAGCAATCTGTCATAAAAGCCAACTTATCATCCATGCTAGGGCGTATCCCCAATCTAAGCGAAAGTGACTAAATGGGCTAAAAATAGTTAAATCTTGCAAAACTACGTCAAATAGCTGGTTAATATCCCGATATTATCTGCGCTATTTTTCTGATTTGGCTATCATTTATCTCATTTTTATCATCATTTTTAAAATGAGAACACGCCCTAGTATTTTCTAAAAAGATATGAGAGATTTTAAGAGTCATTAATGGCGCTTAGATAACAGAAGGGAGATTATGATGATCACCGACAATGATATGATGTATTTGCGCCGCTGCGTAGAGCTTGCTACTGAAGCGCTAGCGGCGGGCGATGAGCCATTTGGTAGTGTATTGGTTGATGGCGATGGTCAGGTGCTGCATGAAGATCGTAACCGAGCCAATTCTGTCGATGCTACTTATCATCCTGAAATTGCCGTTGCTAAATGGGCAGCAGCAAATATGACAGCGGAGGCGCGCGATAACGCTGTGGTTTATACCTCAGGTGAGCATTGTGCCATGTGTTCGGCCGCGCATGCGTGGGCAGGGCTTGGTCGTATCGTTTATGTCAGCTCATCAAAACAGTTGGATGCATGGATGCAGGAGATGGGCGTAAAATCCTCATCACCGATCAATTCATTAAGTATTCAAGAAGTAGCACCAAATGTACCAGTACAAGGTCCGATTGCAGGCTTGGATGAAGAGGTAAAAGAGTTACAAAGGCGTTCATTGCAAAAAAGCTAACGCTTTCTATTTTTACCATTTCAGAAATTACAGTAGCGAAAAACGAGTGCGAGTACTACATCTAGTAGACTTGGAAAATTTAACATCGCTAACCGTATTTCTAAAATTGGTATTATATCGTGATAAGGATATTTCATGACTTCGAACAATAATAATCAGCTCAAAAATACGTCTTACCCTGCGCATAGTATCGATTGGCTAACGCGCTTGATTGGCTTTGATACGGTCAGTCGCCATTCAAATTTAGCCTTGATTGAAGATGTGCAAGCGTACTGTGAACAATTAGGTTTGATAGTAGATTTGACTTTTAATGAAGCCAAAAACAAGGCCAATCTATTCGTTACTGTGCCAGCAGTGGCAAACGCTGACGAAGTCAATCACGGTCTTGTGCTATCTGGTCATACCGATGTCGTACCCGTAGATGGTCAAGAATGGACATCAGATCCATTCACTGCGACGATACGTGGCGATAAGCTATACGGACGTGGTGCGTGTGATATGAAAGGCTTTATCGCTTGTGCATTGACGTTATTACCACGCGCTGTGCAGTTATCAAATAGCGGTCAGTTACGTCGTCCACTGCATTTAGCATTGTCATTCGATGAAGAAGTGGGCTGTTTGGGTGCGCCATTGATACTGGCAGATTTGAAAGCGCGTGGTATCACCCCTGATTATTGTATCGTCGGTGAGCCAACCAATATGACGATGGTTGTGGCACATAAAGGCATTGCCGTTTATCGTTGCCGCGTCCATGGTAAGTCTGCGCATTCGTCATTGACCGCCCAAGGTGTCAATGCTATCAGCTATGCCAGTCGTTTGATTGGTTATGTCGATGAGTTAGCAGAAGAATTGAGCCATCGTGACGGTGCTCTTGAAGATGGGGACGCGCTGTTCGATGTGCCTTATTCCACATTGTCTGTAGGCACGATTCGAGGTGGTACCGCGACCAATATTGTGCCTAATTTGTGCGAGTTTACCTTTGACTATCGTAATCTGCCGCATATGACACAAGAGGATATTCTTGCACCGATTCAAGCGAAAGTGGCAGAATTAAATGCCCAGATGCAAGCACGTGCTGCCGATACCGGCATTGAGCTGATGCAAGAAGAAAGCGTACCGGCAATGACTGATAACGACAGTGCTGAATTGCAATCGTTAATAGCCGCACTGACTGGAGATAACGAGCGTCATAAAGTAGCTTATGCAACTGAGGGCGGGCAATTTACCAATGCTGGCATCCCAACGATTATCTGCGGTCCCGGTAGTATTGAGCAAGCACATAAAGCCGATGAATACGTTAAGCTGAGTGAAATTGAGCGCTGTGATGGTTTTTTGCAGAAACTGCTAGACAGCTGCACCAGTAAATAAGGTATGAAAATACTAGGGCATGTCCTCAATTCAATCGATAGTTATATCATCTAAATAGGTTAAAAATGGCTAAATCTTGCCAAACGGCGTCAAATAGCTGACTAATATCTCGATATTATCTGCACTATTTTCCTTGTTTGACTACCATTTATCTCATTTTTATCACCATTTTTAAAATGAGGACACGCCCTAGACATAAGTATATAATATGAGTAAGTATCAATAATACCGCCTAAATGGCGGTATTATTTTTTGGTAATGTAGCAGCTCGTGTGAGGGCTGCTGATATATAAATAGTAGGGGTTCGTTGTGACTTGGCATCTGTTTGCATTATTTTTCGCCAGTACGTTTTTTATCTCAGCGACTCCAGGTCCGAACATGCTGCTCGCGTTTCAGTATGGCATGAACTATGGCGTAAAGCGCACATTGTGGACGCTGGCAGGGCTGAGCCTTGGGTTGTTTATTTTGCTGCTATCGACCCTACTTGGACTCGATGTGATTAGTCGCCAGTCGCCTTGGTTGTTGACAGTCATTAAAGCAGTGGGTGCGACTTATTTAATCTATCTGGGTATTAGCTCTTGGCGTGATGCAGGCGATGGCAGCTTGATGAGTGATGCTCGTGAAATGAGCGAAGAAGTCGCGGCTGAATATTCTCTTTCTGGCAGTGAAGATACAGCTGGTACACCACAGCCGCGTTCGCTCTCAAGCGCAGCGGTGAGAATCTCGCCAAGCAATGTGACCTTGTTCCGTACAGGTGTATGGGTATCGCTATCTAACCCCAAAGCCATCTTATTTTTTGCCGCTTTCTTCCCCAAATTTATCAATTTTAGTGCGCCGTTATGGCCGCAATATGTTTTATTAACGATAGGGTTGTTTTTAAGTGAAACAATTTGGCAAATCGTTTATACCTTGGGTGGTACAAAACTGGCAAGTTGGCTCGATGTTGGCAATCGTTTAGCGTGGCTCAATCGTGGTTGCGGCGTCATATTTATCATCATTGCAGCCGCTCTATTGGTTGAAGTCATAAATAGTTTTATGGTTTAAAAAACGAATCTAGTGGGTTACGTTTTATCAGCGCTTTCTACGTGAGTTTGACAAAAGTAATTCACCCTGCACACTGAGACAGGTAGCTTAGTTTGATCTATTAGGTATTTTATGATTGGGCAGATGATCGTATGTTAAATATTGAGATAAAAATTTTAAGTGTTAATGAGCTTAACGATTTCAGAACTATCAGACTTTCAGCTCTAGAAAAATCTCCAAGAATGTTTGGGTCTACATATGTAGCAGAAGTAGCAAAACCACCAATTTTTTTTGAAAAGTGCTTATCAAGTTCAACTGTATTTGGCGCCTATCATAAAAATAAAATCATAGGTTTAGCCACCTTCACACAAGAGACTGGAATAAAATTTTCTCATAAAGCGTATCTATCCAGTGTATTCATTGAACCTGAATTCCGAGAAAAAGGCATAGCAAGTCAATTGTTTAGGGAAGTTATGGAGTATAGTAAAAAATATGTGGAACAAATTTTACTTACTGTAGCTGATGATAATAAGCCTGCTATTAATTTCTATAAAAATTTTGGTTTTCAAGCTTATGGGTTAGAACCAATGGCATTGAAAGATAATGAGGAATATATTAACGAGATCTTAATGAAGTGTTTTGTGTTATAGCACTTTTACTGTGTTCAAAAGTCAATATCTCAATATGTCTTTACAGCAATCATTTAGAAAGTTAAGTATCGTTTGCACTCTCTTTGAGAGCTTGATAAAACTAACCCACTTTATGAATAAAAATAGCCGCTCACTATTGATAGTGAACGGCTATTTTTATTTTTGCTCAAACTTATAATTTAACAGTTACGCCAATACTTCGATTAGCTCACCTTTTACCATGTGTGGACTGACGAAATCAGTAATACGTACGCTCACGAGTTTACCCAACATCTCATCCATTTTGTCTTCGTCATAAGGGAACATGACCGTACGGGTATTATCTGCCGTACCGATTAAGCAATCAGGATGACGGTTGGCAACTTGTTCCACCAAGACACGTGTCGTGGTGCCGACCATCTCATGCGTTTTCGCTAGCGTTGAATCAATGATGACTTTTTGGAATTCTGCTAAGCGCTCTTTTTTAGTTTTGAAACTCACATCATCTGGCAACTCTGCCGCTGGCGTGCCTGGACGCTTAGAGTAGATAAAGCTGTAAGAATGATCGAAATTCAATTCTTTTGCCAAATTCAAGGTATCTTGGAAGTCTTGATCGGTCTCACCAGGGAAGCCAATGATAAAGTCGCTCGACAAGTGAATATCAGGACGTATAGCTTTTAGCTTATTAATCTGATTGATATACACGTCAATCGTATGGTTGCGTTTCATCGCCGCCAATATCGCGTTTGAGCCACTCTGTACAGGTAGATGCAAGTGTGATACTAACTCTGGCAATTGTGCATAAGCATCAATGATGTCATCGGTGAACTCTAGTGGATGGCTGGTCGTATAGCGAATACGTTCAACGCCATCGACATGCGAGACATAATGTAATAGCTCAGCGAAACGGCAAATGCTGCCGTCGTCTTTTTCACCGCGATAGCCGTTGACGTTTTGACCCAATAGGTTGATTTCACGAATACCTTGAGCGGCAAGGCTGTCAATTTCAGCCAGCACGTCATCGAGTGGACGTGATAGTTCTTCACCGCGGGTATAAGGCACCACGCAAAATGAGCAATATTTCGAGCAGCCTTCCATAATAGAGACAAACGCTTTAAACCCCTCTACTTTTGGCTCTGGTAAAAAGTCAAACTTCTCGATACTTGGGAACGACACATCAATCGTACCGATACGGTTTTTAGGCGCGATTTCACGCTGCTCATGTGATTGATCATATAGCTCTGGCAAACGATGCAAAGTCTGCGGGCCAAATACCATATCAACATAAGGCGCGCGCTTTTGAATGTTATCGCCTTCTTGTGAGGCAACACAGCCGCCAACACCGATCACAAGATCAGGACGCTTTTCTTTTAATTTACGCCAGCGACCCAATTCTGAAAACACCTTTTCTTGCGCTTTTTCGCGGATAGAGCAAGTATTCATCAGCAATACATCGGCTTCGTCAATATCATGAGTCACTTCCATACCGTGGGAATCGCCGAGCACGTCCAGCATTTTGCCAGAATCATAGACGTTCATCTGACAGCCCTGCGTGGTGACAAAGACTTTCTTAGTCGCTGTTTTGACAGGTGCTTGGGCTGAACTTGATTCTTTGAGTGCAGTGACAGCAGGCGCAGTATCGGTTGTTTCAGCGACAGCAGTGTCATCGATGCGGGGATTAAATACAGTAACACTCATAAGGATAAGTCCATGATTGACTAAAAATATAGCGTGATAGGTGATTAACAGGTGGCGTATTTTATCACAACCCTATGACAATGTGAAAAATTAGCAGAGTCAATTGTTGGTCGTTATGATAAATTATTTATAACAGTATCAATTATTTACTGCTGCTAGTAACGCGTTTGGCAAAAATTATGGCTTGCTATCACTTCTATGTTACACCGTGCTATCGTATTTATTAACAAAAGGTAAAGGTGATGGTTGAAAGTGCAACGAGTATAGTATGATGAATGCGACCATATTAGCGCGATTGATTAAATCGCGATTTACGCCGTTTTGGCATTGTTATGCTAAATATATTATTTAGCCAAATCATTTGGACACATTACAAAGAGAGTCAGTATGACAAAGCCGCAGGTTGCTCATAGCATCAAGGATAGAGAATCTATTAAGCAAAATGAAGATGCAAAACGAATGAAAGCAAGGACGCTACGAGTCAGTGCGTTAAGTTTGGCGACAGCAATGAGTGCGCTAGGATTGTCACAGGTGGCTTGTGCTGAGCTGACCTGGGGCGAAGAGGACAGTTATCAGCAAGAAGGCAGCTATCAACAAAACAGTGGCTATCAGTCAGACAATGGTGTGAGCTCATTTACAGCAGCGGCAATTGCGGCAGAACGCGGTGATGTCAGTGCCTTATACAATTATGAGCAAGCCATGAGCGGCGGTTTGTTTGCCATGTATCCCACTTATTGGCGGATGAATTTAGATCTTAATTCGCAAAGTTCGGCGGCAGTATCACAGTTTGTGCGTCAATATCCAAATACGGTAATGGCAGAAAAGCTGGTGGCCGATTTTGCTGAGACCAAAGCAGGCTCCAATGATTACGCCTCAGTACGCCAAGTTGCGAATTTGATTACCAATGCGGATGCCAGTGAGCGCTGTGCGGTGGCGCTTGGGTTCAATAATGGCGGTGATACTATGCGGGCTATGGCAGCCAAGTCTGAGGTTTGGTTGACGACCAAAAAGCAGCCAGCCTTGTGTGACCAGCTCGCGATGGAGATGAATAATAACGCGCTGATTAGCAATCAGGATCGCGCGGCGCGGCTCAAGCGTATGTTACGTAAAGGCAAAACGGGTGACATTATGGCATTGTCATCACGTTTAGGAACGCCCATTGCTTATTCAGCATTGAGTGAGATTCAACTGAATCCGTCTGCTTTTTTTAGCCGTTTTAGTCGAGAACCTGCCAGTCAAAACAATCAATACTTATATCTATATGCCATGGGACGCGTTGCTGACAAGTCTTACCGTGAAGCTGCATTACAGTTGGATTTTGATGTTAAGCAAGACAATCAGCGTTCAGTTAAATTGTTGAATGCGGAGACTCGTCGCTATGCGTATCGCATCCTTGGGGTGCAACGTATGAATCATAATACGGATGATGGTTTTAATGCTGAGGCGGTTGACTGGTTCCGCAATAGCCTAGACGAAGATTTTAATTTTGAAGAAGCTGAAGATTATGCCATGGCAGCGATTCGCTTTAGCCGCTGGGACGATGTGGTCGAAGCCATCTCAAAAATGGAGGCTGAAACCCAAAAAAGTGACCAGTGGCAATATTGGCTGGCTCGCGCTTACGAGCAATCAAGCGATGCTAACAAGCGTAATACTGCTAAAAAAATGTATCAAAACTTGGCAAAAAATAATGACTATTATGGCTTAATGGCAAAGGATAAAGTGGGTCAGCGTTTTGATGCCAGTCGTTTGGGTGGTAATAACTTACCAAATGTCAGTACCGCTGATCGCGCACGTGTCATGCAAGATGCCAACTTTGCGCGTGCTTTTGCTCTATATAATGCTGACGCCAGCCGTGCCTATGCCAATCGTGAATGGAACTGGGCGGTAAAGCAGGCGCGCGACAAGCGTGATGATAACTTGATTATTGCCGCTGCTCGTCAAGCCTATGATATGGGCTGGCTCGACCGAGCAATTTATGCCGTTGATAATACTGATAGAGTAGACAGCTTAGCGTTATCACATCCGATGCCGCATCAAGATGCAGTCGTACGTTATAGTCAGTCTGCTGGTATCGATCCTGCTTGGGCTTATGGCATCATGCGTCAAGAAAGTCGTTTTGTTGCATCAGCACGCTCAAATGTTGGTGCTAGTGGTTTGATGCAGGTGATGCCTGACACGGCAAAATACATTGCTCGAAATTTAGGTGAGACCTATAGCGCCAGCCGTGCCAATAGTGGCGATACCAATATTCGTTATGGTACATGGTATATGGGTGATATTTTCGGCAAGCTAAACCGTCAGCCTGTGTTGGCAACGGCTGGTTATAATGCGGGACCGAACAATGCCAAGCGTTGGCAACCAGTATATGGTTCGCTCGCAGCCGACCAGTACGTCGAGTCGATTGCCTTTCCTGAAACCCGTAATTACGTTAAGCACGTGATGGAAAATGCCACCATTTATAGCAGTCTATTAGGTCGTAGTCAGCCTATTAGCCAGCGCATGGGCACGATACCTGCCGCGCTCTAAAGCACCAATGTATAAATCAAAAAACCATTCGTGAGCAATCATTAATGGTTTTTTCATGTCACTTTATGTCACTTTTTATTGTGCAATCAAAACTAGTTTTGTCTTGACGCGATGCCTAATTCGACGCCCAACCTCGCTGATGATGACATGCTAACGTTGCGATATTTTTGTACTATTGATGCTATCATTAGCTTATGTTTACGTTTCTGCTATAGATTAAAAAAAACGTTTTGCTACCATTGCATCAATTAGTGTCTTTTATACGTGCTTATAATAAGTGCTTATCAATCAACGCACACATTTTTGTTAGCTCTATTCTTAGTTTTATCAGTGTTTATACGTCGAACACTATGAGCTAAACGATAGCCCATGTTTTTATCATTGCTAGATGCCTTCAGCCCCTATGATTAAAAAATATTTCAATCTGTCCCTGTTATCCAAAGTTCGGCATCAGTCATCTATTCAGCAGATGCAGGTACGCTCGCTATCTACTCTGACGCCAGATTTAAACCAATCAAGCTCGATAACTAATACATCTATGGATAAACTAAATACGACGCTAAGTATCGGTGCATTAGTGATGTTGCAAGGCATTATGATGATGCCGGTACATGCCGCGAGCGCTGTTAAGAGCGGACAGCGGGTGTTGATGATTGAGATGACGCCAGCATTGTGTAGCATACAGCCGACACGTGCCCGCATGCGTCAATGCTTGGAAGGTTATTCGTTGACAGTATCAGGTCTGGATATGGGATATGGTGAGCGCTGCGGACGTGGTAGTGAGCCACGTCTGACACCGTTACAGTTAAAAGTCGTCAACCGTATCATGCCTGATACGACAGTACGTAGCCAAGCTTGGCAGCGTTATGGGGCGTGTAGTCCACTCAGTGCCAGTAGTTATTTCCGCCAGATTACCAATTACGCTGGCGCATTAAAGCTGCCTAACGAGCTTAATACAGGTAATAGCTATACGGTTTCTAAATCTCGATTTATCAGTCAAATGACCCAGCTTAACAGCGGTATGTCCTCAAACAGTATTGATCTGATTTGCCAAGCGGGCAGTCGTCGTCAATCAACATTGACAGATATCCACATTTGTTATGAAGGGAGCGAATTTGGCACATGTCATAATGTTGTGAATAATTGTGGCAGTAAATTCGTCATTTCAGGTGGGAAATAGTTTTTTTAGCCCATTTAAATGCTTATTGTTTGAATTGAGGACACGCCCTAATAATACTCGCTTATTTTAAGTGTTGTATCCACTGTATACAACGCTTCTCAATGCTGTTATCAGCTGCCTTTTATTGCTTTCTAGCACTGTATCCGTATAAGTTTACAGTAGGTATAAAAATCCTCCCGTATAAAATGTAACAATATAATCGGTGGTCGGCGTCTTATTGTCTCTAGACGATTTGCTGAACGAAGTGCTACACTAGCTCTCGGTTTATGACTGCTATATTCAGTAGGCAAGTCGCTATTTACAACGATAGTCATCCATTAGAACCATCAATCAGAATCATGAATTATCTAATCTATAATTAGGGAGTATTCAATGTCAATGAAACAGCCTTTACGTGTTGCCGTCACTGGTGCCGCTGGTAATATCAGCTATGCTATGTTATTTCGTATTGCATCTGGCGAGATGCTAGGTAAAGATCAGCCAGTTATTTTGCAATTGCTTGAAATCGCTCCAGCACTTGACGCCCTAAAGGGTGTGGTCATGGAATTAGAAGATTGTGCATTCCCTTTATTAGCAGGTATTGTGCAGACTGATGATGCGACGGTTGCATTCAAAGATGTTGACTATGCTCTGCTAGTCGGTTCACGTCCTCGTGGTCCAGGTATGGAACGTAAAGATTTGCTAGAAGCCAACGCTGCAATTTTCTCAGCACAAGGTAAAGCATTGAATGACGTTGCAAGCCGTGACGTAAAAGTATTGGTTGTCGGTAACCCTGCCAACACCAACGCCCTTATCGCTCAGCGTAATGCACCAGATCTTGATCCACGTAACTTCACTGCGATGACTCGTCTAGATCATAACCGTGCCATGGCACAGTTGGCTGGCAAAACTGACAGCACAGTAAATGACGTGAAAAAAATGATCATCTGGGGCAACCATTCATCAACGCAGTATCCTGATCTGACTGCTGCTACTGTCAACGGTAAGCCTGCATTAGATTTGGTTGATCGCGAATGGTACGAAGCGACTTATATCCCAGAAGTACAACAACGTGGCGCTGCAATCATTAAAGCACGCGGTGCATCATCTGCCGCTTCTGCTGCCAACGCGGCCATTGCACACGTACGTACGTGGGCATTGGGTACTGATGAGAATGATTGGGTATCAATGGGCGTTTATTCAAACGGCGAATACGGTATCGCAAAAGGCTTAATCTACTCATTCCCATGCACATGCACTAACGGCGACTGGTCTATCGTAGATGGCGTTGATGTGTCATCAGATTTCTCTAAAGAGAAAATGGCAGCGACTGAGCAAGAGCTTAGCGAAGAACGTGATGCGGTAGCACACCTGCTTCCATAAGCCGCCAATGTCACGATATTATCATGTCATAAAACTGTTATATAGAAATTGATCTAAAAAAGCCCTCTACATTAGAGGGCTTTTTTGTGTCTTGTCTGCCTATCAAAATACAATTGATAACGTTAGATACACGTTGGTTAACAGCTATTAAAATAAAGCTTGCTACAATAAATATGTCAATTTAGATAATAAACACAAAGACACTCGTACCATTCAAGGAGAAAAATATGTTGGGTGAACCAGAATACAATATGAATGAATTATTTGCACAGTTGGGACTTGATAGCTCAGATGCAGCGATTGATAGTTTTATTGAAAATAATCAGTTGGATAAAGAAGAGAAGTTGATAGAAGCGAGCATTTGGACAGACAATCAGCGTGCTTTTCTACAAGAAGAATGGGAAAAAGATGCGGAATGGGTAGAGGTCATCGATGACTTAAACGTACGTATGCATCCAGATGCTTAGAAAAAAGAACTATTAAAAAACGAATTATTAAATAAAAACCCACAAACGTTATAAACGCTGTGGGTTTTTTATAAATTATAAATATCGACGCCCGCATTTAAGCTTACTAGCAATCTAACTGGACTGCTGCTCTCGCCACTCAATTAATGCTTTGACATCATTATGGATGCCTGTTTTTAATGCTTCTAAGCCATCATAATGTCGTTCACCATGTAAATAATGCAAAAATCGAACCTGTAAAGTTAATCCATATAAATCGGCATTTAATTCTGGAAAATGAACTTCCAAACGCCAATCATGTTGTTTATCGACAGAGGGTCTAGTGCCGATATTGGCTGTCCCAAAGAGGCTATTGGAACGTAGTCCTGAGATACCTGATTTGCCATCTATAGCAAGTGCCGATAAGCCATCAGCAATCACTTGCCCATCCTCGTCGAGGCTGACGACATCAACAGCAAAGATACCATGCAGGGCAGGCTTTAAACGCTGTAGGTCAATATTCGCAGTAGGAAAGTCCATGGTGCGACCTATTTTATCACCACCAACGACCATTCCTGTAATCGCATAATCGCGACCAAGTAGCACATTAGCAGCGTCAATATCACCAGCCAATAGTAAGTCCCGAACGCGAGTAGAGCTGATACGTGCCGCTTTACCACTATCATCGATGACGGTATGTAGATTGGTCACATCTAAGCCATAATTCCGCAAAAACTGACTGTCACCAGTACGGTCATGACCAAATTTGAAGTCATCACCTAACACCAACGCTTTGACATTTAAGCGCAGGGCTAAAATATCCGCAAATGCTTGGGCGGATAGCGAGCGAAATTCTGCATCAAATCCTGCCACAATCAAGGTCTCAACGCCATATTCTGCTAACAAAGCTTGTTTTTCAGCGAGATTGGTGAGGCGAGCAGGCGCAGTGGCTGGCGCAAAAAATTCACGAGGCTGTGGCTCAAATATCATGACAGCAGAACCAAGATTTTGTGCATGCGCAATATCACGGACTTGTTCAAGCATCGCTTGATGACCAAGATGGACACCATCGAAGTTACCGATAGTGAGCACACAGGGCGCTAAATCTACTGGGCTAGTATTTGCAGTCAAATTACTGGGCGAGGCAATCAGTTGCTCAAGAAAATAGGTGTTCATAAATTTTCAGCTATGATAGATAAAACCAGATAAGAAACACACCCGTACCAAAATCAATGTGTTTAAAATCAGCCATTATAAAGTAAAATGACCACACTAACATCCTATAGTCTACTGACAATAAAAGTATGGCGCTATCCGCTCTGTCATCTTAAAATACCGTGATGTTTGTCCACATGCTTTTGTAATGACCCTCTGTATAGATGGATCATCTTGCAACAATTATCACCCATAGACTATTAATTAATAATTACGGAGACCTTATGTCCGTTGCTGCCTTGAATGCTGTACCAACTGTTTTGTTAGAACACTATCTCACTGATGAGTTTGTCGTGCAGCGTGCAAGTAGAGACGACTTGTCAGAGATTTTGGCGATTTATAATCAGACTATTGCAGGTAAGCAAGCCACTGCCAATCTTACCCCAGTGACTTGTGAAGAGCGTGCAGATTGGTTTGATGAGCATATAAATAGTCCGACGCGTCCTATTTATGTCGTAAAAGCGATGCATAAGGCCACGCAAAATTCAGCAGAAGCAGAGACAGCAACAATCGTTGCATGGGGCAGCTTTAGCGATTTATATGCACGACCGGCTTATCATATCAGCACTGAGATTAGTATCTACTTGCATCAGGATTATCACGGTCAAGGGTTGGGCAGCTTATTGACATGCTGGATGTTGACACAAGCGCCAAGCCTAGGCATTCATAATGTAATCGCGCTTATTTTTGCGCACAATCAGCCAAGCTTAGGATTGTTCCGTAAGCTTGGTTTTGAGCAATGGGGATATATGCCAAAAGTGTGTGATATGCAAGGCTTTATCGCTGATGTCGTGATGCTTGGCAAGGCAGTGTCGTCAGATTAATATCAAATTTAGATTGGTATCAAATAACATTATTGAAGATAAGATAGCTCAAGTTCGAGTGACTTAAGCTAAAGTGATTTTAAGTGAGGGCAGCAAGGCGTCTTATCCTAGGATTTTCCATTGACCTTCAATTTTTTGCAGCTCATAAGTCAACGGTGCAGGCGCACTTTGTCCTTTTAGCATCAGCTCCCCAATGATGGTGGCACGGGTTTTATCATCGTTATATTGAGTATCGGTAATAGTGACGCCATCGACGGTTTGCTGAAAGGCATACTGGGTTTTAGCCAGCTCTTCTTCGAAGTTTGCCATATCTACTTTATAATATTTAGCGGCTTCTTTTACCTCGCCATAATACAAGCTATCTAGTGCTTGCTTTACAGTATCTTCTGGTGTGCCAGCTTCGGTGGGATTGGTTACGAGGCTCTTTTGCTTGGTCGCAGAAGTGACTGGATTGATATTATCACTATCAATCGCCGTTTCATCTTTACTATTGTCAGTCATCTGCTTGCTGTCAACTGTGCTATTCGCATCCACTGCTGACGTTTGATTAGCAGCGCTATTTTCAGCATCAATGCTTTTATCAGAACTGCCTTCAGCGATGGCTGCCGTATCTTCGGCACTATTAGCTGTCTTATCGTTATCGCTACAAGCAGTTAAAAGCAGTCCAGTGCTAAGGACACCAGCAGTCAGGATAGTTGGTAAGCGTAGCCAGGTTACTCGTTCGGTTATCATTATTAGCCCTCAGATTTCATTTATTCGTTAATGGTTAATTATGGCAACTATCCGCATCATTCACTATCCATTCTCTTACTAAGCTTGTTTTGGTTTCGTAAGTGAAGCTGCTTAACCATGCTTTAGCTGGCGCGGACGGAAACCAGTGGCTAGTAATACCACGCCATAAACCAGTGCTCCCACGGCACACATAATGAGCAAAGCGGCGATACGTCGCCATTGAGCATCATCGCTAGGGAAGTAAGGCAGCATGACATAAAGTGCGCCAATCATAGCACTGGTCGCAATCGCAAACTGGGTGAATAGTTTTTTCCAATGACTGCCAAAGCGGAAAATATCACGTTTATGTAAGAAGTAATATAATAAGCCTGCGTTCACAAAGGCCGCGCCCGTGGTTGCTAATGCCAAGCCGCCATGTAGCGGAATCTCTAAGAAATAAAATATACCGATGAAAATGACACTAAAAACCATGTTGGCAAAGACAGAAATGATACCGATTTTTACGGGTGTTCTGGTATCTTGACGGGCAAAAAAAGCAGGGGCAAAGATTTTAATAAGCATAAAGCCTAAAATACCACCAGCCATACTACGTAATGCGAGCGAACTCATCTGCGCATCGCGTAAGGTAAATTCACCGCGCAAAAACAGCGCTTGCATCAGTACATCGGCAAGTATAAACAACGCTGCTGATGCAGGAACACCGACTAAAATGATTAAGCGTGCCGCCCAATCGATGGTCTTTTTAAAACTAACATCGTCTTTTTGCGCCTCGCTTTTTGATAGGCTTGGCAAAATGACTGTACCGATTGCCACACCAATCAAGCCTAATGGCAGCTCACTCATACGCTCTGCGGCATACAGCCAAGAAACCGAGCCGCCAATCATCAATGACGCAAAAATGGTATTGAGCAGCAGATTAATTTGAGTGACAGAGACGCCAAAGATGGCAGGCAGCATGAGTTTTAAAATACGGCGAACGCCTTCATGCTGAAAGTCGACCTTGGGTGCGACCAGCAGCTTTTGTTGCCCTAGCTGCGGTAGCTGTAGTAAGAATTGCAACAATCCTGCGATAGCGACTGCATAGCCTAGCGCCATGATAGGAACATCGAACATAGGGGCAAAAATTAGCGCGCCACCAATCATACATAAGTTCAATAACACGGGTGCAAAAGCAGGCGCAGCAAAGCGTCCGTAGCTTTGTAAAATGCCACTGGCAAAGGCGGTCATAGAAATAAATAGCAAATAAGGAAAGGTCAGACGCAGTAATTCAGCGGTAATAGCAAATTTACCTGGTTGATCCGCAAAACCAGGCGCGAATAAAGTCACGACCCAAGGAGCCATTAAAATAACAACGACGGTAAGCATCGACAAAATTAACAGCAGAGCGCCTGAAGTACGACTGACTAAGATTTGTACCTGCTGCAAACTATATTTTTCTTTGTATTCAGATAGCACAGGGACGAAGGCTTGACTAAAGGCACCTTCTGCAAATAAACGCCGCAAAAAGTTTGGAATTTTGAAGGCGACCAAAAAGGCATCCATCAGACCACCAGCGCCAAAGACGCCTAACAATACGACATCGCGTACCAGACCCAAGATACGAGACAGCATGGTCATACTACTGACCACCATGGTTGAACGAAATAACCGACTTTTTGCCATGAGAACCTATTGTGCTAATTTGTTTAATGAAGGTTGTTTACTAAGTTGCTACTATCAAAAAGCTGACGAATTATAGCATTTTCATAATCGAGATAAATGGATTGGATGTGGAATATAAAATGATAAAAAATCGTTGATAAGTAGGGATAGTTCTTCAATTGCGACAAGCAGATTAAGAATTAAATAGTTTTATAGATGTCATTTAAGAGAATAAATAGCTCGGAGCGTTTATCAATCATAGATTTTCTATAGTTGGTCGTATCATTTGGGTCGAAAGGGATATGTACGCATTCTACTCTTTTTTTGAAAGATATAACTGTCTCGCCATATTCTCTAAGCTTAATTTGAGCGTTGCTATAGCCAAATAGTAGTAATAAAGATTCCGCTTTCGTTAGCTCACTAAAGCTGTCGAATAATTTATTTTGAGCATCTAATAATCCATTAGATTTAGGAAGCGAAGAATCTAAAACTAACCTGCGCCGCCAGTCAGTGGCGAATGCCCAGTAATTCAAAGTGATACTATTAAAGTTCTCCACTTTTTCTGCGACCGTTTTTAACATCTCAAACTCGCGTTCTACTTTAGCTTTTTTTAGCTCGTTACGATGTTGTGTTGAAGATAATAGAAAAGCAATAACGCCTGCTATTAATGCGCCCAAACCTATTTTCACTGCTGAATCGACCACTTCAATCCAAGTCATAATATCTCCAGTCGATGGTTAATAATTATTAAAGTTAAGTGAGTCTTTTTATTTTAATAGAGCGGCAACCATCTCACGTAATTTTGCCCATTCAAAATAATCACCGGGATCTGTTTTGCGACCAGGGGCAATATCGCTATGACCTGTTAGATGACGACGAGTTTTGGGGTAGGCGGCATAAATGGCACAGACCACTTTTGCGAGTACCTCATATTGTGCGGCGGTGAAGGACACAAAATCAGACCCTTCAAGCTCAATACCGATGCTATAATCATTACATTCAGGGCGACCCAAATAGCTAGAGCGTCCAGCATGCCACGCGCGCTCATTAAAATTGACAAACTGAGTCATCGTGCCATCACGCTCGATGAATAAGTGAGCCGAAACCTCTGCGCCTTTAATCGTTTGAAAATAGGGATGCGCCACCCAGTCTAGCTGATTAGTAAATAATGCTTTAACGTAATGGATGCCGTCAGCATCAGACGCTCCGAACTCGTTCGGAGGTAGGCTGATATTATGAATAACAATAGTATCAATACTCATATCTGTTGGTCGCAGATTGCAGTTTGGTGATGCAAGATATGTGGCTGCAGATAATCTGCCATCGTTAATCGTTATTGGTGTTATGGACATAATATTCTCTTTTATCATGATGTTAATAAGTGGGCATTGACCGCTGGTTGCTAGCCATTTTTTATCAATCAATAGTCATTTTGATAGCTGTTATCAAAGTAGCTACTTTGATAACAGCTACTTTGACTAAGATATTTCAATGATCTGGCTTTTAAGGTTATTTTAGTGGACGATCCAATCGGCATTATCAGCCAGCCATCAATCACGCTATCGGCGTATGAATAATAACGTGCGAGGTTTACCCCATGTCTCTAAAGCCTAATTTTTTATCTGTAGATTGTACCCTAACTACTATGAGTCAACGAGCGCGTTTACCACTTGCTATTGCAGGATTGCTACTCTCTGCACAAACGCAAGCTTTTTTGCCAACCCCAGCATCATTAGTAACGACAGGGGCATTAGCGCCTACGCCACAAGCTGCTGCAATCGCTAATAATACGCCAGATAATGACGCTCCAGAAGACACTCAAGGGCTAGAAAAAAGTAACGCTGAGCAATTATTAGCCAAGTGGCGTGAGCAAGCAGCAACACAAAATTTAGCCCAACATACGACATGGCGACGTTTGTTATATTTCTTTGATGATCAAAGGAATTTGATTGGTAAGAAAAAAGACACCAGCATGGTTGATGAGGCTGACTTTTTTTTGAGTGAGCATGGTCGGCAAGACTCGAATGCCGAGCTTGATGCGTTACTCGTCGCCCTCGCTAATGAGATAGCGACAACGAATAATCGTACTGTCAAAAAAAATACTGCCAACAATTCGGTATTATGTCGTTTTCCAGCGCGTGTACAATGGTTGACCGATACATTAAACATTGATAAAACGGCGCTACAAGTTGACTGTCCCGAATTGAATGAATGGATGCAAAAGATTGCCCCTGAGCAGCTCTCTATCATGTTTGCCCAAGAATATTTAGACAACCCTTTATCAGCCTTTGCTCATACCTTATTGCGTATCGACTCAAAAGCAAGCGTGGCTGATCCGAGCCAGATTCATCACGCGGTTGCGCTGAATTATACGGTTGGTGGTAATCCAAAAGACAATTTTGTGGTGTATGCCATCAAATCAATGACCGGCGGTTATGACAATCTCATTGAAATTGACCCTTATCCAGAGAAGCTGGCGAAATATCTGCAAGAAGACGAGCGCGATGCATGGACGTATCAATTGGATTTGACTCCAGCGGAAGTGCAGCAGATTATGTTACACGTTTGGGAAACCAAAGATTTAAAATTGCCGTATTACTTCACCACAGATAACTGTGCGTCTGAGATTTTACGCTTAATTGACGTGGTGCGTCCGCAGCAGCATTTATTGAGTCAGCTGCCTTATGCGGTTATTCCCTCAGATGTCGTGCAGTTGCTTGATGATGAAGGCTTACTTGCCAGCACCAACTATACCCCTGCTGATAGCACTTTACGCCAAGCGCAGTTGAATAAGGTCAAAGAGCAGCGCGAGCAATTCGGCTATCACAACAGCGCCAAGCAGACGATCAATGAGATTAAATCTGCCCAACTCAATGCGGTTTCGAGCATGTCAGCTGATGGACAGACGTTATTGCAGCCTAATATAGCGGTATCAGATAATAATCCAATAAACAGACATCCACTGCAACTGGCTCATATGGGGCTAGGGCAGCGCGGTGATAATAACTATATCGATTTGGGCTTACGAGCGGGCTATCATGATATTCTTGATCGTCCCTCAGGATTCCCACAGTTTTTTGACTTAGAAGGCGCATCTGCGACTTTGCGCCTGTACGACACCGATAATGACAAAGCCAATCAGCCAAACAGTGTGGTTTTGCAAAATGTGACGTTGATTCGTGGGCGATCATTTAATCCGATAA
The DNA here is from genome assembly GCF_022129285.1 of Psychrobacter sp. Ps4. NCBI lineage: Bacteria > Pseudomonadati > Pseudomonadota > Gammaproteobacteria > Moraxellales > Moraxellaceae > Psychrobacter > Psychrobacter sp. Ps4. The sequence goes on from NZ_JADQAK010000002.1 coordinate 194,972, forward strand.
ATTCTGCCAAAAAAGGCAAAACGTGGGGCGCTAGCATCGAGGCGACGCGTGTGAATGATGGCTCCCAGCAAGACGGTCGCGATCATTTAGTTGGGAGCTTGGGCTATGAATCAGGTTGGTCATGGGCATTTGGTACGCCTCGCACAGGTACAGGCGAGATGCCGCCGCAGCTATGCTATACCTTTTTGTCCGGCACAGCGCAAGCAGGGCGCGGTATCAATAAAGGCTTTCGCTTTGGTGCTGGCGTCAATGCAGGCTGTCGTTATCAGATTAACAATCAGTTACGCGCGCAGGCTGAATTGCAACTGCCATATTGGTATCATGGCAGCAGCGATGAGTCTGATGCCCGTGGTCATTATTGGCAGCCGATATCGACATTAGGGCTGCAGTATGATATCGATAAAAAACAAGCGTTACGCATTAATGCCAACTACGAATGGCAAGAACGTATTGATTCTAATGAAGACGTACAGCTGTCGTACAGACGCTATTTTTAACACTTATTACTGAAAAAATGTATAGATTATTAAAAAGATGTATAAGCAGTCATTAGAAATGTCGTTCGAATAAAGGATAAATGATGAGTACGCAAAATTTATTGATTATTGGTCAAGGTGATATTGGTTTGCCAGTCAGCAACCAGCTGGCACAGGACGGTTTGAATGTCACAGGTTTGGCTCGTGGTGAGCGCCATCATTACTCTTTGGATGATAACGCTGAATTTATGCAAGCCGATGCATTGACTCTGACGGCTGAGCAGCTGCAAGATTTTACAGCGATATCAATTATCGTTACCCCCGATGATTATTCGACCAGCGGCTATCATAATAGCTACTTAGCAATTAGCCAGCATTTGGCAACGCTTGCGGACAAACTTACCAACCTTTCACGCATTGTTTTTATTTCATCAACGGGTGTTTATGGGCAAGATAATGGCGAATGGATTGATGACAATACTGCGCCTGTGCCGCCAAAACGCGAAGCATCGCAGGTGATATTGCAATCAGAACAAGTCCTGCAACAAGGCTTTGGTGATAAAGCCATTATCATTCGTCCAAGCGGTATTTATGGACGCGTGCGTCTCATGCGTTTGCGTAAAGCCCGCGAGCCACAAAAGGAAGCAGTGGCAGCCGCGCATTGGAGCAATCGGATTATGGATCGCGATTTGGTCGCTATCATCGCTAACGTACTGACTATCGATGCGCCCAAGCCCCTTTATATTGCTACTGATTATGCGCCAGTCACGACTTTTGAGTTGGGCGTTTGGTTAAGTCAGCAGATCAATGAAACGCCTCCTGCTCTTGACGATAAAAAAATAGCGGTTACGGGAAAACGTTTGCACAGTAATATTCCATTAGCTTGGTTGGCATATCCTGATTGGCAAGTCGGTTACCGTGATATTTTGCGTCATCAAGAACAACATCAAGAGTAATATGTCAGTTTGATTTAATTAGAATTATTTTTATATTTTATAGCTTATGGAGATTTCATGACCCAGCCTTCTACTTCTGACACTCATTTACCCAGTGCTGATCTTACAGCAGCAGGCGGTACAATTTCAGAAGGCAATGCTGAGCAGTCGTCTATCTTGCCAGATAGTACCCAACCTGCGATTGTACATCCTAATTTTGACCCGAGTCGCTTGGCACTTGATCCTGCCAGACCCTTGAGCGATATTCCAGAGCCTGCTAGGCGATTAAATGGTCAATTGCAACGACTTTATGGTCGCTCTGCGCGTTTTTATCATCCTAAAGAACACAGCTTGTCAAAATGGGCGCTGATTGCTTCAGAAGTACTGGGCGAGCATCTGTCATTACTGCGGGCAGCAGAGCTTGTTGAGTTTCCAGACAGCTTTTATCACAATCACAGCGCGCAACCATTATTATCATCATTAAATGGTATGACTTTGCTCGACATGGCTGATATTCAGCAGGCGCTTCGTGCTTATCCAAAACTGCATCGTTACGGTCTTGTACTAAATGACTCTTCTGTAAGTACCGATACGAGCGTTAGTAGTAATGCTAAAAACACACAGGCTTCTTTACGTGCATTGACCAAACGGTATAACCCAGATGAGTTGCTCAACAGTGTTTACGCCGAAGATTGGCAGGTAGTGTTGCAGCCGCAGCAATTTGAGACAGGCGAGGGCAGTTTGGCTACTGATATTATGGCGTGTAGCGTCGCTGTTCATGCATTTAGGCAGTGCGAGACACGCAAAAGTATCAATCACCGCTATAGCGCCGCGCAAATCTGTCAGCACATACGTAGTTATCTGCTGAGTCAAATCGTTTGTGAGCCATCGCAGCGCCATGCCTACCGTCAAATACGCATTTTCACAGGACATGTTATTGTTGCCGCGTACCATTTAGGTTGGGAGATACAAGTGAGTGATGACGGTCAGTGTTATTTTAATCTCTCATCGCGCAGTGGCCTATTGACTCGTTATCCTAACATGCAAGATTACGACATCAATGGTTGGTCAAGCTGACCAATAATGCGTACAATAACGCCAATTTTTTGCTCTTCTTTTTGTCAATAGGAACGCTTCCATGCTTAATGCCTCAATGCCTAATGCGCAACACCCTTCTTTCTCCTCACATCAATTTATCCAACTGGCTTTAGACAATCAAGTTCTCAAATTTGGCGAGTTTGTCCTCAAGTCTGGTCGCATCAGTCCGTATTTTTTTAATGCAGGCTTGCTGGCGTCAGGTGAGATGTTGTCGTTGCTCGCGTGTGGTTATGCTGATGCCTTGGCTGAGCAAATGACTGCTAGTCATAACGGTACAGATGAGCAGGAGCTGGTGATATTTGGGGCAGCGTATAAAGGTATTCCTTTTGTGGCAGCAACCGCGCAAGCCTTATGGATTCATCATGGTATCAATGCCAAGTGGGGCTATAATCGTAAAGAAGCAAAAACTCATGGCGAAGGTGGCAACTTAGTAGGCGCTGACGTTAGTGGTAAAGCAGTCTGGGTACTCGATGATGTCATTACCGCTGGTACGGCGATGCGCGAAGTGGTTGAGATTTTAGAGCAAGCGGGCGCTAGCGTTGCTGGTATTATCGTTGCCCTTGACCGTAAAGAAAAAGGTCAGGCTGAGCATTCTGCTATTCAAGAGTTGGCGTCGACATTAGAGGTACCAGTGCGTGCACTCGTCGATATCGATGATTTAATCAGTTATTTGGCAGATGACCATGGCGTACAAAGCGGTCAGCATAAAGATGCGACCCAACTTGCCAAGATGCAACATTATCGCGCGCAGTACGGCGTATAGTTGGGTACTGAGTTCGAAGCTGTTCTGTATTAATAATATAACGTAAGTGAGCCTTATCATGAGCCAAGAAAATCAAAAAAAATCGTTAAACATACTCGTTATTATGGATCCTATCGAGCAGGTTAATTATAAAAAAGACACGACCCTTGCTATGATGTGGTCGGCACAAGACCGTGGGCACAGCCTTGGCTATTGTCAGATTCATGATTTGTGGTTGGATCGTGGGCAACTGATGGTTGATACGCAGTCAGTGACCGTCAAGCGTGATCCTAAAGATTTTTATACATTAGGGGATAAAGCGACAGCGCCAATCAGCGACTATGACGTGGTGTTGATGCGTAAAGATCCGCCGTTTGACATGCGTTTTATTTATGCCACTTATATGCTGGATCATGCCAAAGCGGCAGGCGTGCTAGTGGTCAATGACCCACAAGCGATACGTGATTGTAATGAAAAGCTATTTGCCACGTGGTTTAGCGATTATATGAGCCCAACGATTGTGACCAGTAAGCAGGCGCATATTCGCAAGTTTATCGCTGAGCAGCAAGACGTCATTGTTAAGCCATTAGATGGTATGGGCGGTACGGGGATTTTCCGTTTGACTGCTGATAGTCCAAATATCGGCGTCACGCTTGAGATTTTAACCGAGCTTGAAACCTTGCCGATTATGGCGCAGCGTTATTTGCCAGAGATCAAAGAAGGCGATAAGCGCGTGTTGATCGTTGATGGTGAAGTAGTCGATTATAGCTTGGCGCGTATTCCTACCAAAGGCGAGACCCGTGGTAATCTTGCGGCGGGTGGTAGCGGTATTGCGATGCCGCTCACTGATGTCGAACGTCAAGTGGCAGAAGTCGTGGCACCTATTGTTAAAGAAAAAGGTCTAATGTTCGTCGGGCTCGATTTAATCGGTGGTCGTATTACCGAGATTAATGTCACCAGCCCAACGTGTGTACGTGAGATTGATGATCAATGCGGTACAGATATTGCGACCGATTTTATCATCGCCATTGAGAATAAAGTAGCAGTTTGCGCAACACTGTAAGGATAGAGTGATTTATCACTAAGCTATGCGCACAATACTTAAAAAACAGTGTGCTAAGATAGATTGATAAACAGCATCTTTTCATAGCGCATAAAAAGGCGATAAAACGTCATTTATAAACGATGCTTTTATGATTTTTCGATAGTATTTATAAAAGCCAAGTCGTGATTGCTCGCGGCTTGGATTTTTGTTATTGACAGTGCATAAAGTGCTATATATCAGCCAACGATTTACACTATACTATGCGAGATTTTATAGGGTCATTATTGGCTGATGACTAAGATGATTATAGGATAATAAGTCCTTCATATAAATAAAGAAAAGATAGGCAGGCGTTCATGAAAGCACCGCATATATTAATGATGGCCGCGGGTACTGGTGGGCATGTGTTCCCAGCACTGGCAGTGGCTGAGGAATTGACTCAGCGTGGTGCGGTTATTCATTGGCTAGGCACGCCAAATGGTATGGAAAATGGCTTGGTTGCACCGACTGGTTATCCTTTTCATGCGATTGAGATGCAGGGTTTACGCGGTAAAGGAATCGGGCGTTTATTGAAGTTGCCAGTGACTTTATTGTCAGCGACGATGGCAGTTATAAAGGTGATTCGTAGTAATCAAATTGACATAGTTGTCGGTTTCGGTGGTTATGTGACAGCGCCTGGCGGCATCGCCGCACGTCTGACCAATACGCCTCTGATTATCCATGAACAAAATGCCATTGCAGGCATGAGTAATCGCTACCTATCCAAGATTGCAACCAAGGTGCTGCAAGCATTTGAGGATACCTTTGCCAATAGTGCACAGGATGCTAAGCTTGAAACGGTGGGTAACCCAGTACGCAATGCCATCACTGGTGTCTCTGAACCGACGGTGCGTTATGATGTTAATGACAACTCACCGCTCAAATTGTTGGTGGTGGGTGGCTCACTTGGTGCACAAGCCTTAAACGACACTGTGCCAAAAGCGCTGGCATTGCTCAATCAGCCTTTTGAAGTGCGTCACCAATGCGGGCGTAACAATGAGGCTGCCACACAAGCGGCTTACGATGAGCAGGACTTGAGTATGCACAAATTTGTGGTACAGCCTTTCATCGACGATATGGCCGCCGCTTATAATTGGGCAGATGTTATTGTTTGCCGAGCAGGCGCATTGACGGTTACGGAAATCCAGAACGTTGGTATTGCCGCAATTTTTGTACCGCTGCCGCATGCGGTAGATGACCATCAGACTGCTAATGCCCGCACTTTAACCTCACACGATGCGGCGATTTTGTTACCGCAGTCTGAGTTGACAGCGCAGCGTTTGAGCAATGAACTTGCTGCCCTTAATCGAGAGAAGTGCCTAGCGATGGCCCAAAAAGGCCATGCCCTTGCCAATCGAAGTGCGAGTAAGCAAGTTGCTGATATTATCTGGCAAACGCTGTAGCCTATATTCTTATAACTGACTGTTTTTATTACCAATTATTTTGATACACTAAATTTTATTAGCCTTTGATAAAGAGAAGCCCTATGTCTAACCCTGCGAAAGCTCTACCTAAGCGTTTGATTGAAATACCAGAAATGCGTCGTATTCAGCATTTGCATTTTGTCGGTATTGGTGGCTCGGGGATGTGCGGTATCGCGGAGGTGATGAACAATCAAGGTTATCAAGTAAGTGGTTCTGATATCGCTGAGAGCTTAGTGACCAAACGTTTGGCAAAGATTGGTATTGATATTGCGATCGGTCATGATTCTAAGAACATCGCTAATGCTGATGTCATCGTTGTATCGTCAGCGATTGATCGCAGCAACCCTGAAGTAAAAGCGGCACTAGAAGCGCGTTTGCCAGTGGTTCGCCGTGCCGATATGCTGGGCGAGTTGATGCGTTATCGTCACGGTATCGCTGTTGCTGGTGCTCATGGCAAAACCACGACGACCAGTTTGTTGACTACCATGATGGCAGAAGGGCAACTCGATCCTACCTACGTGATTGGCGGTAAGTTGAATGCATCTGGTAAAAATGCTGCACTGGGTAGCAGTCGTTTCTTGGTGGCAGAAGCCGATGAGTCTGATGCGTCGTTTTTATCGTTACATCCGATGGCCGCGATTGTCACCAATATCGATCAAGACCATATGGAAACGTATGAGAATAGTTTTGATAAATTAAAAGCCGCTTATATTCAGTTTTTACAAAATATGCCATTCTATGGTTTGGCGGTGGTCTGCGGTGACGATCCTGAATTGTATGCGATGATTGATGATATTGGTCGTCCCGTACTGACCTTTGGACTTGAGCCTTTTAACGACGTTCAAGCCATCGACTTGGTAACGGAAGGTACTAAAACTCACTTCACGGTACTGCGCCGTGACCGTGAACCTTTACGTTTGACTCTCAATATTCCTGGTACTCACAACGTTTACAATGCACTTGCTGCTATTACCATGGCGACTGATGAAGGGGTGGATGACGAAGCGATCAAACGCGCTTTGCAAAAATTTGAAGGCGTTGGTCGCCGTTTTGAGCAGCATGCCTCTGTCAATCTTGATGATGGTAATGTTTTATTGATTGACGATTATGGTCATCACCCAAAAGAAGTCGATGCCACCATTAAAGCGGCCCGTCAAAGCTTCCCTGAACGTCGTTTGGTAATGATGTTTCAGCCGCACCGTTATAGTCGTACCCGAGATTGCTTCGATGATTTTGTTGAAGTACTCTCTAGCGTTGATGAATTATTATTATTAGACGTATATTCAGCAGGTGAAAGCCCAATTACTGGCGCTGATACCAAATCATTGGCGCGTAGTATTCGGTTGCGCGGTGAAGTTGAACCGACGATTATTGACAAGGACAATTTAGCTCCTGTCATGCAGCGTTTATTAAAAGCCAATGACATGCTCATTACTCAAGGTGCAGGTAATGTAGGGCAGATCGCTGTCGACTTGGCTGCCAATAACCTTTACATTAAGTAAGCTAAAAAATTCTAGGAACGATCTTCATGACGACTGATACTAAAGAAAATACCAGCACTCAAAATTTAGATAATTTAGATAGCAATGATGCCACTCTAAACACGACGACCAGTGATGCAAAAGATGCCAGACAGTTTGGTAAAGTGGCGGTTGTCTATGGCGGCAGTAGCAATGAACGCAGCGTATCGTTAGACAGCGGTGCTGCCGTATTGCAGGCGCTACAAAACCAAGGCGTTGATGCCACTCATTTCGATCCTAAGCATCAAGACATCACAGAGCTACGCGAGTATGACCGCGTGTTCAACGTACTGCATGGTCGCGGCGGCGAGGATGGTTTGTTGCAAGGTGTGCTGCAATGGTTTGATATTCCGCAGACGGGTTCAGGGATTTTGGCATCAGCGCTGGGTATGGATAAGGTTCGTACCAAGCAATTATGGCAAGGTTGTGGGTTAGCAACCGCTCCATTTTCATTGTTAACAGCTGAGACTGACTGGCAGCAAGTGGTCAACATGCTAGGTTTACCACTTATTATCAAGCCCGTTCATGAAGGCTCCAGTATTGGTATGACCAAGGTCAACAATCTGGACGAGTTGCCAGCGGCTTATGCCACGGCAGTACAGTGCGGTGATGCGGTTATGGCTGAGCGCTGGATTACCGGTCGTGAGTTCACGATTGTTATTATCGATGATGAAGCCTATCCAGTTATTCGTCTTGAACCTGCTGATATTACCAACTTCTACGATTTTGAAGCCAAGTATAATCGTAATGATACCAGTTACTATATTCCGTGTGGTTTGAGCGCTGCTGATGAAAAGCATTTACAAGATCTGAGCCTTGCAGCGTTCCGTGCCGTTGATGCCAAAGGCTGGGGACGCATCGATGCTATGCAAGATGAAGCAGGCAACTTCTGGTTGCTTGAAATCAATACAGTGCCAGGCATGACCAGCCATAGCTTGGTTCCGATGGCAGCCAAGGCTCGAGGCATGGACTTTGATGCATTGTGCTGGCATATTTTAGCGCAGACATTAGAGTGACTGGTATAGCAGTTATTGCTTAAATAGTTATTTAGCATTGCTACTTTTCAATATTGTTCATTCTTTAACATTGTTCATAATGCTATTGATATTTATTGAGACAGTTGTCATTAATAGGCTGTCTTAATAAACCAGTGATAAAACTTATGAATCATTAGATTTGAATTTTTCTTATAGCCTAAGAATACTAGTAGACGAGAACGGGTTAATGTATCACTAGAGCTGCTATACCACAGCGTCATGTAAACTTGTGTAAATTCGTTGTCACTAGTAGGGGTTAAGCTATTGTTTAACCATAAAATACGTTAATATTGTAATTATAGGTCTGTTTTAGTGATATTTCTGTTTTCTATGAATTTAGCCCATAAGTTATTCATAAATTAAGAAAAATGTTACGTTTAAATGAGCATAATGTCATCCTATAAATCGTTTTAGTAAAATATTTTGATAATATGTCAACTTAATAGGCCTCTGCAAAAATATGCAGATTTACATTTATAAATAGCATGATCAGTTTTATGCAAATATAGGGACAAAGGTCGTTATGGCTCAAACTGTCAACGAGGTAACTGACTTGATGAGTGATAAAACCCGTCGCCCAAACTCTAAGTTCCAAGTACCGACTTCGCTCAAATATTTTTTTATGGTATTGGTACTAGGGTTGCTCGTGCTGATATTGATAATGGGTGGAAAAGCGTTGCGTGATGCACCGCCAGCTTCTATCCATGTGAATAATCAGGGTTTGACCGTTACCCAATATCGCGCATTGCAACAGGTTATGAATCAACAAAAGGTAAGCAGCTTTTTTACCTCTGATTTGCAAGCGTTAAGAGATATTACGACGGGTCTGGCTTGGGTTGATCAGGTCAGTATTTCTCGTGATTGGCAACGGGGCATAGTCGTTACCGCATTACCTAAGCAAGCGGTTGCTAATTTTGGTACAGAGCGTTTGGTGGATGCAAAAGGTGCGGTTTTTGTCCCTGCTGATAGTAAAGATCTGACGCAAGAACGCTTTGCCACCTTACAAGGTGAGATAACGCAAGCCCCAGTTATCATGCAGCAAATGCAGCAAGTTAACGACTGGTATGCGCCACTTGGTATGCAAGTCGAAGATATTATCCTGTCACCAAGAATGACTTGGCTGATTCGTTTTGACAATGGACTGCGTGTGATTGTTGATAACGAGAATACTGCGCAAAAGCTGCTGAGTTTAAGTCAGCTGCTCGGCAATCAGTTAAGTGAGCGTCGAGGCGAAATACAGTCTGTAGATTTGCGCTATAAAAATGGTTTTACCATTGCTTGGGATATGGCACAGCCAAAAATTGATGAAGCAGAATAACGATAGATAGATAGATAGATAGATAGATAGCATAAGCAAAAACTGGTTAGCATTTTAGTTTGAGCTATTTTGATAGCTTGTAGCACGGAATATACAACATCATAGCGTGTTGATAACGCTTTTTTTAATGATCTAATGGAGACGTCATTTGTTCTCCTGTTTAGCGATAATTTGTCTGGTACCATGAAAAATACTGAAAATCTGGTTGTTGTCCATCTAAGTGCCACGGCAGTCTATGTCGTTATTGGTAACGTTGTCTCTGCAAAAGACATCCGTATTCTGGGCGTGGGACAAGTCAAAAATAGCGATTTTTACCAAGGTCAAATAAAACACCGTGAACGTCTACAAGGTGCTATCAAGCAAGCCATTCAAGAAGCAGAAGATACTGCCAATTGCCGCGTGCACAGTGTGTGGTTGACCCTAGCGACACCGGAACTATCGAGCAAAAATAGTGCAGGCGAGGTACGTGTAGAAGATGAGGCGGTACGTGCCAAAGATATGGTGCAGGCGTTGTCTAATGCCAAATCACGCGATCTATCATCAGACTATTATCTAATGCATTGCTGTCAGCAGGGTATCTATGTTGATGATCAAGATTTCATGGTGGATGATGCGATCGAAATGATGGCGCATAATATTACTGTGATGTACCACATGATGATGATGCCCGTTGCTAGTCGTCAGAATATCCAAAAATTATTGCAAAGCTGTGATGTTGGTATTGACCACATTGTATTTGATGCAGTGACGAGTGCTGAATATAGTTTGATGAGTGACGAGCGCCAGCAAGGGGTTTGTTTGGTAGATATTGGTGCTAGTACGACCAGTATTTGCGTTTATAAAGAAAACAAGCTGATATTTACCCATTGTATCGCGACAGGCAGCCACGAAGTAACGATGGATATCTCAGCTGATTTTGGTATCTCCATGATTGAAGCTGAAAAGCTGAAAAAAACCCATGGTACTGTCGATGTCAATAGTGTCGATCCTAGCTCGTTCTTTATCTTTAAACCACAAGGAACAGGTGACGAGATTAATATTGGTATCTATAATCTAGCCCGTATTATTGAAGCGCGCTATGTACAGATATTTACGGAAGTTGCTCGTCAATTGCATGAGGCTGATCTCATCGGCTATATTGACAAAGGTATCGTACTCACAGGTGGCGGTACGGCGATTAAAGGTATGATACCCTTTACCAAAAAATTGCTCAAAATGCCCGTAGTATTAACCAACACTCATCCTGCTATTAGTGCTCATAATCATTTTGATAATGATGAGTCATTTAAGCAGCTAAACAGTCAAGTGAATGATCGTGCTTATCAAACGGCATTTGGTACACTATTATATAGTCAAAGCGAGCAGTTTCGCCGTAGTGAAAAAAGCGAGCCTGAAGCGATTCAAAAAAATCGAGTCACTGGTGTTTTTCAAAGTGCAGGGCAGCGTTTTGCTAGTGTACTCAAAAAGATATTATAATCTGTTAGCAAAACATACTTATATTAAGCAGCATAAGAGTATGCAGCTATATAATAGGCAAGAATACGAAAAGTCACACCCTGTACTATACTGGCATATTTTGGCTAGCACAATTATCTAAGCCATTGCCCTGTTTTATTTAAATACAATTATATATAGTAAGTCGATAGCGCGCCATATAAGTGTGTTACCAAGTATCGACCATCACGCTATCTGCAACTGGAGAAACCTTTTTATGTCAAAATACACCATGCCAGATGATAACCAGCCTCAAAATAACGGCCAAGCAAGCTTCACTGTATTCGGTGTTGGTGGTGGTGGCGGTAATGCGGTTGAACATATGGTACAACAAGGGATTAGAGGTGTAACGTTCGTCTGTGCTAATACGGATAAACAAGCGCTTGATCGTTTAACTGCACCGCATAAATTGCAACTTGGCGCAAAAACGAATCGCGGTTTGGGCGCAGGGGCGAACCCAGAAGTTGGGCGTGAAGCAGCAGAAAGCGAAGAAGAAGCCATCCGTGCATTACTCGAGCATTCAGACATGGTGTTCATTACTGCTGGTATGGGCGGTGGTACGGGTACGGGTGCAGCGCCTGTGGTTGCTCGTATTGCTAAAGAAATGGAAGTTTTGACAGTTGCCGTCGTGACTACGCCATTTAAGTTTGAAGGTGGCAAACGTATCAAGGCTGCTAAGGCTGGTATTGAGCAATTGACTAACTTTGTTGATTCTATCATTACGATTCCGAATGATAAGTTGATGAGTGTCTATGGCAATATCTCTATGCAAGATGCCTTTAAAAAAGCGGATGATGTGTTATTACATGCGGTTCAAGGTATTGCTGAAACTATCGCTAGTGAAGGTATGATCAATATCGACTTTAATGATATCCGCACTGCTATGACTGCTAAAGGCCATGCAATGATGGGTATCGGCCGTGCCAGCGGTGATGATCGTGCGCGTCAAGCAACTGAGAAAGCCATCAGATCACCATTGCTTGATGACTTGCGTTTAGAGAATGCAAAAGGTCTATTGGTTAACGTAATCTCTTCTGAATCACTATCATTGGATGAGATGAGCAAAATTAGTATCATCGTTGAAGAAATTACAGATATCGACGATGCTCATATTTTCTATGGTTCAGTGATTGACGAAAAAATGGGTGATGATTTGCATGTTACCGTTATCGCCACGGGTCTGACTTTAGATGAAAATGCTGGGCAAGAGCCGGAAGTAGTTGAGGCACCAGTTCCTTCTGTCAATAGCACTCAGCCTGTTGACCCTAACGTGCATACCAGCGCTTTAAACAGTCAAAAGCAATCGCAGGCCCAAATGTATCAAGATACGGCTGGTGCTACCCGTGCAAGCGCGCCTCAAGAGCAGGCGAAAACCAAAACCAATAGCATTCAAGACTATCTAAAACGTCAACAAAATAAATAATATTTTCAGATGTTTGGGATAAAAAAAGCCAGTACTAAGTTGCTGGCTTTTTTGTGCGTATAGAAAATGTCCATATATTAGTAAGCTGATTCAGCTATGAGAGCGCTCTATTTATAAGAATCGCCTCTCAATGCGAAAATAATCATTAATAAATAGGCGCATAAAACAATTTATGAATGTAACATTTGGCTGTTATTTCCCTGTGTTAACAGAGGCAATGCGATCAATAAGACATAAAAACAATCAAGATTTATTGGCGATAAGTGTTATCAATCAAGGAGATAAGAAAATTAGCGAGTTTTAACTATAGCGAACTAGGGGCGGGTAATGATACACTATGGCAATTGTAACAAAATATGTGAGAAGACAGCCATGAACCAAAGAACCATAAAAACTGCGATCGCTGTCACAGGTATTGGTCTTCATAGTGGTCAGCCTGTTGACTTAGAGTTTCATCCGCAACCTATTGATACGGGTATTGTTTTCGAGCGTTCTGATATCGAAGGCAGCCAGCCGATTCCAGCCAGTGCTTTTTTAGTACAAGACACTATGATGTCATCAAATTTAGTGTTTGGTGGAACACGTGTGGGGACGGTCGAGCATTTGCTTAGTGCCATTGCTGGACTAGGTGTGGATAATCTTTTAATCCGTGTGTCAGCCTCAGAAATACCAATTATGGATGGTAGTGCCGCTCCTTTTGTGGCGCTGCTACTTGACGCAGGATTTTGTGAACAAGATGCTTTAAAGAAGTTTATAAAAATCGTCAGACCAGTACGAGTAAAAGTAGATGATAAATGGGCAGAACTGCGTCCTTATGAAGGGTTTGAGCTAAATTTTGAGATTGATTTTGATCATCCTGCTATCGACAAAGATTTTCAGCATGCCCAGTTGCAGTTTTCGACGCAAAACTTCATTGAGCAATTGAGTTCAGCCCGTACTTTTGGATTTTTACGAGATATAGAAGCCTTACGTCAGAATAATTTGGCATTAGGAGGCAGTATGGATAATGCTATTGTTATTGATGAGGCAACTATTCTTAACGAAGAAGGCTTGCGTTTTAATGATGAGTTCGTTCGCCATAAAATTTTGGATGCTTTAGGTGATTTATATTTGATTGGCTATCCGATTTTGGGTCGCTTTAATGCTTATAAATCTGGTCACGCGTTAAACAATTTATTGGTACGTGAGATACTATCTGACCATAATAATTTTGAAATTGTAACTTTTGATGACAATGTAACGTGCCCAATTCAGTATTTACCTCTCGAAGGTTTGACTGTTGAAGGATGAATACAGGAATATACACGAAGTATCGAAACATTTACGCAATATTACATAATCCGGCAGTAATTACATTCTAATAATATTCGTTTTTTTGAATGTATTGTTTAGATTATTTTAACAATTCTGCTCTAGAGTAGAGAATATCAAAGCTGTGGATATTTTTTCAATCATCTGTTGGTGACGTTCATAATGTGAACGGAGCTAGCAGGTGATTTTTTTTGTTTGCGTCATTACAAAATCGCAGCGTTATCAGCTGATTTTTACGGTTTTGTTTACACAAATTTACATAGTAACATTAATAATTTCAATGATTTGCCAGACGTAAAAGTGCTTTTTTGAGATTTTCATCAGTGGTGACATGCTCTGCGGCCTGTGATATAGTCCGCTTTGTGTTTTGGCTAAGAGCCTGATTTTCATTGGCTTTACTAGATTTTGACAAAGTTGCTGATACTGCTGATAGTTGTTTAGATGAATGATTATCAGCTGAATTTTTAGCGACGACGACGCGAATTTGCTTGAGTTGTTTAAATGTAATTGACTGCTCTGTTAAGACTTGCAAATAAGCGCTCTGCAAATAGCGAATATGATTGGCAGCAGTCATTGAGCCCACACTGAGTATTAATTGCTCGGAGGTGAGGCCTACGACCCAACAGGTATTAAGAATTTCTTCAGGTAGACAATCTACCAATAGCTCTTTTACCTCATTGGTCGCTTCTATGTATAGCCGCATATTGTCAGCAAGCGTTCGGGGTAGTGCGCTACCAGCAAAAGCTTGATGGTCGATAAGTTGGGCAAGCCGATTTGGCTGTTTTTTTGACATCGTGATGACTCATCTAATAGGTGACAAAATCGATATTCATAATTGACATGCTAAAAGCAATTGATACTGAACGATTTGCGAGACAGTGAACTAAGCGGAATATGGTATTAACAGATAATACCAGTATTAGTCACTACAGAAAGAATAGCGGGCTGTTTTAATAAGGATTTTATCATGTTTTGTAATGATCATCTCCTCTAAACTAATTGATGCTTTGTCATGGATGACGAGCGGTCTTGTATTAACAATAGGTAGTAAATTTATGAAACAAGCTTTATTAATTTTGTCAGTATTGGGAATGGGTATAGCACAGACAAGTGGTGCTGTCGAAACAACCTTTCAACCAAATAATACCTTGAGTCATACCATCACAAATATTTCTGCTTCTTCGAACTACGGTTCTAGTCGCAATATCTATAGCACTAACAGTGGTGCTCATGTATATAGCAACGACGAGATCAGTCAAGCCATTGATAATTTAAGTGCGCATGCCAAGCAAAAAGAATATCAACTTGCTTCGCTTACCAGCCGTTTGTCTTATGAGCAGCGTCAGCAGCAATCAAGCCGCGCTCCTGATCGCAATTCTGCTCCTGCTATCGCAGCGGCAAGTGCATCGCGAGTAGCACTGTCTAGAAGCTCTGGCTACTGTGCTCGCTATGTACGTAAAGCGCTACAATCAGCAGGTTACGAATTTACGCCTAACCCTTCAGCTTATCAGTACGCCTCTCGCGGCACACTTGCTCAAGCAGGTTTTACCAAGATCAGTAATGATATGCAGCCACAAGTGGGTGACGTCGTTGTCTATAATCGTACGTCAAACCGTCCACATGGTCATATCCAGATCTTTGATGGTAACGATTGGGTATCTGATTTCCGCCAAAACAGCATTAGCCCATACAGTGGCACTTACAGCTATACGACATGGCGTGATTCACAATATGTCGATGATGCATCAGACCGTGGTATTTACCTTGCGATGGCTGATAAATAGTAGACAGTTAGATATAGTCTAAGTTAAAAGTTTTCTCCAAACCCAGTAATGCCTTTATAGCATTGCTGGTTTTTTTTGCGCTTTGAGTTGTGATGCTTAAGTTAAAAGTAGAGTTAAAGATCAAATCTTGACCAGTAGCTACGATTGTGAAAGTCAGGTGGGGAGGCGTGGTTTGGAGCAAAATATAAAGCAATCTCACCAAACCATAAAATAACGCAAGGATGTATTTGCTCAATCACAGTATTAGCGATGGCGTACTGCTGATTAGGTCGTTGGATTACTGGTATATTAAAGCTGCGCTCATAATGATGAGGTTTATTTGCGACTGATGGATCATTAGATAAAGGGTTCTCCACGTAGCTTAATATTGGCTTTACATTGTTTATCCAATTAATAAACGCGCGCGCTTGTCCATCAGCTGCATATAAGGGTGTTGGTGGTAAGGTCGCAGGATTACGATAGCTCTCAAATTGATATAGCGCGTAACGACCGTCTGGATTGGCATTAATCTCGATATAGGGCGTTGCCTTTTGAGCATCCGTTAGATTTTTATCATTGATTAGACGACCAGCGATAAAACACTCAAAGCAAGTCTCTTCCCACAAGTAATCATCGAATTTTACTTGTGCTTGCTGCCACATTGACCAGTTTAGCTGCTTTGCTAGTATTTGGCTGGGTAGGGTGAGTTGATAGGTTAGCTGTAAGTGTAGTGATGGCTGTCGAATAATCTGAGCACTCACATTTATACAGATGCGCTGTAACTCATCCACTGTTATACCCAGTTGCTGCGCATCGTTTGCTATGGTTTCGGTGGCCACATAGAGATTGAATGATTGATTCATAAGTTAAGACCCGACAATGAAAATATAGAAGTAACCATAAGAAAAATTGTACCGACTAAGCGAGCTAATATTACACGCTAAGTAAATCTAAAACGAGCAGACAGCATAAAAGCCGCGAGCAAGATGCATCGCGGCTTTTATGTTTATCGTCACCATTTGGCTATGATTTGAGTTGATATGGCATATCATACCATCACATCACTCAAACCAGCTGGTCATCACATATTATTATGCATGACGTGCTAAGTTAGACAATTTTGGGTTGGCGTTTGGATTTTTACGCAGTAACAATGCCATACGACCAATAGAATGAACCAAAGACGCGTTAGCCGCTTTGGCAAGTTCCGCACCGATGACATCGCGCTCTTCTTTTGTGCCAGCAGGCAGCTTTACTTTGATGAGCTCATGATCTGATAGCGCGCGATCAATCTCTTCAGTAATGGTTGGGGTAATACCTTTGTTGCCAATCATGACGATAGGTTTGAGGTCGTGACCAATGCCTCTTAGGCGTTTGATGGTAGCGTTATCGAGTTGCATAGAATTCCTAGGTGTTGGTAAAAATAAAAAACAGTACTATTAAGAGCAGTTGACGACCATTATAGATAATCTGTGGTCATCTTGCATGAGATCAGCAGGATTTTGCACGATTTTACGTGATGAAAATGTTAAACTGAATGTTTGGGCACATTATAAACGCTACTGTCTGATAAATCAGTGTTTTAACCAATAGAATTTAGTCAGTTTAAGACTGCAAATGTATAAAAATCTTGATTGATAGCATATTCGAATAAATTTAAACCATATCGAAAGTGCTTCATAAATCTTTTAGCTACTTCAGTAATATGTATGAATGTTTTGCAAAGCAATAGGAGCAGGTATTTTGGCCACGCGTATCGAAAATAAAAAACTGTCAAAGAGTAGTAGCGCTTGGATGAAAGAGCATATTGACGATCATTATGTGCAAAAAGCGCAAAAAGATGGCTATCGTGCCCGTGCCGCCTATAAACTATTAGAAATTAATGAAAAGACCAATATTATTAAAAAAGGCATGACGGTTGTAGATTTGGGCAGTGCTCCAGGCAGTTGGTCTCAAGTGGCAGGTCAGCTAGTAGGCGAAAAAGGTATTTTGATTGCCTCTGATATTCTGCCGATGGACACATTGCCTGATGTGACTTTTATTCAAGGCGACTTTCGCGAAGCAGACGTGTTTGATGCGATCATGGCAGAGGTTGGTGATAGACAGGTCGATGTAGTGCTGTCCGATATGGCACCAAATACGGCAGGAAACAGCGCAATCGATCAGCCACGTATGATGTATTTATGCGAGCTGGCAGTGGACTTCGCGCTTGCAACCTTACCAGAAGGTGGCGCACTTATTATGAAAGTGTTTCAAGGTGAAGGCACACAAGAATTACGCAAGCAGATGCAGCAGGATTTTAGTAAAATCCGTAGTATCAAACCAGGTGCGTCACGACCACGGTCAAAAGAGATGTTTTGGATAGCGATTAAATAATCATAACGTCGTTATGTCACAGCCATTGTAAGCGAGATAATGTGTCACCATAACATAGTCTCATGAGTGTATTGAACCCGCTACAATCGTTAACTGAATAATAGCGAAACCTGCTTGAATTATGCAGGTTAGCACCACATATCATGTTATATTAACTTTGTTTCAAGCATATGTTTTAGGCAAAGTCGTCTGACAATAAGCGCCTGATGTGCTCATCTACGATAGATATATAGGTCATTGATATTTATAACTTGTGAAAACAGTCCCCATGCAGCATTTGAGTTGTATGAGTCTGACTTATAAATTTTGGCTATCAATATATTTACTAAAAAATGAGCGATACGTTTATAGACGTCACGTGTTTAATAAACACACCAATAAGTAAGGGATGGGAATAACTAGTGAGCGACATGGTAAAAAATACCTTATTGTGGCTGGTGGTAATCGGCGTTTTGGTGCTGGTGTTTAGCGGCTTTGATCAATCATCCGAGCCGGATAGCCTTAACTACTCTGAGTTTGTGACCGCCGTGTCAGAAAACCAAGTAGCCAGCGTTGAAATCGATGGCGAGCAAATCACCGGCGAAAAGAAAAATGGTTCACCTTTTGAGACTATTAGACCAGCTGTGTCAGATGATGAGCTCATGCCATTGCTGCGTGAGAACCAAGTCGAAGTCCAAGGGACTGCCCCAAAACGCCAAAGCGTCTTGATGCAATTACTGATAGCCAGTTTCCCAATTCTATTGATTATTGGTCTGTTTTTATTCTTCATGCGTAACATGCAAGGCGGCGCTGGCGGTAAAGGCGGCGGCCCTATGAGCTTTGGTAAGTCAAAAGCCAAAATGCTGACTGAAGACCAAATCAAGGTGAACTTTGAAGATGTGGCTGGTTGTGAAGAGGCCAAAGAAGAAGTGGTTGAAGTGGTCGAGTTTTTACGCGACCCTGATAAATTTACCAAGCTTGGTGCGACGATTCCACGTGGTATCTTAATGGTAGGCCCTCCAGGTACTGGTAAGACGCTACTAGCAAGAGCCATTGCTGGTGAAGCTAAAGTACCGTTCTTCTCTATCTCAGGTTCCGATTTCGTTGAAATGTTTGTGGGTGTCGGTGCCTCACGTGTCCGCGATATGTTCGAACAGGCTAAAAAGAGTGCGCCTTGCATCATCTTTATTGATGAAATTGATGCAGTCGGTCGTCATCGTGGCTCTGGTATGGGCGGTGGTAATGATGAGCGTGAGCAGACACTGAACCAATTATTGGTCGAAATGGATGGTTTTGAAGGCAATGAAGGCGTGATCGTCATTGCAGCGACCAACCGTGCGGATGTGCTTGATAAAGCGCTATTGCGTCCAGGTCGTTTTGACCGTCAGGTACAAGTGGGATTGCCAGATATTAAAGGTCGTGAGCAAATTCTTAAAGTGCATTTGAGAAAGCTGCCGAATACTATCGGTGTGGATGCCAATGCATTGGCTCGCGGTACACCAGGTTTCAGTGGTGCGCAGCTGGCCAACCTTGTCAACGAAGCGGCATTGTTTGCAGCACGTCGCAACAAGACCAGCGTTGATATGAATGACTTTGAAGATGCAAAAGACAAGCTATATATGGGTCCTGAGCGTAAATCAATGGTCATCCGTGAAGAGGAGCGCCGTGCGACCGCTTATCATGAAGCAGGTCACGCCTTAGTCGCTGAGCTACTACCAGGTACCGATCCTGTGCATAAAGTAACGATCATGCCGCGTGGTTTTGCGCTTGGGGTTACTTGGCAGTTGCCAGAGCATGACCAAACCAGCATGTATAAATCAAAAATGCTGAGCGATATTGCTATCTTATTCGGCGGTCGTATCGCTGAAGAAGTCTTTATCAATCAGATGTCGACGGGTGCTTCTAACGACTTTGAACGTGCAACCAAGATGGCTCGTGCCATGGTGACGAAGTACGGTATGTCTGACGCACTTGGTATTATGGTTTATGAAGATGAAGACAGCTCGCAAGGCTATTTTGGCTCTAGCAGTCGTACGATTTCAGAAGCCACGCAGCAAAAGGTCGATGAAGAAGTCCGCCGTATGTTAGAGGAGCAATATGATATCGCGCGCGAATTGATTGAAGGCAATCAAGAAAAAATGCATGCGATGGTCGATGCTCTCATGAAATGGGAAACCATTGACCGTGATCAATTGCAAGATATTCTAGCAGGTGAAGACCCACGTCCACCTAGAGTTTATCAGCACAACGAAGTCAACTTATCGAAGAATGATATCAAAACAACCAACTCAACACCGCCACCGTTACCAGCGATGTAGTTATTAATTAATTCATATCCAATAGAAAAAGCCCTTTATGATAAAGGGCTTTTTTGTTGTCCATATTTCGTGAAGGGTTTAGTACAGAATAGAGTTTACTGGTATGATAAGCACAACGCATAACAAGCACAGTGCAATAATTAGAATGTTTTAATGAGAGATAATTTGGTTATGTCCTTATTTCAGCCCTTACCCAGCTATAAGATATCAAGTCGTGATAAAACACTAGATCTATCGCAGCCTCATATTATGGGTATTCTTAATGTCACACCCGATTCGTTTTCAGACGGTGGACAGTTCAATGCGGTAGATAAAGCAGTTGCGCATTGTCAGCAAATGATAGAAGAAGGTGCGACTATTATCGACATTGGCGGTGAGTCTACTCGCCCCAATGCGGATGCTGTGGGCACTGTTGAAGAGATGCAGCGTGTTGTGCCAGTGGTTCGAGCCATTAGGCAGCAATGCGGGGAGGATATTTGGCTATCCATTGATACCAGTAATCCAGAGGTTATGAAAGCGGCTTTTGACGCTGGTGCTGATATTTGGAATGATGTACGCGCACTCAAACGCGAGGGTGCAGCAGTACTAGCGGCTGAGCTTGATATACCCATCATGCTGATGCACATGCGCGGCGAGCCAACAACGATGAATAATTTGGCACAATATGACGACATCATTAGTGACGTAAGGGCTGAGCTATTATCGCGTATTGACGAAGTAACAGGAATCGGTGTTAAGCGTGAGAAAATTATTATCGATCCAGGCTTTGGTTTTGCTAAAAATTATGAGCATCATTGTGCACTATTAAGCCAGCTTGGCAGGCTACAAGCGCTTGGTTTACCGATGATGTTTGGCATTTCGCGCAAACGTTTTTTAGCGGAAGCTCTGAGCAAGAGTGGCGTCGAAGTCGTTGCTACTACTAACGCGGTAGATCGTGATGTGGTAGGTACGGCAGCTGGTATCTTTGCCCTACAGCAAGGCGCTGGCATTATACGCACCCATAATGTGGCGATGATGCAGCAAGCGGTCGCCTTGTGGCGTCAATTATCTGCGCATAATTATCCTTAATCCCAATTTAAAATAATGAGAGTACTTTTATGACCACCCCGATTCAGCCAGAACCAACCAATGAACAGCGCCGCATTATCTATCAAGCACGCCGCGGATTAAAAGAGTTAGACTTTTATATTGACCTTTATGTCAAAGAAATTTACTTGACCGCAGAGCCTGCTGAACAAGAGACGTTTGCAGAAATGCTGACTCATGAAGATCCTGATTTGTTGGATTATTTCACCAATCAAAATCGTCCAGAAAACGAAGAAATATGGGCGTTAGTCAATAAAATTAAGACATGGCGTCATACCAAAGATTTGACTTAAAGACTGATTTAGGTATAAGAAATGGTTGTCCAGAGTTGGTTTAGCTAGGCCTAAGTAATATAATGGTCTGCCGTTTTTTTTGGTGATAAAATATGACCTTGGCAAATTCGTTGCGTATTGATACGGCTATTCGGCCTGCCAGCTATTTGCGTTTGCTGCTTTATAGTGGGTTGACCGCCGTCATGGTTGTACTGGCATGGCTTGCTTCTTTACTGTTATGGCAATATGTGCTTATTTTAATCATTACCGCCGCGGTGATTATTTATTTGACATTATCACGACCCATACTGCTGCACCTGAGCCAACCACCACTTAGCCATCGTATCGATCAAAATTGGCAGCTACTGCTCCGTACGGGTCGCGGTGATGAGCTATGGCAGGCACAATTAATCGCTGTCTCTGGATATCGATGGGCGATAAGCTTTGAATTCAATGTTATAGAGCCTTATCAGCGCTCTTTATCAGTAACCATCTTTCGAGATCAAGTGAGCCCTGAACAATGGCGAGAGTTGAATATTTTGGCTAGATTGTATTGAGTACTTATAAATAGTGCTTATCAGTGCCATGGTTGAATGTTCAATATGCCTAACATAAACGCCGAAAATACGAGTTAAGGAAGTATTTTTTTATAGTTTCCAATGAGCAGTTTTTTCCACGAATTTACGAACGCCTACATGTCATAACAAAACACCTATCTGGATAGCGAAAGAGATTTGTTATATTGCAAGAGAATTGTGAATCGCATAAGTAAATCGAGCTGTTGATTAATATATTAAATTAGCAGCAAAGTTTTTAGCGGTTTATAGATAATAAATAATATGACAAAAAGGAATCGAGAATGAGCTTATTAGGGAATTTGGTTAGTCAGGTGGCCCGTCGTGCGATGGATCCTGAAGATGCGCAGCGTAATCCTGTAAATCAACGCATTGATCCACGTCGTACAGGTGGTCTTGGGGATATATTGGGTAGCGTGCTCGGCGGTGGTAGTCAAACTGGTGGCTACAATCCACGCCAGTATGATCGTCAGCCAGACAATGGTTTTGGCTTAGATGATATTCTCGGTGGGTTAACAGGCGGTGGACTCACTGGTGGCAATCAAAGTGGCGGCGTTAATTCTAATACTGGAGGTCTTGGAGACATATTAGGCAGTGTGCTAGGTGGTCAAGCCATAGGTAGTCAAACGAGAAAATCTGGATTCGGTGGTAAAGGTATGCTAATCGCTGCACTTATGCCAATGGTACTAAGCTGGATCAAACGCAATGGCGGCTTGAGTGGTGCATTATCGAAAATCACAGGTATGGGTTATGAAAACCAAGCGCATTCTTGGATGAGTAACCAGCAAGACAATGACAACCTTGATCCAAATGATATCAGTCAGTTGTTCGATGAAAATGAGATTCAGCAGGTTGCAGCACATACTGGTGCTAATGACGTAGAAGTCCGTCAAGGTCTTGCTGAATTGCTGCCAGAAGTAATGAATCAGCTGACACCAAGTGGTAATTTGGATAATGAATCTGAAGCCAATGAAGAGATTGATCAAATCATTAATCAGCTATCTAGTCGATTAGGTGCGTTAAAATAAATTTATCTTTTAAAGAAAGTCGTAATCGTTAATGCCACAAAGTGAATACTATAAAAAAGAGTACGTTATCAAACGTGCTCTTTTTTATGGCTGTTAGTTTAACCCTACTATTGGTACTCAATTACTGAATATTTACTCTTTATTCTAAATAGATATGTTAAAAATGGTGAATAATAGAAAAATAATTCTATAAATCTTATAAGATAGTCATATGATTCATTGAGTCTTTTGTCGCAGTGGCTACTTTGATGATCCTTTATATAATATGACTGCGTGATTGGATAAGCATTTATAAGGATAGTTAATCATGCCATTTAAGCCTATTCAAGCAGCGGTTGCCATTTTGGTCGGCTTGATCATTTGGTTTGTGATACCAGTGCCTACTGGCGTCACGCCTGAAGCATGGCACATGCTGGCATTATTCATCGCCACTATTGTCGCCATCATCGGTAAAGTATTACCCATTGGTGCCATTGCTATCATTGCAGTCACCCTAGTCGCACTGACAGGCGTGACTAGTGATAGCCCAGCACAAGCCATTAGCGATGCACTATCAAGCTACTCAAGTCCGTTGATTTGGCTAATTGGTATTGCAGTCATGATATCGCGTGGCTTGATAAAAACGGGTTTGGGTCGACGTATTGCCTATTATTTTATTTCTATTTTTGGTAAAAAAACCATCGGCGTGGCTTATTCTTTGACTGCAGCTGAATTGATGATAGCACCTATTACGCCTTCTAATACGGCACGTGGCGGCGGTATTATTCATCCTATTATGAAGTCTATCGCGCAAAGCTTTCATTCGACGCCAGAAGAAGGTACTCAAAATAAAATTGGTCGCTATTTGGCGATGGTGAACTATCATGCTAACCCGATTACCTCTGGGATGTTTATCACGGCTACTGCGCCCAACCCTCTGGTTGTAGATTTGGTGAATAAAGCCACAGGCGGTGATATTCAGCTGTCATGGACCACTTGGGCAGTGGCGATGTTTGTACCTGGCATGCTATGTCTGCTTGTGATGCCGTTAGTCATTTATATAATTTATCCACCTGATGTTAAAATCACGCCCGATGCAAAAGGTTTTGCCAAGGAAAATTTGGCAGAAATGGGAAAAATAAGTAGCCAAGAAAAAATCATGCTCGGGGTATTTGCTCTGATGCTGTTATTGTGGGCGAATATTCCCGCATTGATGTTAGGTGAGCAATATAGCGTTGATGCTACCACCACAGCATTTATTGGTTTGACGACCTTAATATTGACTGGGGTACTGACTTGGGACGATATTTTAAAAGAGAAGTCAGCATGGGATACCATTATTTGGTTTGGCGCCCTTATTATGATGGCCGCTTATCTTAATAAGCTTGGACTGATAAGCTGGTTCTCTGGCAATATTGAATCGATGATTGGTACGACTGGGCTTGGCTGGATAGGGGCTGTGACTATTTTGACCCTAGTGTACTTATATATTCATTATTTCTTTGCTAGTACCACGGCTCACATTACTGCATTATTTGCAGCATTTTATGCGGTGGGTTTAAGCTTGGGCGCACCGCCGATGTTATATGCGCTGATCTTAGCCGCAGCGGGCAACATCATGATGACGCTTACGCATTATGCAACCGGTACTGCGCCAGTCATTTTTAACTCTGGTTATGTGACGTTAACAGAGTGGTGGAGTATTGGCGCGATTATGAGTGTGGTCAATTTGGTCATCTGGATCGGTGCTGGTTTGATTTGGTGGAAAGTGCTCGGCTATTATTAATAGATCGCTCAAGTCATATTGTCTTATGTACAGATGGGTGTTCTTAAAAAAGGTGAGGGTGGCTTAAAAGCGCTCATCTAATGTGTCTAACGTATAATTGAGCGCGGCAAAACAGATATCGCTCTGAAAGCCTCGATATTGCAAAAACCGTAGCTGCTTTGCTTTGTCTTTTTGTTCAGTGGGTATGTCATCGCCGTACTTTTTAGTGCGCGCTGTGACCGCCAGTTTGAGCCAATCGATACCATCTACCAGATTATCTGCGCTATCATCTACAAACTCCCTAAACTCTTCTGACTCTGCATTTGCCATATCGATTAACTCATCGATATTACTGGGCATGGCAATTTTTTTACGATAAAACTCCTGCTTGATACGTCCGCGTCCCCGACCTTTACGGATATTTTCACGAATGAGCATGAGCGTCGTGCGATAATCACTTTGGTAGCCTTTTTCTTCAAACTCATCGAGTAGCGCATCAATTTTATCTAAGGCTTGCTCTTTATCAATAAGCTTTTGCTTAAGCTCAGCCTTGCCGTACTCACGGCGCGATAAATAATAAAACGCTAACCAACGTAAACGACTTTCCGCTTTGATCTCATCTATTTCTGCTTGTCGTTGTTCAGGCGTGCGCAAATAGGCTTTAAGAGCAGCGGGTAGGTTATCCATCTGACTGTCGACTGTGCTATGCACAGAAGTGTTGGTAATGGCAGCATCGGTTGTATACTGTGATTCTTTGTTAAATTCATTATCAGTAGCTGCGCTATCGTCTGGTTCACCATGAATATTTTGTTTAACTTCAGCCAGCATCTCTTTGATACTTTGCGCTTCTGGTTGCTGATAAGCAGGCACGTCACTAGGCTCAGGGCTAAAGTTAGCCGCTGGGTGAAAGCGTTTTTTACGCTTTTTGGATCGAGGAGATTTTTTGCTGGTAGAAGGGGGTGCGTCAACGGATTCTACTGCAAATTCAGCATCGTCAGATAATGAATGGTCTTCATGATAGTAAGTTGAATGCTTACGTGTCTTAGTTGTTTTTTTAGGATCGCCTTGATAGGAATGCTGAGAAAATTTGGAGGATTCAGAGTGTTTGGAAGATTTGGACGGTTTTTTTGATTTGATAGTAGGACTACTCGCTGAATCGGCATCGGATTCAGCGAGTATTTCAGCTAAGGTTTTAATGTTCATAACAATTTAATTTTCATAACAAGTCATGATTATTGATAACGATTAATCATTGTGCCGTTATTGTACAGGGTCAGAGACCAACGCTTCATTGGCTTTATCTTCGGCTTTGGTCTCTTTCTTTGATCCAAGCTTTTCTTCACGGATTTTAGCTTCGATTTCTTGCGCAATCGCAGGGTTTTCTTTTAAGAACAGCACAGAATTGGCTTTACCTTGACCGATTTTTTCGTCGCCATAGCTATACCAAGAGCCTGCTTTGCCAACTGCACCAATTTCAACACCCAAGTCAATCACTTCGGCTAAGTGGTTGGTACCTTCACCATAAGTAATTTCAAACTCTGCTTGGCGGAAAGGCGGTGCCATTTTGTTTTTGATAACTTTGACACGGGTTTGGTTACCGATGATTTCATCACCATTTTTGACCGCACCGATACGGCGAATGTCCATACGCACTGAGGCGTAAAACTTAAGCGCGTTACCACCAGTCGTGGTCTCAGGGCTACCAAACATCACACCAATTTTCATACGAATTTGGTTAATAAATACCACCATACAGTTAGAGCGTTTGGCGTTACCTGTGATTTTACGTAGTGCTTGGCTCATCAGACGTGCTTGCAAGCCCATATGTGAGTCGCCCATCTCGCCTTCAATCTCTGCGCGCGGCGTCAAGGCAGCGACTGAGTCAATGACGATCATATCGATAGCACCAGAGCGCACCAACATGTCAGTAATTTCAAGCGCTTGCTCACCATTATCAGGCTGAGAAAGCAATAGTTCATCAGTATTCACGCCAAGCTTACGCGCATAAACAGGGTCAAGCGCATGCTCAGCATCAATAAAGGCGCAGGTGCCTCCTTGCTTCTGACATTCTGCAATCGCCTGTAGCGTCATGGTCGTTTTACCTGAGCTTTCTGGGCCATAAATCTCTACGATACGGCCTTTTGGTAGACCACCAATGCCAAGTGCAATATCCAGACCCAACGAACCTGTTGATACTACATCGACATCCATAATAGCTGAGTCGTCACCTAAATGCATGATGGTATTCTTACCAAACTGCTTTTCGATTTGACCGAGTGCTGCTTTAAGGGCTTTGGCTTTATTGTCGTCCATACTGGATTCCTTGTCTTCAATCATTGGTTAAAACTATAAATTTGGTATGATAAATAAAATGTTTGTAGCTAAGAAGGTTAACGGCTCAATAGTATTGATGGCTATCTAAATAATAGGCAGCGTTCGTTCAATGTCTATCTATAATGAATGGGTTAGGGTATCGATGATGTAAACAGTAATATTAGATATATCACTCTACTATACAGTAAAATCAAATAACGATAAAAGTAAAATTAAGTTCATAATCAGCGCCAACAGATGTAATTTGTAGGGAACATTATGCTCGTTGAGCCTTAACTGTTTTCTAAAGTGCGGTTGATTAGATAAGGTGATTATAACAAAAACCAAGGAGCATATAGAGGATACAATGATGCTAAACGACACTAACTGTCGCATTGTATATAAGTGATAACTTGTGTAATCTAGTTGATGAATATATCCTAATTTTGGATAGGATAATGCCGCCCTTTGTCAATAGCATTAAAAGTTGTCCACAAGAAATAAAGAGTCTAAATTTAGCTTTTGTGAAACATCAGTGAGGATTAATTTAATTTAAAAATATATTAAAAATAAATTACAGTATTATGAAATACGTTATAACCCATTGATTTAAAATGTTTTTTAAATTGTATAAAAAATGAACGATTTTACCTCATCCTTTGAGCTATCTAGGGAAATTGTTGTCAAGTGCGTACTTATACACAGGGTTATCCACAGCTTATGGGGAGAACTCATGAATCCCTTATACTATCAATGTTTGAGTAGGTAGGTAACCTGTGAGTGTGGCGCTGCAATATATTTTTTACCCCTATATGTAGCATTATTAATTTAAAAACTCTATGAAAATAGACGATGTTTCACATATTAAAAAATTTTTATTATTTTTAATAAAAATACTTATAGCTTGTCTATTAAGGGTTGTAGTTGAAAAAAATCAAATAATATTGTCATTAGATAATTTGCAAGCACAAAAAAGCGGCTAAATAATTTAGCCGCTATGCAGAAGTCACCGAAGATAAGTGAGCCAAATCTAGTCTTTGATATAGATTAAATCCCAAACGCCATGTCCACTATTTATACCGCGGCGCTCAAATTTGGTCATTGGACGAAAGTCAGGGCGGTCGGTGAAGTTACCTGCGCCTGCTTGATTGGTTAAACCAGTAAAACCGTCTAATACTTCAACCATCCAAAAGGCATAATGCTCCCAGTCGGTTGCGGTATGGAACCAGCCGCCTTGCTTTAGACTACGAGTCACAATCGCCATGCGTTCAGCACTGACGAAGCGGCGTTTGTGATGGCGCTTTTTTTGCCATGGGTCAGGGAAGTAAAGCTGGATGCGATCAATATGGTTTTCTGGTAGTTGCTTGAGCAATTGGATGGCGTCACCGTTGATGATTTTGACATTGGTTAGCGCTTGTGTACCTGCCATATAGGCGCATTTACCGATACCCGGCTCGTGCACTTCGATACCAACGAAATTGCGGCTAGGTTCTGCTGCTGCCATCTCAATGAACGAATCACCCAGTCCAAAACCGATCTCTAAAGTAAGGGGTGCTTCACTACCGTTAGGGCTATCAGCGAATAGCGTTCGTAGATTGTCAATACCATCAAGATTGCCATCACCGAAACTGTTATTGACCAAATACTCAGCAAATTCTGGCGCGGTTAGTGCCAGTTCGGCGTTTTTATTCATGTGCGTACGTCGTTTCATAAAAGTATTGACGATACGTAGATGTTTGCTTTCTTCAGGTTCACTCTCATTGCTAATACGGGCTTCAATGTCAGTATTAGTATTGCTTTCGGTGTTAGTACTGAGGACTTTTTGCTCATCAGTAGTACTCGTACTATCGATGTGATCATTAATATCAGGATGTGGACTCATAGGATTGACAAGGCTTCATAAAATGGGTGATGTATGCTTATTATAAGTTAAATCTATACAGCTGTGAACGGACAATAATTTTTTAATATTGTTATCGTTCATTCAGCATAAAAAAGTGAAAGCGCTGACCTTGTTTGACGTATCACATATAGATTGGCATTCGGTTACCTTGACTTTCTTTTACATTGAATTAACGGTATTTATCTGTCGTTTTACTGTTCTGCACATCGGTTTTGGCGTTATCATATAAAGTGAGTAATGGATTTAAATTTTTCTTCATCGTTAATAGGGGTCATCTATGCTATTTATCGAGACGAATTCGCCGCCCCCTTTTTATCAAGAACAGCTGACTCCTGCTAAGCGTACACAACTTGATAAATGGTTTATCGGTCACCGTAGCCAGCATTATTATCTGAAACGTTTTGAGCAGTTCGATGCGCAAGGTTATCTGTCGCCAAAATGGCATTGGGCAGCATTTTTTGTGACGTTTCCTTGGCTCCTCTATCGCAAACGCTATATGGATGCGATTGTCTATAGCGTAGCAGGCTGGTCGTTTATCCAGCTCAATGTGGCACTGGTATTGGTTGCGTTTGAATTTTTGGCGATGTCCTTCATCCCTGATGCTTACCAGATGGCGACACGCATAGGTATTGCTGCGATCATTTGGTTGTTTTGGTCATTTATGGTGGCGCGTTGGACGGATGCGTATTATTACCGCATGGCGCGACGTGAGATTGCAGATGCTATCGATGATTATCCGCGTGATGAAGCAGCGCAAAAGGCACATCTGCGCCGAGAAGGTGGGGTCAGTCTATTTGGGCTAGGATTGGGGTTTGGTATTTTTGCCTTTGCTTTAATGGTTATTAAGATACAGTTTTTACCAATTATTGCCAAGCCAAAAGCCAATGAAGTGCTATTCGATGCGTATGATACCGCTAAAACGGCACAAAATCGTGTGGCACTGATTTATCAACAGACAGGGCAATGTCCAATGGATTTGCCTATCGATACAGGCACTCAGCAGATACGAATTGATATCGATAAAAAGGCCGCTGGCGTAGTAGAAACGGATTGTGCAGTCATTGCGACCATACAAAATGTTCAGTTCCCTATCCGCTATCTAAATCAGCAGACACTGGTTTTTTACCATGTGCCAGACAGCGATAGTTGGAACTGTACAAGTTCACTAAATAAGAAACTGGCACCAGCAAGCTGTATGCCTGATTAAAACATACAAATACTTATGTGTTAGAGTCAGTTGCAACGTCGTCCTTTTTATCAACGGGTGTTGCTTTACTTTTTAGCGCGTCATAAAAATCCGTTAAGTCCATTTTTCGGGCTTTATCAATGTCTTCATCAAACAAGCTTTCTAGCTCTGCCATCGCTGATTGTGCGGATTCAATCATGCTGGCTTCATCATCATAGATCGCTTGCTGACGTTCAATCAAGTCATCGTCGTAATCGCGGAAGGTTTGCACTGTCTCGCGCGCTTTTTCTGGTGAGATGCCAAGCAGTTGTAGCGACTCACGCGACATATCCAAGGACGATAGGTAAGTCTCACGCCAAATATGACGCACACCGACCTCACGCAATCGATAATAATGCTGACGGTCACGTGCCCGTGCCAAGACAATCAGGTCTGGATAGTTTTTACGCAAGTATTGAGCCGTGGTGATAGAGCGCTCTAAATCATCGATGGCCAAAATAAACACACGGGCTTTTTTAATACCAGCTGCGCGCAGTATCTCAGGGTTTTTTGGATCGCCATAATAGACTTGGTTACCAAATTTACGCACGAAATCGACGCGATTCGCTGAGCGTTCGATGGCAGTAAACTCAATATCGTGCATGCGTAGTACACGACCGATAATCTGACCGACGCGCCCAAAACCAGCAATAATGACTTGATGTTCATGATCGGGAATGGCATCGTATTCGCGGCTGGGTTTGCTTTTGGCAAATAAAGGCTCACCGATTTTCTCAAGTAATAAAAATGCCAGTGGTGTGAGCGCCATGGAGATAGTGACGATAAGGTTCAGAGTATTGGCAAGTTCAGGTCGCAACACATTTTGTGCCGTAGCGACACTGAATAAAACAAAAGCAAATTCACCACCTTGAGCGAGTGTCACACCCAGTCTGATACTGGTTGGCCAGCGATTGCCTGATATCTTTGCAATGGCGGTAATGACACCAAATTTGATCGCCATCAATGCCATTGCACAGCCGATGATAAAGATAGGTTTTGCCAAGATAAGTTTGACATCCGTCAGCATACCGACCGACATAAAAAACAAGCCAAGTAGCAATCCTTTAAACGGTTCAATACTGGCTTCTAACTCATGGCGATACTCAGAATCTGCCAGCAATACTCCTGTCAAAAAAGCACCCAATGCCATCGATAAACCAATTTGCCCCATCAAAATAGACACACCCATCACGATAAATAGCGCAACGGCGGTCAGCAGTTCTGATGCACCACTAGATGCTACAAACTTAAAGAAGGGACGAACGACATAACGGCTCGCGAAAATCAGTCCAGCAAAAACCGCGAAAACTTTGCCAAAATAAATCAAATCATAACTTTGTTCGCGCACCCCTGATAGGAAAGGAATGACGGCTAGCAAAGGGATAACCGCAATATCTTGGAATAATAAAATCGTGAACGCTTCACGACCGTGGGTGCTAGAAAGCTGCTGTTTTTCCGTCAGTATTTGTAGTACAAAAGCTGTGGACGACAAGGCAAGGCCAAAACCGACGATAAAAGCAGTATCGAGCTGTAAGCCAAAAATTTGATGTAACAGCCCCATTAATAATGTGCCAGTCAGACCAACTTGCAAACCACCGAGGACAAATATCGAACGCCGCAGTGCCCATAATCGTGAGGGTTGCAGTTCAAGCCCGATAATGAATAGCAGCATGACCACGCCAAACTCAGAGAAGTGCAACAAGCTCTCAGCATCGCCTGCGACGTCCAGACCACTGGGCCCCAATATCAATCCTGTAATGAGATAACCTAAGACCGTCGCAATGCCAAAACGTTTACCAAGGGGTACAAAGAGCAGGGCTGCTCCTAAGAAGATTGTAGCTTGTAACATTAAATTTGGTGAGCCGGTGGCGGCAGCGAACATCTGGAATCCTTAGCAATCATGATAAAATAAGCGTTACAATATGGGCATAGCAAAAATAAAAAATCTTAGCATACGTTATTTTTTACGATAAATCTTCCACACACCATTATCGGCAAGTGGATTGTTATAAGCATCGTTACGGCGCTTACGCGGGGTCTGGCGACTGTCTACGATTTTGAAATCGGGCAGCGCATGGACGATAAGCCCCGTTCGATAAAAACGCACGCGTTCAGGCTCCAGCATCTCGCCCTTGCTATCACGGCAAAATACATAGGCGCGCAAATCAATAAATTCACGATGCGCCACCAAACGCGTCTCATCATCATTATCAAATACTGCACTCATACGCGCAATTTCATCAGCACTATAATCACCACACTTATCAGTAAGCGCACCGACCGAACCGAAGCTTTTGGATTCTTTTGCACGGGTCTTGGTCAAATGTAGCCTTTGCACATGATAGATAAATTGCGGTATCTCAAGGCTAGCTGGTAGCGGCAGATGATCGGGCGGTAGGTTGGCCGCAGGATAAAACGCCATGGCGCGCTCAAGCAGATTATGCCAACGCTGCTGATAGGCTTGGACTTCGGCGATATTGCCTTCATAAATTGGCATATCACGAACTTGACGCAAAATATCAGGCGGAAACTGCTCATCTCGAAAGCTAGCAATGTCTTCTTGCAATGTTGATAACAATGCTTTGGCATGCTTTTTACCCTCTGCTGAGATAGGGTCATCAATGTGGCTTGGAGCAACAAAAGGAGCTGAGCGTCTCGACATGGCAGAAAATAATCCATTAGTGGTAAATTGGGTGTTTCAGCTTTAAGTATACAGAATTTATATGAAAAATATGGCGGCGAGGCTAAATTTCCCATCATTTTTAACAAGCCATTACAATGCTAAAAATCGGCGTGATATCAGCTTATTTAAAATAAAGCCTGTTTATGTCGGCGCATAAGGCGTTATGTTCATGCATGATGATTCGTCCACTGATAGTAAGTTGCGCGGATTATTGAAGATTTTTAGCAAAATAATTTTAAGGATTTTCGAGGCAGGACTGGTACGGTTATTTGGATTTTGGTTGCTGCTTGAGTCATATATGGCAGCTGGTTATTTGACATCTGATTATGTAACGCCCATCAGGACTGATGTATGAGATTTTTGGATTCGAATCATATTCTTATCGTTGGGGTTAGGTATTTGGTTAATAACAGCGCTTTGGCTAATTTGGTGCATATGGCGTTATGATTGCCACCACTTGATAAAACGTCGCTAATCAATCATAGACGACGTTTAAATTGATATTTAAATGAAGAATGGTCTTTTCAATTTTTAATGTCTGACTTTCAAAGTCTGAT
The DNA here is from genome assembly GCF_022129285.1 of Psychrobacter sp. Ps4. NCBI lineage: Bacteria > Pseudomonadati > Pseudomonadota > Gammaproteobacteria > Moraxellales > Moraxellaceae > Psychrobacter > Psychrobacter sp. Ps4. The sequence continues at coordinate 228,656 of NZ_JADQAK010000002.1, forward strand.
TTTCAATGTCTCATGCTTAATGATTGTGACCAATATGATTATTACCCTCTGTTTGTTGTTCTGAGATGTCGCAGACCAGCGCATCGCTATGTGCCTCAGTTTGCGGATGTGATGCGCTTTCTACCTGAATGGTCGCATGATGGATGCCGAGCTCAAGCAAGCTTTGTTCTAAATTGGCAATCAATATGCTTGATTCATGAATACTCATCTCGCCATCGACAACGACGTGACAAGACAAGGCATTTAGACCACTGGTAATACTCCAAACATGCAAATCATGGACTTCTTGTACTTGCGGATGGGTAAGCAGTTTTTTTTCGACATCCACTAAGGATATGCCTTCTGGCGTGCCTTCCATCAAAATATGTACGGAATCACGCACAACGCGGTAACCACTAAATAATATCAGTATCGCAACAATCACCGAGGCCGCTGCATCCGCCCAAACCCAGCCGAAGCTCATCATCAAAAGCGCGGCAACAATAGCGGCAACCGAACCCATTAAGTCACTCAATACATGCAGGTAAGCACTTTGCATATTAAGATTGACTGGTTTTTTACCTGCATTTTTTCCTTGAGTGTCTTCATGACTGTCTTTGTGACTACCAGTATGACTGTGACCATGCGCATCTCCACCGCGACTGCCTCGATGCATCAGCCACGCAACCAAAATATTGACCAACATACCGATAGTAGCAACGATAAGCATGCCTTGGGTAGCAATTTCAGGCGGTGAATTAAAGCGCTTAATCGCCTCATAAAAAATCATTAGCGCAATAATGACCAGCGTCGCACCATTGACTGTTGCGACTAAAATCTCAAAGCGTTTATAACCAAACGTCTTTTGATGAGTGGCTGCTTTTTCACCAATCTTAAAGGCCATTAACGTCGCGCCAAGTGCGATTGCATCACTTAGCATGTGACCTGCATCAGATAATAGCGCCAAACTTCCAGTCAGCCAGCCACCGATGGCTTCAATAAACATATAGCCTGTGATAATGATAAAGCTAAACAGCAAGGTGCGCTGATAGCCCTTGGTATCTCGCGGGGCTGTTGTTTGCTCTAAGTGTTCATCGTGATCGTGAGTGGCTTGATTGTCATGAGTGTAGTTGCTCTCATCCTCTTTATGCAGATGGTTAGCCACATTAACAGTATCATTCTGATGAGAATGGTTGCCTTGTTCAGCGTTTGATTTATTTTGACTCATAACAACACTCAGAATGACAGAAGAGGAAATTTGATTGCTTATAAGGCTGGGCTTGCTGTTCGCGGACTAGCCAGATATAAAGAATTTAGCATATTTAATAAACGCTTGCTGTATCTAGGCAGTAAACGATGAATGAGCTATTTTGAATAACCTTCTTTATTAACGGCGAGCTACAGCAGATTAATTGGGTTTAAAGAGTAATAGTGAGAAGTTACCAGCCAACAGGGTCAATATCCAGAGTCAGCTTCAGATATTTGGCGCTTGGAAGGGCAAGTACAGGCTGCCACCATTGGTTTAATACATGGTGTAATTGTTGTCGATTTTTGCCTAAAAGTAGCAGTTGTACGTGGTAGCGACTGTTCTTTTTACTCATTGGTGCATCGATAGGTCCTAGTACGGCGAGATTATGTCCATTTGGCAGAATGGCGATGGCATCTTTAAGGGCTTGGGTCGTGGCAGCAAGGGTTTTACCTTCACAGCGTATCAGGGCAGCATGACTGTGTGGCGGTAAACCCATCATTTTACGCTCTTGCAATAGCTCGCGAGCAAAAGACAAATAACCGTCTTTGACCAGTTTTAATAGCAGCTCATTATCTGGTTGCAGCGTTTGAATGAGTACACGACCAGATTTATCACCGCGACCGGCACGCCCAGCCACCTGAACCATCAATTGCGCAGTATGTTCCGGCGAGCGAAAGTCGGCGGACAAGAAACCACGATCGGCGTTTGGCAAGCAGACAAGCGTAACATTGGGGAAATGATGACCTTTGGCGACCATCTGCGTGCCAACCAAGATGGCAGGATTGCCTTGATTGATACGCTGATAGATATTCTCCCAGCTGTCTTTACGCCTGGTGGTATCGCGATCGATTTGGATAATGGGATATAGCTCTTTGCTGGTTTGCGGATTGGCAAAAATCGCATGCAGGTTTTCGCTGAGCCTTGTCGTGCCCATCCCTTTGGCATCCAAATTTTGACTGCCACAATCAGGGCAAACTTTTGGAATATAAGCTTGCCAGTCGCAGTGGTGGCATTTTAGATAGGAGCTACTATAAGCGTTGTGTTGGGAATGGCTATTGTAATGAACGGTTAAATGCGCGTCGCAGCGCGGACAATCTGCCTGCCAACCGCAAGCTTCGCATAGCAAAACTGGCGCATAGCCGCGACGGTTTAAAAATATTAATACTTGATCGCCCGCTTCTAGCGTTTGCCGTATTGCCCCAATAAGCGCATCGGTAAGCCCAGTATCATAGCGCGCGCCGTCGTCCGTCGTTTGTTGATGAGTACTTTGCAGGCGTGCATCAATCAGCTGCATGGTCGCAAGCTTCGCATTACCGGGACGAGTTTGCAGTTGGCACTCCACCAGCTTACCGTCATCGACCAGTTTTAGATGCTCAAGAGATGGCGTCGCCGTACCCAGTACGACAGGGATATTGGCTTGTAGTCCGCGATAAAGTGCCACATCGGCGGCATGATATCGCAAGGTATCTTGCTGCTTATAAGAGCCATCATGCGCTTCATCAACGACAATTAAGCCCAAATCTGCAAAAGGATATAGCACCGCTGAGCGTGTCCCAATAATGATTTGAGCGTGACCCGTACGGCAGTCTTGCCAGCCTTGTAAGCGATGAGTATTATTCATGCCAGAATGCAATAAGACAATATGAGCGGCAAAGCGACTGGCGAAACGCGCGCGCGTTTGCGGTGTCAATCCAATCTCTGGTACCAAAATCAATATCTGCTTGCCAGCTTCCAATACGGCTTGCATCGTTTGCAGATAGACTTCTGTCTTGCCACTACCAGTGATGCCATTTAATAAAAATCCCGTGTAGCGCTTGGCTTCATGAGCCGCAATAATGGCGGTAACGGCGAGTTGTTGCTCGTCATTGAGATCAAGGGGCATTTTTGCTAATTTAACAGGCGCAGGTGATTGTTTGGTCTGAATATAGCGCTCGATTAAACCTTTGTCTTCAAGCGCCTTTAAAAAACTCCGCTCCATGCCCTCTAGTAATAAAACATCTTCACTCGCGCCGCGCTCGCCATGCAGCTTAAGCATATCAAATTGTTGTTTTTGCTTTTTGGCGTTGGTACGAAAGTCATCGTCGCTTGCATGCGGAAAAATTCGCCAATGGGTAATCAGTAAATCCAGCGGCTTACCTTGACGAACGAGAGTTGGCAGCATGACTGCTAAAACGTCACCAAGCGGGTAGTGGTAATAACGCGCCAGCCAATGTGCCAGCTTTAGCATACTGGTCTCTAAAATAGGCTCAGCATCCAAGCATTTATTGATAGGTTTTAGCTTATTAAGTGGCACGCTGCTATTTGCTTCTGGAATATGAGCGACGACGATACCGATTAAAGTTTGACGACCAAAGGATACTTCGACACGGCAGCCAATATGGGGTAAAGAAGGGCTTGATAAGGCGTTTATATCTGCTGGTACGCTATAGTCAAATACCCGATAAAGGGGCACGGGTAGAGCAACTTGTACCAACATAGAATGCGTTCCCAGTTTCAGGTAAATGTTTTTTGGATAAACAGTTTTTAGATAACCAGCTTTTGGATAACTGGATTGTAATATTGATAAGAATAATAGCAGTAAGCCCAAATAGTGTTATTTGGGCTTACTCTGGCATTACTTTTTAGCAGTGGCTTTTTTGACGTAACGACTGGAGAATTAAGTACGTCTATGTATTAAGCCTCACCATTTACATGATGATATTGCTTCATTTACTCAATATATAAAATTGACTCAATCTCGACCACACCGCCTTTAGGTAACGCTGCTACTTGGACGGCTGCACGAGCAGGATATGGCTCGCTTAGATTGGCAACGAATACTTCGTTTAAAACAGCAAAATCACTCAAATCTGTTAATGACACGTTAAATTTAACCACGTCATTTAAGCTGCCACCAGCCGCTTCACAGATGGCTTTGATATTTTCGAACACTTGCTCAGCCTGTGCTTTAAAACCCTCGCGCAGTTCCATGGTTTCAGGATCAAAACCAAGCTGACCTGATATATAGACAGTGTTGCCGACTTTTACGGCTTGTGAGTATGTACCAACAGCGGCAGGCGCTTTATCTGTTTGAATGGTTTGACGAGTCATATTATATATCCTTTTTATCTTTTTCTGGTTTGGTAGGTAAGGGCGCATTATTCATCATTTACATTTCATTTTTCACCGTGTAAATGATGACACGCTCTACGTTTATTTGCTAAAAATCAAAAAACACAGTTTATCATTATTTCAGGTCTTTCTAAAATTTTCTAAATCCATTATTCAATGTTCTATTGAGTGAGTGTTGGTGGCGATGTATCACGCGCACTACACCTTGTTACCAGCACTACAGCTGATACAGCCTGATGATGTTTGGAAAACCTAGCAAGGAGCGTAGCTCGCGAATGCCTTGTGCTAGATGATTGCGACTACGAACGATGATATGGATGATGGTGTCACTACTGCGCACGTCTACTTTTTCTACCCCTATATTTAATTGGCGTAAATGATAGATTACTTCAGTAATTTGTTCGTCGCTGAGGGCAATAGATAGTTTTAAATAGGCTGGAAAGCGAATCTTTCCGGTATTTTTTATGTCATGTTCGCCAGCGTCACCTTGTTTTACAGCCTTGTCATTACGCCAGCGCAGTTGTATAACCTGATAAGGATTGTCTTTACGAATATCGTCAAGTGAAAAGCACTTGTGTCGATGAACAACCAGACCGTGACGGGACAAGTGACCGACGATAGGATCACCATAAATAGGATGACAACAATTGGCAAAATCAAGCTCAACCCCAGACGCATTGACTATCAGCTGCTGTGGTTGGGTCATATCATCGCTGTGTTCTTGTGCTTGCAAATCATTGACTTCATCGCTAAACAAGCGAGTCACCACCAGCTGTGGTAGTAACGTACCAGAGCTTATTTGCTCAAATAGTTCGGATTTTTCGGTCAAGCCACGCCATTCAGTGAGGTTTTTCCAATCACTATCGGTTAAGTCATCGAGACTTTTTTGATAGGTTTTTAGCGCCCGATCTAAGGCTTGTTGACCATGGTGTTGCTTATCAGCAGGAGACAAGTCTTTAAACCAACGCAAAATCTCTTCACGCGCTTTATTGGTCACAACAAATCCTAGCCATTCTGCTTTTGGTTCTGAGTGGCTATTGACTTCTATTTCGACCAGCTGCCCATTCTTAACGACTGTGCCAAGTTTGGCTTTTTTACCATCGATATTGGCGCCAACGGCTACATTGCCGACCATCGGTCCGACAGCGTAAGCAAAGTCTAGCGCGGTTGCGCCTTGTGGTAGCTCATAAGCGCGACCCTTTGGACTATAACAGATGATTTTACTGGAGTGTAGGTAATCCATCAGCTCATTAATGGTAGAGACTGCTGCTGAAAAGTCTGGGCTATTTTCATCTAAGCTGTCTTCATCGACCAAGTCTTTCATATTGCGTAATGAGGCTTGGATAACCGATTGGCTAACGTCTGAGGCATGCTCTGCACCGATGACACCAAGCCGCGCTGCGCTTTGCATTTGCTTGGTCAAAATCGTCACTTTGACGACATCGTTATCGCGTTCATAGATAAGCGTGAGTGATTGATTGCCACCCGGTAGCGGACGACGAATATTATCAGCGATATGAGAGTCATCAATCTGGTATTTTTTAATTAAGTAATAGGCCAGCTTGTCACAGGCTTCGACATTATCGAGGACAATCTCAAAGGCATAATGACGGAGTAGAGCGTTGATTTCACCGCGATTGCGAAAAAACTGACGGTAGATGACCACGCGATTGTCTAAAACTTTGACCAGACCATTCAACCCCAAATTATTGAGGACAATACTCAAATAGCGATGTATGGCCTCTCTTTGAAAGTTACGCCCAAGCCCGTGCTGTAGTAGCTTGTCAGACAGTTTGTTGTACATGTCAGAATCAAGATTACGATAACAGAGCACCTCGATATAATCGGCAATATCATTGAGACCCATCAGCCGTGCAAACGGCACATAAAAGTCCAACGTTTCTTGTGCTGTGGTGCGTTGTTTTTCGGGACGTACCGCATCTAGTGTCGACATATTATGTAAGCGGTCAGCAAGCTTAATAATCAATACGCGTGGGTCGGCAAGGGTGGCTGTCAAAATTTTATGAAAGGTGGCTGCTTTGTTTTGCTGTTTATTGTGTGAGGACGACTTTAGCTTAGTCACACCGTCGACCAGTCTCGCCACTATTTTGCCATAGCGCTGCTCAATCTGCTCATCGCTCACCTCAGTGTCTTCGACCGTATCATGCAAAATCGCTGCAATAATCGTATCCCGATCCAAACGAAAACCTGCCAGTATCTCGGCCACCGCAATCGGGTGGGTGATATAAGGCTCTCCTGATTTACGCTTATCTTTGATGTGCGCAATATCACCGAACTCACAGGCATCAATAATATCACGGCGTTCAGCAGCAGTGAGGTAACCTACTGAGCGCAGTAAATTATATTGAGCCTCATCGACTAAATGATGGCTGAGTTTGGGTAAGGTTTGACTCATAAAGTAACGATCCTATTTTCCATTACCTGTTTGCCTGACTGTCTATCAAGTAAATGGTGACTGAATAAATGCTGGAATACTATAAATATAAAAAATCTCGAGAAAAAAGATAAAAATAGGTAGACCATCCTCTAATTAATCGTAAATCGCATTCAATGTCAACTGCTAAGCGAACAGGTGCTATAAAAATTTAGAAATTCTAACTCAATGGTAGGTTTTCAGGTATAAATGGCGACTAAAACAGTCAAAGCAATATCACAGCAACCAGTTATTACAACCAAAAAACCACAGCCTATGCTGTGGTCTCTTGTCAATATGTCATCACTGTATGTATTTGTCTTATAAGGCAGTGGTTAGCTTTATAGGCTTCATACGACAAGTCTTCAATGCTGTATCTTAATAATACAGTGTCTTAAAAACCATGATCGCCTGACAGTGCCAAATCTAATGAACTGGTGGCAAAGTTGTGCTCTGGCTGATTTAGGATATCGCGAGTGATTTTACCAGCAGCGATTTCACGCAATGCCAATACCGTAGGTTTGTCATTATCCACATCAACCAATGGTTCTGCGATACCTTTGGCCAATTGACGTGCACGTTTGCTTGCCACTAAAATCAGTTCAAAGCGATTATCAACATTATCCAAACAATCTTCAATCGTCACTCGTGCCATATGTAGCTACCTCGGTTGTTTTTATTAGTCACGGAGCTTGCCCGCCACTCAATAAAAATAATATCAAAATATAAAGGGGGATAGCGAGACATTATAGCATTTTTTGCCCAGCCGCGTAGTTGCTTTTTGCGTGTCTATTAACGTATCTATTAACGTATCTATTAATAAGCGTTCATCGACTGAGTTGACAGTAGTATTTCGCTCTTGCTTTACTCTTCTACTTTATTGCTAAGTAAATTGCTGATGGTGCGATGATACCGCTGCTGTTGACGCTTAAGTGTCTGCCTGTCCGCCACGATAATGGCTTTTAGCTCAGTTAAAGCGACCTCAAAATTGTCATTAATAATCACAAAATCAAAATGGACATATTGCGCCATCTCAGTCACTGCGCCAGCCAGACGTTGCTCTATTACCTCCATAGTATCTTGCCCACGCGTCGATAGACGCTGACGTAAAGTGGCAATACTTGGCGGTAAAATGAAAATCATAATGGCGTCAGTAAAGATTTTTTTGACTTGTAGTGCGCCCTGCCAATCAATCTCTAAAATAACATCGACGCCTGCTTCTAATTGCGTCCGCACGCTTTGCTCCGAGGTGCCATAGTAATTACCAAAGACCTCAGCATATTCTAAAAACTTGTTTTCACCGATGGCAGTCACAAATTTTTCGACGTCGGTAAAATGATAATGATGACCATCAATCTCGCCGGGACGCGGCGTGCGCGTGGTGTGTGATACGCTGACGGTTAAGTCATTAGTCGTGGCAAGTAGCTGCTTTACCAGTGAGGTTTTGCCCGTACCTGAGGCGGCAGTAATAATAAATAATGAACCTGTCATACAATGTGTCCTAATGGAGTGTGTGCTAGTCAAATCTGTGCGAGTAAAAGAGCCAAAGCTGTTTTAGTAAACAATTCAAAACTGGTAAAAAGAAAAATCGCCATCATGTATGGCGATAGACATTGTCATCGATGCACTATTATAAACTGCTTTTGTGGCTTTTATTTTAATTAAAGCCGCCTTTGACCAGTCGTTATCATCGAAGCGGCGTAAAGATGGCATAGAGCGACTCAGTATAAATCATGTTTTTAGTGCATTAAGTGCAGTTAACGCTGCCACTATGGATAAATACTTTGAACGTATGAATATGCGTGTGCTTCTAGTTAAAACAGCCTCTAGTACCGTGCTATTTTCAAAGGCAATAAAAGTAAATTATGCTAAAGTAGCGTAATGAATTCATCCCAATTTTTGAATTAGAGCTTTTGACAGTAATGTCGTGTATTTAAGCTTTAATAATAAATTATCTAATGATAGGCCCTCTTATGCAAATTTATCTTGCCAATCCACGTGGATTTTGTGCTGGTGTGGATCGCGCGATTGCGATTGTGAACGAAGCATTGACACGTTTTGAACCGCCCATTTATGTTCGTCACGAGGTGGTACATAATAAATTTGTCGTCTCTGATTTGGCCAATCGCGGTGCGGTCTTTGTGGAAGAACTTCATGAAGTGCCAGATGGCTCTATCGTTATTTTTTCTGCTCATGGTGTATCAAAAGCTGTCGAAGATGAGGCTGAACGCCGCGATTTGACCGTATTTGATGCCACTTGTCCGCTGGTCACTAAGGTACATATCGAAGTCGCTAAATTTGCGCAAGAGGGTATGGATGCGGTATTGATTGGGCACGCTGGACATCCCGAAGTGGAAGGCACGATGGGGCGCTTTAACCGTCGCCACGGCGGTCACATTCATTTGGTTGAAAACGAAGCCGATGTGGCAGCATTGAGCGTACAAAATGCCGAACGTTTGGCATTTGTTACCCAAACGACCTTATCTATGGATGACACAGCGCGCGTCATCGATGCACTGCGTGAAAAATTCCCTAGTATCCAAGGTCCGCGCAAAGACGATATCTGTTATGCCACGCAAAACCGCCAAGATGCGGTAAAAGACTTAGCCAGTCGCTGTGAGGTGGTCTTGGTGGTCGGCTCGCCCAATTCATCAAACTCTAATCGTCTGCGTGAGCTGGCTGAGCGGATGAATTGCCGTGCGTATTTAATCGACAATGCCAGTGAGATGGATAAAAGCTGGTTAGATGGTGTGCAGAGTATCGGCGTCACCGCTGGTGCATCAGCACCTGAAGTACTGATTCAAGAAGTGCTACAGCAGCTGCAAGATTGGGGTGGTGATTTACCGAGTGAGCTATCAGGCATCGAAGAAAATGTCACTTTCAGTCTGCCTAAAGCCTTGCGTATCCCAGTCACCCAAGTGGGTAAATAGATACGGCTTTGTACAAGACATCTAATAGGTAACGTATAGTAGGTAACGCAAAATGAAAAAGCAAAAAAAAGGATTTGTATTGGCAGAAGCTACTCTCGGTGAGGTTAACAAACAATTGAAAGTGAATTTGTTTGTCATCGTGGTGGTGGGATTCGTGTTAGGCAGTAATATTCTGCATTTTATGCGAGAAAAGAATGTTTTTTATGGCGTATTAATTGCCGCGATGGTCGTTGCATTATTTTTTGTCATTAAGAGTCGACAGGTTCTTAAATTAAAACAACAAGAGCTTATCAAATAAATCATAGGACAGTCATGTCAGCTTATTATAACTTTATCAAACGCGAACAGCGAGAAGACGGCGTCAACGTCGCACATTATCAGCCCACCAAGCATGCCCAAGGCGCTTGGAATGAGCATGAACAGCATATGGCACCAGCGACAGGATTGCTCACGGCTGAGCTCAACGGTTATGTGCCGCAAGAAAACATGCGTATCGCTCGTATCAGCCTAGATATCTTAGGATTGATTCCACTGGATGACTTTACCATTACCACGCGTTGTATTCGTCTGGGCAAGACCATTGAGCTTATTGAAGCAGTGATGAGCAGTCGCGGTCGTGATGCGATTATTGCGCGGGCATGGCGTCTAATGACCCAAGATACCAGCGAGATTGCAGGTATTGAAGACCAAAAAGCGGTACATAAGCCCGAAGAATTGCCCATCTGGGAAGACATGAAAGGCTGGCCGGGAGGGTTTATTGAAAGTGTGCGCTTGGTCGCTGATGATACGCAGCGTCGCCCAGGACGCGGTATGGTCTGGATCACTAATGATTTGGATATGATCGAGGGCAAGCCAACTGATGACTTGGTGCATCTATTGGGCATGGTCGACACGGCCAATGGCGTTGTGCCTCGGCTTGGGCTTGGCTTGTCAGAATTAGAATGGATGTTTCCCAATACGGATTTGCAAATTCATATGCACCGCACGCCGCAAGGTCGCTGGCTTGGCATCGAAGCGGTGCAGCAGTATGGCAATGATGGTATTGGCTTAACGAGCGCTGTGTTACATGACATCAATGGCCCTTTTGGTCGTAGTGAGCAAATTTTGACCATTCGTCCGATGCCGCGCTAATTGCTCTGTGGTATTTAATTAAGCTCTATTTGATATGGTCAATTCGCTTTAAAAAAGTGATAGCAAGGCTGATAGAGAGTGCTTGCACTGTTAATATTTATCGTTGTTAATAACAACCATCCTAAGGAATAAAGTATTTGCATGAGTAAAAAACAAGTTAAGTGGTTCTGAAAAACAAAACTAAAGCATGTAATTAATTAATTATACAAATCAATGGTAATGGGTTGTAATAGTATCTAACCACAGAACATGACTGTCATTAGACATTACTATGAAAAAAACAAACCGTTTTTCGAACAAGCTGACAACTATTCTGGAACTATTAATAGAAGCGTATTCAGAATAGATTTTGTACTTTAACCCATTTGCTATTCACAGGAGTATGACTATGAACAACGATATGAACAATGATATGAGCGATAAAAAATGTCCTTATGCACCGACCCAATTGACCATGGGCAATGGCGCACCAGTGGCAGACAATCAAAACAGCATGACCGCAGGCAAACGCGGCCCATTATTGGCGCAAGATGTTTGGCTCAATGAAAAGTTAGGAAATTTCGTCCGTGAAGTGATTCCAGAGCGCCGTATGCATGCCAAAGGTTCTGGCGCATTTGGTACTTTTACCGTGACCAATGACATCACACAATATACCCGTGCGGATATTTTTAGCGAAGTGGGTAAACAGACGGAGATGTTCGCGCGCTTTAGTACCGTCGCAGGTGAGCGCGGCGCGGCTGATGCCGAGCGCGACATTCGCGGTTTTGCTTTGAAATTTTACACCGAAGAAGGTAACTGGGACATGGTGGGAAATAATACACCTGTGTTCTTCTTACGTGATCCGCGCAAATTCCCAGACTTGAATAAAGCCGTCAAACGTGATCCACGTACCAATATGCGTTCGGCGACCAACAACTGGGACTTTTGGACTTTATTACCTGAAGCCTTACATCAAGTTACTATCGTTATGAGTGATCGCGGTCTGCCAGCCTCGTACAGAAATATGCATGGTTTTGGCTCGCACACATATAGTTTTTGGAACGAAGCCAAAGAACGTTTTTGGGTAAAATTCCATTTCCGTACGCAACAAGGCATCAAGAACTTGACCGATGCAGAAGCGGCAGAGGTGGTTGGTTCTGATCGTGAAAGTCATCAAAAAGACTTGTACGATGCCATCGAAAATGGCGATTTCCCTAAGTGGAAAATGTATGTGCAAATCATGCCAGAAGCTGAGGCGGATACCGTTCCTTATCATCCGTTTGACTTGACCAAAGTATGGCCAAAAGGGGATTATCCACTGATTGAAGTGGGTGAGTTTGAATTAAATAAAAACTCTGACAACTACTTTGTCGATGTGGAACAAGCCGCATTTGCCCCAAGTAATTTGGTACCGGGTATCAGCGTTTCACCGGATAAAATGCTACAAAACCGCTTGGTTAATTATGCCGATGCTCAGCGTTATCGCGTTGGTGTCAATCATCAACAGATTCCGGTCAATAAGCCGCGTTGCCCTGTGATGAGCAATCATCGTGATGGTCAAGGCCGTGTCGATGATAACTATGGCAGTCGCCCGCATTATGAGCCAAACAGCTTTAGCCAGTGGCAAGAGCAGCCTGATTATGCTGAGCCACCATTAAAAATTGACGGCTATGCGGCGCATTATGACTTCCGTGAAGACGATAGCGATTATTTTAGCCAACCTCGCGCATTGTTTAATTTGATGAGTGCTGAGCAACAACAAGTGCTATTTGAAAACACAGCGAATAATATGGCTGGTGTGCCGGACTTTATTCAGTATCGCCACATTCGCAACTGTAACTGGTGTGATGCTGCTTATGGCGCAGGCGTTGCCAAAGCACTAGGCTTAACGGTTGAAGATGCGATGAATGCTCGTGAGTCAGATCCAGCGCTGCATTTGCCAAGCTGCTTATAGTTGATAGGTTTATCTAAAAACGTATTACTAAATCTATTTGCTAAACCTATTATCGATATAACGACACCGCCTTAGGAAACTAGGGCGGTGTTTTTGTTGAATTGTACTTTTTAGCTTGAAATATTCTGCTGCGCCCCTATTAGTATAAACAGCTTAGCGATATTCGAAATTGAACTGCTTAATTTGTAGCTGAGTAGAGACAGTCAAATGATTGCTATTTTATGATACGTTTTTGACATAAATTAAAGGAGTTTTTTATGAGTGAACAGACCCCAGTTGACAACCAAAAAGTTGATAGCATCAATGTTAATAAAAGCAGTCCTGAATTAAAAAAACATACCTTTGAGGCGGAAGTAGCGCAACTGCTACATCTAGTGACCCATTCGCTTTATTCTAATTCTGATATCTTTGTGCGTGAGCTGGTTTCAAACGCCTCTGATGCCTGTGATAAATTGCGCTTTGAAGCGACCAATGATGACAGTCTTTATGAAGACGATGGCGAGCTAAAAATTCGCATTGCTGTCGATGAAGATTCCAAAACCATCACCTTTACCGATAATGGTATCGGCATGAACGAAGCTGATGCCATCGAAAACTTGGGTACGATTGCCAAATCTGGGACTAAAGCATTTTTAGACAAGCTGTCTGAATCACAAAAGCAAGATGGTCAATTAATCGGACAGTTTGGGGTTGGCTTCTATTCAGGTTTTATCGTTGCCGACACGATTAGCGTTGAAACACGTAAAGCGGGCGAGCCTGCGGATCAAGGCGTACACTGGGTATCTGATGGTACGGGTAGCTTTACGGTTGAGCCTATCACGAAAGAAACTCGTGGCACCGCCATTACTTTGCATTTAAAAGAGCAATATAGTGAGGGCGAAGACAGCTATTTAGACCGTGGCAAAATTAAGCGCTTGGTCAATAAATACTCAGACCATATCAGCTTACCGATTCAGATGCGTAAAGAAGTTTGGCAAGAAGATGTCAAAGAAGAGGGCGACGATTCTGAAGAAAACAGCGCTCCAACCAGCGGCGAGATGGTATTGACCGACGAATGGGAAACTATCAACAAAGCCAGCGCGCTATGGACCCGTACGGCATCTGAGATTGAAGATGAAGAGTATATCGATTTTTATAAAAATATCACCTATGACATGGATGCGCCACTAGCATGGACGCATAACCGTGTCGAAGGTCGTGTTCAGTATACTCAGCTATTGTATATTCCGAAAAAAGCCCCTGTCGATTTGTATACTCGTGACCAGCAGCATGGACTAAAGCTATACGTGAAGCGCGTTTTTATTATGGATGAAGCCGAGCAGCTGTTGCCAATGTACCTGCGTTTCGTCAAAGGGGTCATCGATTCAGCAGACTTGCCATTGAATGTCAGCCGCGAGCTATTACAAGAGTCGCGTGATGTAAAATCAATCCGTGATGGTAACGCCCGTCGTATTTTGACGTTGCTCGCCAGTCTTGCTAACAGTGAAGACAGTGATAAGCAAGAAAAATTTGCGCAGTTCTACGCTGAATTTGGTGATGTTATCAAAGAAGGCGTTGGCGAAGACATGGGCAATCAAGAACGTATTGCCAAATTGCTACGTTATGCGACCAGTACTCAGGATAGTGTGACGACCAGCTTTGAAGACTATAAAGCGCGTATGAAAGAGGGTCAAAAAGCCATCTATTATCTAACGGCTGACAATCTAGCGGCTGCTAAAAATAGCCCACAGTTAGAGCTGTTTAAAAAGAAAGGCATTGAAGTTATCTTGATGACCAGCCGTGTTGATGAATGGGCGATGAACTTCTTGACCTCATTTGATGAGACACCGCTACAAAACATCGCTAAAGGTGCCGTTGATTTGGGCGACTTGCAAGACGAAGCCGAAAAAGCTGAAGCTGAAAAAGCGCAAGAAACCATGAAGCCTGTTGTCGATAAACTTAAAGCAGCGTTAGGCGAACGTGCCAAAGACGTTAAAGTATCGACGCGTTTGGTTGATAGTCCTGCCTGCTTGGTCGTTGGTGAAGGTGAGCTATCACCACAAATGATTCAGATGCTTAAACAAATGGGTCAAGATGTGCCAGAAAGCAAGCCGACATTAGAGGTTAACCCTGATCATCCATTGATTAAAAAGTTAGAAAGTAGCGAGCAATCTGACGTCGATTTTGATAAATTGGCGCAAGTAATTTTTGACCAAGCATTGTTAGCAGATGGCGGTCAGTTAGATGATCCAGCCGCTTATCTAAAACGTGTGAATGAGCTTTTGATGAGATAGTAGTAAGTCTTTGATACAGTCATTATTGAGAAAAAAGGAGGTCTTGGATTCAAGACCTCCTTTTTTATATGTTCTTAGCCAAATTTAAGCGAATTTTACAAATCAGCCTTATCCTCTTGACCGACAATCCGTTACAATCGCGTTATATTAGCGAGCTAAACTGTTTAGTCATATTTTTAGTCTTTGCTATTCGTCTCTTAAAATCATCTCATTGTGAATTGCATGTAATCTTGATGTCCATATGCTATATAAAAAATGTGAATTAATGACATTTCGTAGGTAGCTGCCACACCAAAAATCATCATCAACTCACTTTCTTTTCTCGACTGGCTAGAGGTTTAAGTCTTTGTCACTTGCGTCGTTAAAAACCGTATCGCTTCAGCGTTTTTCGCTCAATTTCGCTGCCAATATTATTGCAACCTTGTGGATGCTAGTAGGGTCGACGCGCGCGTTTTCTTGGGTAAAACCTACCTTTATCCAGTTTGCCGTATTTGCACTATTGGCACTCGGTAGTAATGTACTGTTTTCTTGGTTAGCCGCGGAAAATGGCAGTATCTTTAATGAGCAAGGGTTGGTCAGCTACTTGATTTGGCCGATGATAATTTTATTGGGCGGCATCATTTTGGCACGGCGTTCTGGCAATCAAACATTGGTGTTTGTGCCTGTGGTATTGTGGTTAGTGGCTGACACCTTATCTGCACTATTACAAAGTTTGGTGCAGTTTTTGGGCAGTTATGGTTGGTTACCAGATTGGAGCTATTCACTTTTACCCATACTGTTTTTGGTGCTGTTTTTATGGCAGACCTTGGCGTTATTATGGATTTTTTCTCGTCGTCTACGCATACCGTGGTGGGAGCGGGTCATTGTATTGGTAGGTGCAGTCGCACTGTTGACGATTTGGCAGCGTAATGTCGCGGACCAGCCTATATTTAAGCAGATTCCTGTAGAGCCTGTTTTAGCAGAAGCAGCATTATATGAGCAACCTCGTTTGTTACAGCAAGCATTAAATAGTATCGATCCCAGTACTTCAGGCAAGACCGACTGGTATTTTATGGGTGTGGCAGGATTCTCTGGCCAAGATGTTTTTCGCTCTGAGATTAATAAAGTGCGTGAGCTATTCGATGTGCGTTTTGGCACTAGTGGACATTCACTCTCGTTGATCAACAATACTTATAGTTGGCTTGATGAGCCAATCGCTACCAAAACCAGCATTCTGCGCGGATTAAAGAAAATTGGTCAGCAGATGAATGCCGATGAGGATGTGTTATTCCTAACCTTGTCTTCACACGGCAACGAAAATATCATTCAATTAGCAAATCCACCATTAGCAATGGAGAATCTAGACGCCGCATGGTTACGGGAGGCGCTAGACGCTTCAGGTATTCGCTGGCGGGTGATTGTGGTATCTGCTTGCTATTCAGGCTCATTTATCGATGAATTGGCCTCCCCAACCACGGTGGTGATTACCGCATCAGCGGTGGATAAGGCATCGTTTGGCTGTACCAATACTGCTGAGATGACCTATTTTGGGCAAGCGTTTTTTGCTGAAAGCCTGCGTAGCAATACCAGTTTTGAATCTGCTTTTAAAGATGCCCGTTTGCGTGTGAATGAGCGTGAAAGTGCGATGGGTTTTGAACCATCAGAGCCGCAGATGGTGATTGGTAGTCTGATGGAGACTGCTTTGCCAGCGTTCGAACAAGTATTGTTTGATAAAACCCGACCACCAGTTGCCAGCATTATTAATGACAGTGATTCTATCGCCATTAATATCGTAGAGGATAGTGCTTCTGGTCAGCCAGTGGCTAATACTGCGATCACGGCCAATTAACAACTAACAGTAAACCTAAAACCCGCAACCCAAAAATTACGATGAGCCGTATTAAGCTCGTTCAGTCTAGAATCTGTAATACTGACACTCGCTTTCCTTACTACTTTAATTCTTGTGAATGGTATAATGATTGAGTACTAAGTGAGTTTGGAGAAGTACTAGTATTACTTTACCAATGCTTTTTATAAGTCATCGTGTACTTTACTTTGGATAAAAAGGATGTCGCTTATGAACAACTCTTATAAACACAGTCTATCTACTAACTCAAAAATCACGCAGATCAGCGTCAACCGCTGTTTCGATGGTGAGCAGCATTACTATAGCCATCAATCATTATCGACCAAAACGCCGATGACCTTTAGCATTTATCTGCCAGATGAAGCGCTTGCTGGTCGTCGCTGCCCTGCGATTCTATATTTATCGGGTCTCACTTGCAATGCTGATAATGTCACCCACAAAGCGCACTTTCAGCAAAAATGTAGCGAGCTTGGCATGATACTTATCGCGCCTGATACATCACCTCGAAGTAGTGATGACAGAGATGTGCCAAACGACGACCGCTATTTTGTCGGTCAGGGTGCCAGCTATTATGTCGATGCGACGCAAGCGCCTTGGTCAGAGCATTTTAATATGCAAAGCTACATCGTTGATGAGTTATATGACTTGTTACGCTCAGAATTTCCTATTGATAGTATCGGCGTGACAGGGCATTCGATGGGCGGTCACGGAGCATTACTATTGGGCTTTAAGTTTCCAGGCAAGTTTGTGAGTGTCTCAGCTTTATCGCCTGTGTGCGCGGCCAGTGAGTCAGCATGGGGGCAAGCCGCTTATACAGAATACTTCGGCGATGATAAGTCACGATGGGCGCAGGCAGATGCTGCGCAGATGATTGAAAAATCAGGGCAGCAGTATGCAAGTATCTTGGTGGATCAAGGCGCGGCTGATAATTTTTTGGCAGAAGGTCAACTGCAAACCACCAAATTACAACGCGCTTGTGACAAAGCCAATCAGCCCTTAACCTTGCGTTATCAGGCGGGTCACGATCATAGCTACTATTTTATTCAAACGGTGATTAACGATCATATTGAACATCACTGGCGTATGGCGCAAATGAGCTAAGCCCAGTATTAGAATGATGATCTGATCGATAAATTGACAGACAGTTACGCTGATTATTTAGTCAAGCGTACTTATTGATATAAAATAGATTAATATAAAATGAAAGTTGGCTGAATATCTGTTAAGCATCTTTAAAGGTAAGGTTTTATGGTAAGTAATCTGACAGCATTAGTAGCCGATGGTTTGGCTTGTAAGCAGCAAACCGTTCAGTCATCGCTTGCGACCATGCAAGCCGATATGACCGCGGCTCTAAAAAATAATCAGCATGCTGATATTAGTACTGAATCAAATGACAGACAGACACGTTCAGATGAGCTTATCGCAACCGTAGTCAATGAGTCGGGTGATAAAGTGCTAGATGACGCGCAAGTCTCACGAGTGATAGAAATGGCGTGGGAGGACAGAACACCGTTTGGGGCGATAGAGCATAGCTATGGTCTCAATGAAGCAGGCGTGATTAAGCTGATGCGCCAAGCGCTAAAGCCGTCGTCTTTTCGGTTATGGCGTCAGCGCGTGAGCAATCGCGCTACCAAACACCAAGCTAAGCGAGGCTTCGATGTCGGTCGTGCTTATTGCAAAACCCAGTATAAGCAGCGCTAGTGGTTTGAGTTCTTAATATTATTGCTTTAAAGGCTCAGTTTTTTTAAGCCAGTCCTTAGTTTCTTTTTATTTTATTCGTATTTTATTTCAACAGAATCAGGTAGCTCAACTATGATTATTCCTTCTAAACCTTATCTTATCGCCCCATCAATACTCTCAGCTGATTTTGCACGTCTAGGTGAAGAAGTTGAAAGGGTGTTGGAATCAGGTGCTGATGTGATTCATTTTGATGTAATGGATAACCATTATGTACCCAATCTCACCTTTGGCAGTATGATTTGTAAGGCGCTGCGTGATTATGGGATTGATGCACCAATCGATGTGCATTTGATGGTATCACCAGTTGACGGCATGATTGAGCAGTTTTTGGAGGCAGGTGCGAGTGTTATCACTTTTCATCCAGAAGCCAGTGGGCATATTGATCGCTCTTTACAGCTGATCAAAGATGGCGGTGCTGAATGTGGTTTAGTATTGAATCCCGCAACGCCATTACATTATTTAGACTATGTGATGGACAAGGTAGATCAAATTTTATTGATGAGCGTCAACCCAGGTTTTGGCGGTCAGTCATTTATTGAAGGGACTTTAGACAAAGTTCGCCAAGTCCGTCAGCGTATCATCACCAGTGGTCGTGACATCAGATTAGAAGTAGATGGCGGTATCAAAGCTAGTAATATCCGAGCCATTGCCGAAGCGGGTGCGGATATGTTTGTGGCAGGGTCGGCGATCTTTAACCAAGATGACTATAAAGCGGCTATTGATGCTATGCGTGCTGAGCTGGCTTTGGCTAATGGTAACGAATAACCACGGTCTTATGTGACTGGTAAATACGTTCGTCAGTCATTTTCGTCATAAAAGAATAGTAGCAAAAAGTGCTGTATAACGGATAACGATGCATAACGGCAAGTTACGTAAAGGTGAAATATGGACACAAAAAACTCAATCAATTCGTCAGAATCACCTGAGTCAGAGCAAAGCACTGAGCAGCCAATTCAGAATGAGACACAGCAACGCAGTCTGGTGCCAAAGGGTATTACTATTGGCTTGGCTGTATTTGCTTTGGTTCTAAGTCTGGCGGGTTACGGCTTTCGGCTAATGGTGGGTGATGATACTGGTGAAGTATTACGTCATGCTGCGGTCATTGTGCCTGCATTTATGCTGGGCATTCCCCTGTTTTTTTGGCTAGGTTCGAAGATACTTAACAAAGTTAAAGGCATGCATATAGAGAGCTGGAATGCCATTAGCTTGGGTTATTTAACCTCTTGTATATCGATGCTTTGGTTAATGGGTACTTACAGTTAGAGTCTTATGAGCAGAGATAAAGCTGTTTGGTAAATAGTGCACTGCAATATTTATGATAGGCTGTTTTTATACAATTTTTAATTATTAAGTCACGCGCTGCAAGCGTGACTGGAATTTTACATGAGAATCATACCGACCAAGATTGCCAATATCATCTATCCAAAAGATCTACCCAATGGCTTATTTACCAGCTTAATTATCGCCTGTTTGCTGCTAGGGCTGGCATCATTGCGTAACGGTACTGATTTACAAGGCTGGCTCAATGTTATCGAAAACTGGCTGCTTATGCTGTTGATATTTCCGACCGCCACCGCCACTGTAGCCTTACCGTTTAAATATCGAGATCCGACATTAGAGTTAAAGCTTATGTACTATCTCGGTATGTTTGTTGCCTTCTTATTTACTGTGGCAAAATTACGCTACTGGCGCTAATACTATCAGTGATAGCACACCCAAAAAGCCTTTATGTAGAAGACTTATGTGACAAGCCTTGAATTTCAAGACCAAAGCGTCCATTGTATGACTAAGATAGTTTTACCCGTATTACTGTAAAACAATAATGTTGCGGTGCGCGATTTTTCTTGCAAGTATTAGACGGGACAATGAGGAACCAATTCATGCCATACGATATCGATAATGATATAGAAGTAGATAACGAAAGTACGGATCAATTTGCAGGATTTGCCAAAGAGACTACCCTTGAGTTGGTAGAGGCAGAAGATGGTCGCTTATTGTTACGTGACGCGGAACAAGACGAAGCGCCGCTGATGACCATTGATTTTTCTGAAAAGCTTAAAGAGCTGCTCGGTAGTGACACCCAAGCGATAGGTCAGCATATGATTCATGCCGCGATTCAGGTGATTATGCAAAAGCAGATGAGCCAATGGCATGCGCATGTTTATGACAAAGAGCCGACGCACTATAGTTAGTGATGAGATGAGTTGCTGTTAGGATGGCCAGTAGTCGTTAATTAAAATAATAATCATGAAAAGTAGTAAGCATAAAAAAGGGTATATCAATTGATATACCCTTTTTTTTCAAATAACTTATATATAGAAAGTATTTATGAAAATATATTCTATATATAACAGTAATTATTTGATTTTAGCTTCTTTAAACATCACGTGCTGGCGAATTTTTGGATCGAATTTCTTCATTTCCATTTTGCCAGGCATAGTGCGTTTGTTTTTAGTAGTGGTGTAGTAATACCCAGTACCAGCTGTTGATACTAATTTAATTTTATCTCTCATGATAGCTTTCCTGTAAATGAGGGGTCTTCAAACGATAGGTACGGATCTAAAATATTAAGTCGCTACATAAGATGTAGCAGAAAAGCAGCTTAAACGACGAAAATTATCGAGATATTAAGCTGCTAGTCTTAACTTATACTTTTTGACCTTGTGCGCGCATATCTGCTAACACTTTATCGATACCAAGTTTGTCAATAGTGCGCATACCTTTGGTAGACACACGTAGACGTACAAAACGATTTTCAGACTCTACCCAAAAACGATGGTTATGAAGGTTTGGTAGAAAGCGACGACGGGTTTTGTTGTTTGCGTGCGAAACATTATTACCCACCATAGGGCGCTTTCCAGTCACTTGGCAAACTCGAGACATGGCGAACTCCTAATCTATGAGGTATGAGTTTTTCTCATACCAGTCTGGGCAAGTTGCACGTTTTTGCGGCATGGACACAGCAAGCGGCAGCTTTGCACCAAACAAAACTATATGAATGTTGAGTTGATATTGCTGTTATCTAAAGGCAAATAACAAGCGTACCAATTCAGAAAATTTTAAAGCCGACATTTATACCATAAAAGAGATGAATACTCAAATATTTTTATGATTATTGTCGATCTAAAGGATGGCTATTATACCCTGAAATTCACTGGCTATGTTGTTGATTATTTAATAGTAAAGATTAATTTTTAGTTGTAAGTTATAACAAAAGTCAGTAAAGTTGCTGTTATATATTTAATACAATCTGTTAATACAACGGGTATTAATGTAAATCTATGTATCATTACCAATCTATTATGATTCTGTGTAATGATTTTCGCTTATTTGTTCGAATAAATTACTGCTGACGCGGAGTCCAAAACATGTCATATAGCTCATTGCCTTTTACCTCTAAACTGTTTCAGCTCACTTCTTTGACTTGTGCTTTAGCATTGGCAGGCTGCGGTGGCGGCGGTGACGGTGATACCGTAGATTCTGTTGCACCGGCGCCTGATTTGGGTGTCACGCAACCTGGTACTGGTGGTAATGGTAATACTGGTGGTGGCGAACAAGTGCCAGACGTCGAGCCAGACTTCTTTATCCAAAAACTGAGCACAGCGCCTACTATTATTGAGTTGTCTGATGAGCAAGCAGCCTTTAGCGTTACGGTTAAAGCTGTTGAAAAAGTATCTGGTGGAGCGATGGTTGGTAAAGCTGTGACTCTAAAAGTAGTGGATTCTGAAAATAACGGTATCACTATCGAAGGTCAAAGCACCCAAACCACGGACAATGATGGCAATGCAGTATATGCATTAAAGCTCAATCCGCAAGCAGTTGCTGATAAAGATGACCTGATAAAAAATGGTTTTACGTTAGTAGCGACTGCTAAGAAAGCAGATGGCACCGCGGTTGCACCGCAAGAGCTAAAAGTTTCAGTCAGCAAAAAAGGTAGTGGTGACGGTACCCAAGTTATCGAAAGTGAGCTTGATATTACCTCTTCATTAAAAACAAGCTCAGTCTCTAATAATGCTCTAAATCCTTATGGTGATAGTGCTCAACTGACTGTAGTTGCTAAAAATAGCAAAGGTGCCCGTGTTCAAGACGTTAAAGTTGGGCTGGGTATCGATAATATCAAAGGCATCTCTATCGTAGGTGGCAGTAGTAAAGTCACAAATGCGGATGGTATTGCAACTTTTACTATTAAAATAGATGAAAATCTTTCGAAGGCTGAGCGTGATTCACTGCTAAAAGGTGAGGGTATTGCATATGCTATCAGTATCCAAGAGCAAAATGGCGCTACCAAGCAAGAAACGGGTAATCTATCAATAGAGTTGCCAGTTTCTGATTATGTCTTAGATGTGAAAGGTAGGGACGTAGTGCTTAATGCCTATGGAGATGAAAAGCCGCTGACTATCACAGCAACGGCTAAAAACTCTAAAGTGCCAACCGCTATTAATGGGGCAAAAGGGACAATCAAGCTTAACAATGCAGTTACTGGGGTTAAGCTTAGTACAGAGAGTTTTACCTTTGATGCAACAGGAAATGCAGTTGTCAGCTTAATTGTAGCGCCTACACTTACTGCAACTCAGCGCAAAGAAATTGTAGAAAAAGGCGTCAGCTATACGGTGGTTTTATCAGAGCCTAACCGTGCAGTCACGATGGATACATATGGCAACGAAGCGTATATCCCTGAATCTCAATATCAAATAAAGTTTGCGACAAAAAATAAAAATAGAATCTCTAGTTTTGGTAGTGAAGCTATTATCAGTTTCCGTGTCAATGATAAAGATGGTGGAGCAATTCCTAATCAAAAAGTGACTGCCAGTTTACCTCAAGATCTAATTAGAGCTGGACTCTTGAATTTAGATAGTGCTGCTACTCAAGTAACTGATGGTAAAGGCATGGTGAGTTACAGTGTGAGTGTGCCAGCAAGTCTGACTGCTACTCAAAGAACAAAATTAGAGGGTATAGGTGGCTTTGTCTTAACTGCTAAAGTTACTGAAGCTTCAGGAGCTAGTAGTAGTATCAATAGTGAACGCATCCAAGTAACTGCTGAAAGTGAAACGATTCTAACTGTAAAAAATATTCCTAGCGCTGTAAATATCCTAAAAAATCAATTCCAAATTCAAGTTGCAGGTAAGCGTCCAGATGGCAGTGCTGCAGCTGGCAAAGAAGTGAAGTTGGCTATTAGTAATGTGACAGGCGTGAGTATTCAAGGTAGCCAACAAACCACAGATGCATCAGGCAACGCAGTATTTAACGTCAATTTAAGCCAAGATTTGACAGAAAAGCAACGTCAAGATTTGGTGAAGTCTGGTATTCCTTATACCGTGACTTTGACTGATGAAGATGGCGTGGCTACGAATAAGTATAAGGCACCAGTTATCATTCCAGTGGCTGAATATAAGCTAAACTTTGGCAGCAGTAGTACTAATAAGCTGTTGAGTACAGGCGGTGTAACCACTTTAATTTTCCGCGTTAATGATAAAAATGGCGGCGTAATAGCCAACCAAACGGTGACAGCAAGCTTACCAAGTAGCTTGACTCAGAAGGGGCTGATAACGCTTGAAAGTGCGGCAAACCAAGCAACTGATGCTCAAGGCAATGTAAGTTATACGGTTCGTATTCCTGCAGGGCTGTCCCCTACACAACGAGCAGAGCTTGAAAAAATAGGTGGGTTCGTCTTAAATGCCCGTCTGGTGGAAGCTTCAGGTGCAAGTATCAATATAAGCAGTAATCGTATTCCTGTAACTGCAGACCCTAGTAGAAGTCAAACCATCTTGACGGCAAAAACTACTCCTAGCATCGTAAACGTGTTAAAAGACCAGTTTACGATCCAAGTATCTGCTAAGCGTCCGAATGGTAGTGCTGCTGCAGGTAAGTCTATGAAGCTTACGATTAACAATGTCAAAGGCATTAGTATCGAAGGTGGTGAACAAGTCACTAACAGTGCTGGTAATGCTGTGTTCACCGTAAATATAGACCAAGCACTGACTCTAGAACAACGTAAATCATTTGAAAAAACAGGTATTGCCTATACTGTTGTATTGACTGATGAAGATGGTGTTGCCACTGAAAACTATAGTATCAAAGCATCTGTGCCTAATGCTGAATACAAAATCAATTTTGGTAGCAGCAGCAATGCAGAGCTATCAAGCTCAGGTGGCAGTACTGTTGTTAGTTTCCGAGTTAATGATAAAGACGGCGGCGTTATAGCCAATCAAAAAGTCTCAGTAAGCCTGCCAAAAGCTTTAGTGAATGCGGGGTTATTGACCTTAGATACTGCTGCCAATCAGACAACAGATGATAAAGGTATCGTGAATTATACTGTTCGTATTCCTACAGGGTTATCATCTACACAGAAATCAGCATTAGAAAAAGCCAGCGGGTTTATCTTGAGTGCTAAGTTGGTTGAGGTGTCAGGAGCAAGTAGCACTACCAATAGCGCACCTATCAGCGTCAATAATAAGGTTCAGAAAAGTCTAACGACATTAACATCAGAGACCAATCCTAAAGTAGTTAATATTTTAAAAGACCAGTTTACGATTAAAGTATCAGCTAAACGCAAAGATGGTAGTGCAGCTGCTGATAAAGTTGTCAAGCTAGATCTTGCTAAGTTGATAGGCATTACAATCAAAGACAACGAGCAGAAGACTGATGCATCAGGTAATGCAACATTTACTGTAGATATGAATCAGGATTTGACTCAAGCCCAACGTGAAGCATTGGTGAAATCAGGCATTACTTATACAGCTACTTTAACTGATAACGATGGTGTCATTACCAGTAACTATAATGCATCTGTTGTTATACCTGCTGCGCAGTATCAAGTGAATTTTGGTACCAGCGATAAAGTTCAGTTATCAAGTTCAGGTGGTAGTGCAATCATTAGTTTCCGCGTAAATGATAAAAATGGTGGGGTAATTGCTAATCAAATTGTTACAGCAATGCTGCCCAAATCTTTAGTCGACTCTGGCTTACTAACTTTAGATAGTGCTGCGATCCAAACGACTAATGCTCAAGGTATAGTTAGCTATAAGGTCACTGTTCCTACAGGTTTGACTAAATCACAGAAAGATAAGCTAGAAGCAACAAAGAACTTCATGTTAACTGCCAAAGCTGTTGAAGCTTCAGGTGCAAGTAGTAGTAGCAGTAGTTCGGCTATAAAAATCAGTTCAGAGTTAGCCGAAAGTGATATTAAACTTACTTCGATCAGTTCTCCTAAAGTGGTCACTGTGACGGACAAGCAGTTTACTATTCAAGTATCTGCTAAACGTCCTAATGGGAATGTTGCAGTAGGGAAAAAAGTTAAGCTTGAGATCAGTGATGTCGCAGGAGTCAGTATCCAAGGTAATGAGCAGACAACCAATGAAGCTGGCAATGCAGTATTTACTGTTAACCTTAGTCAAGATCTAACACCAGCACAACGTACAGCACTAATTACATCAGGTATTAAATACAATGTTACTTTGACGGATGATGATGGCACAGTCGCCAAAATTAAAGATGCAGTTGTCAAAGTAGTACAGCCAGCAACGAGTTTAGAGTTTGCTTCTGCCCTTATACCTTCTATTAGTGAGCTTGGTGGTAATGGAACTATTAGTGTCAAGCTATTGGATAAAGGCAAGAAAACGCCAGTTAAAGGGCAAGCGGTCGCTATTCAGTTGGGTAAGTCAGCGCTTGATTACGGTGTTACTGTGAACGCAGAGTCTGCGACTACTGACTTTAGCGGTGAGACGACATTTATAGTTACTATCCCAGAAGGGCTAACAGCAAAAGAGCGTACTGAGCTTAAGCGTGCAGGTATTAATTATCAGCTATCTTATGTTGAAAAAGGCGAAACTTATACTTCTGCTATAAAACAAGTAAATATCTTAACCCCAGCGGTTGATTTGACAGTACTAAATCCGCCAAACCTTATCAATAATCGTCCTTTCTATACATTGAATGGCGAAGGCGATACGGTTGTGGTTAATGCAGCACTAAGTACCCGAAACACCAACATCATTATTGGTGGGCAGCCTATCCAGTTAGAATTTGCTAACAAAGAACTATCAGCCTTACTGCTTGTAAATGGTAAATCAGGCTCATTTAATAATATAGTAAGTACTAATAACACTACAGGTACAGCAGGCTTTACGGTTATTGTACCGAGTAGCCTAACACCCGAGCAAAAAGCTGCTCTAAAAAATCAAAAGCTAACAGCTACTTTGACTGAGACATTGACAGGTAAGCAGCAAGAAATTCAGTTCAATGTACAATCGACTAAAGCCGCGATTGATTTGATAGTTATCACACCGAAAAAATTGAATCTAAACGGTGGTGAGACTCAAGTTGAGGTGATAGCCAAAGACAGTAAAGACAATGTCATTGCAGGTAAGTCAGTTTACTTAGCGCTTCCTGCTGCAATTGCGGCTCAAGGGGTTAGCTTAGTCACTAGTGGCACGCAAACTACTAATGAGTCGGGCAAAGCTAGCTATACACTTGCTGTGCCATCTGGTCTAACTGATGCGCAGAAAAAACTTATCGGCAGTAACTTTAAAGTTGTATTCTCAGCAACCGATGAGAATAACAATATTGCCACGAAAACTAGCATTGTCGAGACGATAACTCCAGATGCAAGTGGTACGCAAGAGAATTTAACAATAGGTGCGAATAAAGTCGTTAATACCAAAGGTGATACTTTTAAAGTATTTGTTCGTTTAGAGAATGAAGATGGCGCTGTTGCCAATCGTGAAGTAAGTTTAAATGTTGATGATCCTTTAAGAACAGGCGTTAGTGTCTCTAATGAGACTGCGAATACTAACAGTGATGGTGTGGCGACATTCAACCTGACACTTGAAAATGGTGCTAACGTTAATCAAGCAATTTTAGCAGATGGCATTCGTTTAACGGCGACCACGACGACTGCTGAAAATGTCAAGTTGGAGCAAAATTACATCGTTGCAGTCGATACGGCTACGATTGATAGTTATCAGCTAATAGCATCTTCAGATAAACCTACCTTAAACACTGGTGGCGATCAAACTAATGCCACTTTCCTTGTGACTGACAGTAAAGGTGGTATCTTAGCAGGGGTGCCTGTACAGCTGAATATCG
Source organism: Psychrobacter sp. Ps4 (assembly GCF_022129285.1). Taxonomy (NCBI): domain Bacteria; kingdom Pseudomonadati; phylum Pseudomonadota; class Gammaproteobacteria; order Moraxellales; family Moraxellaceae; genus Psychrobacter; species Psychrobacter sp. Ps4. The sequence continues at coordinate 256,366 of NZ_JADQAK010000002.1, forward strand.
AAGCTTTAGAAGCAAGTGGAGCTGCTTTAACTACACCAAGCATGGTAACTACTGATGCTAATGGTCAGATCGATGTTGGCGTTATCTTAGCAGCCAATTCTATCAATTCACGTCTAAATCATAGCGTAGTAATCAATGCCAAAATCGTCACGCCACAATATGATGCAGATGGCAAAGTCAGCATGCAAGTGCGTGAAGAGAAATCATTAAGCCTATCAGCTATCGGTACAGAAATTACTATTACAGCTACAGACGCTAATCTAAAAGATGGCGCATCTACTACTATCACGACCACATTAGTAGATGGTGCGGGACGTGCTATTGCCAATGCTGATATGGAGTTAGTCGACGCGAACGGTGATATTATCCATTCTAGTGCGACTGCTACTAGTAATGTAGATGGTAAAGCAGTATTTAATATCAACGAAGCTGATTTGAATTTTGATAATAACGGTAACTTACGTATTTTTGCCAGAGCCACTGGTGAGCGTGCATTAGTTGCACAGCGTAGTACTAGCAGTCTTGATTTGGTTAAAGTATCACAAGCAGGTATTAGTTTTATTAATATTGAAGGTGTCTATGATGTCAATGCGGCACAAAATATTAATGTACAAATCCGTACTGACTCTCCAGCCCAAGCTACTGCGCTTATTGGTAAGGTTGTAGAGGTACAAACAACGATTGGTACGTTTGCTAACAATAATGTGATTGTTACTCAAGCAATCACTGCAGGCAATATTCAAGGCAATATTATTACTGTCCCTGTGGTGCTAACGTCTACGCTTGCTGGTACAACTGTATTACAGGCAACTGTGCTAGGCGAAATGACTAACGGCGCGCTTAAATATCAAACCACAGTTGATACCCGTTTTAGAGCCACTACACCTGCGAAGATGCTGTTTCAAGCAGTGAAATCAGTCATCACACCCGGCAGTAGCACAGAAGTTGTTGCCACGGTTAAAGACAAAAATGATGTGCCAGTAGAAGGGCAAACGGTTGTATTCAGTCGTGCTGCAGATTCATCAGCTGGCCGCTTATCTGCTGCTACCGCAGTTACAAACAGCAAAGGCGAGGCGCGTGTGGTATATCAAGCCAATGCCAGCTCACCTATCGGTGGCGTGATTATTAATGCTCGCTTATTAAACGACAATGCCAGCATTGGCACCAAAACAACTAATATTACGGTATCGAAAGAAGCGGTTTATACAACCTTAGCGTTTAGTAATGTCTTATCTACTGATAATATTTATTACACGGTTCGCGGTTCAATATCTGTTATGGATGGCTCAGGGCGCGCGGTACCAAATAAAGAAGTATCGATCAAGTCTTATGCTATTGAATATGCTCAAGGTAAAGTTTGTTTGCTTGATAGCAATGTGACTTATCAAGCGGCCAATACTACAGACACCGATGGTAATGTGAATACACCTGAACCTATAACTTTTGCAGAATTAGTTCCTGTACTGCAGAAGACGGATTGGATTATTAGTGAAGACAGTCCTGAATATAACTATACTTTAGATAGTGATGAAGATGTGAATAGCAACAATAGTCTTGATGCTATCAATCCCGTAGCAATTATTGGTGGCACACTATCTGATGACGGTTATTCATTCGTGACTGATGAAGAAGGTCGTGCAGACTTCGAGATTCGCTATCCGATTCGTTATTCAAGCTGGGTGAAAGTGCGTTTTGAGGCTTCTACTTTCTTAAATGGTAGTGAAAATACTCAAAGTATTAACTATTCTCTACCATATTTGGCAAGTGACTTGAGAGTAGAGGATCCAAACTTATTCTCTCCTTGGATTGGTGATACCAGCCCATTTGGTGATGCTGGTGTGGTGTGTGTAAACAGTTTGAGTGTCAATATTAATGCCGAGAAAAATACATCTAAAATAGTATTATCTCCTTATCAAGCCAGTTACTCTGTGTCTATTAATGGCGTAATTCCAACGACAACAGCACAAGGCTATAACAGCTTTATTGTAGACTTCAATCAAGCATTTGATTTGGGTTCTACAATAGGTGTTAACAGTAACGGTTCAGGATTTTCTAGAAATATTACAATCGAATAAACGACACTTTAGTAGGTAGTCTGGTCAATCACATACTACTATCAAGCAAAAACCCCTAACCCTGCGTTGGGGGTTTTCATATTTATAACCTCAATAACGAAATACAACCAACTCAATCAGCAAAGTTAGGTAAAAGCGATTAGAATAGTCGGTTTCCTATGCTAATGACCGTATTGAAAGTCAGTAGCAAGTTTAATTTTTTGATTGGGCGCACTATGTCAGACACTGCAACGATTACTTCAGCAAAAAACTCATCTCATAAACTATCTAATAACCTGTCTAACAAGACGGCAATCGATACTGCCACGCTATTGATTAAATGCCGTGACCAAGCCGGGATCGTGCAAGCGGTATCTGAGTTTATCCATCGCTATGGCGCTAATATCATCACTCTCGATCAGTATTCAACTGCTCATGAGGGTGGTCAATATTTTATGCGTTTAGAGTTTGCTTTGGCAGGATTGAGCGAGATTATTGAGAATTTTGAAGCCAGTTTTGCGCATACGGTAGCCAAGCGCCATAACATGGCTTGGCGTTTACATGATAATGCGATTAAGACGAAAGTTGGTATTTTAGTATCAAAGTTTGATCATGCATTGTTGGATTTGTTATGGCGGCATCAGCGAGGTTTACTTGACTGTGAGATTACCTCTGTCGTTAGTAATCACGAAGACTTGCGCCAATCGGTAGAGAACTTCGGTATTACTTTCCATCATGTGCCAGTGACCAAAGATAATAAATCAGAGGCAGAAGAGCAAATTCATACGTTGATGGAAGGCAATGATTTGCTAGTGTTGGCGCGTTATATGCAGATATTATCGTCTGATTTTGTCAAGCGTTGGCCGATGCAAGTCATCAATATTCACCATTCATTTTTGCCTGCATTTGTGGGAGCTGACCCTTATCGTCAGGCTTATGATAAAGGTGTGAAACTCATTGGCGCGACTGCGCATTACGTCACCGCTGAGCTTGATCAAGGCCCTATCATTGAGCAAGATGTACACCGAGTCACTCACCGTCAAGGTGTGACCGAGCTGCGCGCTATTGGTCGTGATATCGAGCGTAATGTCTTAGCACGCGCTGTGAACTGGCATGTACAAAACCGCGTGATTGTAGCGGGTAATAAAACCGTGGTTTTTAATTAGCCTCTAATTAGAGCTATTTCAAATTGACAAGTGCTGGTTAACATAAGGTTAAAAAAAGCCGTGAGTATTATTCATTAATACTCACGGCTTTTTTCTGGACCTATTGCTATTGCAGCGCTGATTTTATATCAGCATCTCTAACACAAACTTGCTGCCCACAAAGCCAATGGCTAATAGGAGAAAAGCATAGATAGTCATATTGGCGGCACGTTTGCCCCGCCATCCAGCACGCCAGTTACCGACCAGTAGCGCCCCAAACAATAACCAAGACAGCAGGCTAAACACAGTCTTATGCACAATATGCTGTGCCATCAAATCCTCTACATAGATAAAGCCAATGCCCAATGCGATACTCAGCAGGACAAAACCGACCAATAACATATCGAATAATAGACTCTCCATACTTTGTAGTGACGGTAGTTTATTGACCCAAAACCGATGAATAGAGTGGTGCTTGAGTTCGCGTATTTGTAGGCGCAAAAATAGCGCTTGCACCGCTGCCATCAGCAGCACACAATAGGCGGCAAGTGATAGTAATATATGAGCTTCAAGCCCAATACTGATATTTGTAATGGGTTGATAAGGCGCACGGCCAATATAGCCAATTGTCAACCCTAGCAATGCTGTTGGCGCCGCCAGTATGCCCAGACTAACAATGGGGCGATACAAACAAAATAAAAAATAGAAGAATAAAAAGAACAAGCTGATTAGGCTAATGATATTAAAAAGATTGAAGTTTAGCCCGTAAAGCGTCACAACATAAGGGTAAAGTAGCGCCGCATGCGCGAGCATGCCGACCATCAATAATCCCAAACTGATGCCTTTATGGATAGGCTTATCCCGAGTCAGTGCCCAACTAAGGTAAGCGCTGACTAAGATATAGGCTAGGCTAGCAAGTAAGAATGCAAAGTGCACAGATATAATGCCTCATCTCATACTGAGCGCAAAATAGCCGCTCAATTTAATGCTAAAGTGGTATTATCGGAATGATTAGAATAATCGTCCAATTTATCATAAAATGGGTGCCAATTGAGCACCAACTTGCTTATTCCTTATAAATGCTTGGCCAAGTTTGCTTGAATGAGCGCTAATATGCCTAGCTTATAAAGCGATTGTCTATAAGTCATAAAGCGCCGCGCCAAGCTTTGGTAATGCTGTATTTGCAAAATCATTATAATTTTGGCATCGTCTTGGTGCTATAGTGTTGATAATAGACTATTTTTTATCATTGTTTTTATGAAGATACGATTAAATAATTTACAGTATTCCCTAATAATATTTATCCGCCATTTAAGCTGAAGCCAGTTTCACTAAGCATTATTTTAAGTAAGCATTATTTTAAGTAAATATTGTTTTCACCAAGAATTATTTTAACTGAGAGTTATTTATGTTTGATACCTTAACAGAACGCTTATCGTCGAGCCTGCGTAATATCGCAGGAACTGGGCAGTTGACCGAAGACAACATCAAAGATACCCTGCGTGAAGTGCGTATGGCGCTACTAGAAGCCGACGTCGCGCTACCCGTCACCCGTGACTTTGTGAAGCGCGTCAAAGAGCAAGCGCTTGGTGCAGAAGTACTCAAAGAATTAGCACCGGGGCAAGCCTTTGTCAAAATCGTCCATGACGAGTTGACCGAAATGATGGGCAGTGCCAATCAGCAGCTTGAGATGACGGGTAAGCCACCTGTTGTTTATTTACTGGCGGGTTTGCAAGGTGCAGGTAAAACCACCACGGCTGGTAAATTGGCAAAGTTTTTACAAGAGCGCCATAAGAAAAAAGTCATGCTAGTATCCGCTGACGTCTATCGTCCAGCGGCGATTGCTCAGCTTGAGCAAGTGGCAGGGCAAGTAAATGCCAAGTTCGTCAATTCAAGTAGCGACGAAAACCCGATAGACATCGCGCTGCGTGCTATCGAAGAAGCTAAAATTCAATATCAAGATATTCTGATTATTGACACCGCTGGTCGTCTGGCTATCGATGAGACTATGATGGCTGAGATTAAGGCGTTAACTGCAGCAGTCAATCCTTCTGAAACATTATTTGTCGTCGATGCGATGACGGGTCAAGATGCGGCAAATACTGCCAAAGCCTTTAATGATGCGCTGCCATTAACAGGTGTCATCTTAACCAAAACTGACGGTGATGCTCGCGGCGGTGCGGCACTTTCTGTACGTGCGATTACTGGCAAGCCGATTAAGTTTTTAGGTCGCGGTGAAAAATTAGACGCGCTAGAGCTGTTCCATCCAGAACGTATCGCTCAACGTATACTTGGTATGGGTGACGTACTGAGTTTGGTCGAAGAAGTTGAACAAAAAATCGACCGTGATAAAGCCGAAAAAATGGCGAAAAAGATGCAAAAGGGCGGTGATTTCGACCTTGAGGATCTATTGACCCAGTTCCAACAAATGAAAAGCATGGGCGGCATGGCAGGCTTCTTAGATAAGATGCCAGGTATGGGCGGCTCGGATATGCAAAAAGCGGTCGAAGATGCTAAGCCAGAAGAAAAAGTACGTGAGATGGAAGCGTTGATTAATTCGATGACGCCATTTGAGCGCAAAAATCCCGATAAAATTAACCCAAGCCGTAAGCGCCGCATTGCCGCAGGTTCGGGACGTGAGATTCAAGACGTCAATCGTTTGCTCAAACAGCACAAGCAAATGGCAAAAATGATGAAAATGATCTCCAAGCCTGAAGGCATCAGTAAAATGATGAAATCGATGCAAGGGCTAATGGGTGGCGGCGGTGCTGGTGGCGGCGGTGGCGGTCCTTTATTTGGTGGCGGCGGTCAGCAAGGCGGCGTCAAGGATGTGAATCCACAACAAATGGCTAATCAGATGGGTCTGGATCCAAACAACATGCCAAGCACCGAAGAGATGCAAAAACAAATGCAGGAAATGCAGAATCAAGCGCCAAAAAAGTTTAAAACCCGTTTTTAATTGATAGATGCTTAGATTGCTATAGTATTCAATTCTTAATGAAAACCCCAAGGTGCAAGTCGCTTTGGGTTTTTTTATGTCTGTCATGTTCCCATAAATATTGATGGATTAAGTATGAAAATTTAGAAATTAATAAAATTTGCCTATCCTAAATGCTATGATAGGCGCTGTTTTATAATGCTAAGTCAATAGGTCGAGGTTATGATGTTTTTAGCAATGGATACCGTGTTTGATCAGTGTTCGATCGCGATTTTAGATGCCAGTGGTCAAGTGCTATCGAGTCATACTGAGACGGGTAAACGCCAGCAAACCCAGCAAATTCTGCCAATGATTGACGCCGCTTTGTCCGAGGCTAAGCTCAACCTTGCTGATTTACAAGCCTTGATATTTAACCGTGGTCCTGGTGCCTTTAGTGGCATACGGATTAATACGGCAGTAGTACAAGCATTGTCTGTCGCCCATGATATTCCTTGTGTAGGAGTCTCAAGCCTACAAGCGATTGCGCAAGCGGCGTATCAGAAATATGGCGTGACCGAAGTGTATAGCGCCCTTGATGCGCGTATGCAGCAAGTTTATTTTGGGCAATATGTGCTAATAGACAACCTTATGCAGGCGGTTAATCAAGAAAATGGCGAAGATACCGAGCAGTTGCTCGATTATGACAGCCAGACCATGCTTAATATTCCCATTGCTGGCAATGGTGCGCCGTTATTAACATTACATGACGGTCAGATCATTCAGGCAGATATTCACCCTGACGCTACTGTGATAGGGCAGCTTGGTATTGCTCAATTTATGGCGGCAGGTGGCACAGAAGCTTCGCAAGCTTTACCAAAGTATCTGCGCAACCAAGCGTGGAAAACGCTCAAAGAGCAAGGTAAGGCGTAACCATCATATTAATGCCAGCTATTATCAGCGCTATATAAAATATAAAAATACTCTAAAACGCTATTAGCCAATAGATCCATATTTAGGAAAGCCATCGTGGATATCATTTTATTAATTCAAGCTGTTATCATGGGTATCGTTGAAGGTATCACTGAATTTTTACCCATCTCTAGCACTGGCTACTTGATTTTATCAGCGGATTTGATGGGCTTTTGGACCAAAGAAAAAGTCGATTTATTTGTGGTAGTGGTGCAGCTTGGCGCTATCTTAGCGGTCATTTATGATTACTGGGACAGACTATGGCAAGCGCTTATGGGTCTGCTGACAGGCAAAGCTGAAGGCATGAGTAATCCACGCCAGCTAGGACTTAGCTTGATTGTGGCGACTATTCCGGTGATGATCGTTGGCTTCACCTTCGCTGATGAGATTAAATCATATTTATTTAATCCCATCGTCGTGGCAATTATGCTGATTATCGGTGGCTTATTGATATTCTATGTAGAAAATCGCCCTAAAACGATTATTGCGCAAGAAGCAGAAGACGTCAATCTAAAAACCGCGTTGATGATTGGTCTGCTGCAATGTCTGGCATTGATACCGGGAACATCACGCTCAGGCGCGACAATTATCGGCGCGCTATGGCTCGGCGTTTCACGTAAAGCTTCCGCTGAATTTTCTTTCTTTTTGGGTATTCCAGTCATCGTGGGCGCGGCATTATTGGATTTGCTAAAGCATCATGACGTATTAACCAATAGCGAGGATTGGCTGGTATTAGGTATAGGTACGGTGGTGTCATTTATCGTCGCCTTACTCTGTATCCGTTTGCTAGTAGAATGGGTCAGTCGTCGTGATTTTAAAATCTTTGCGTGGTTACGCATTATTACTGGCATCATTGTATTAATAGCGGCTTGGGGTTTTGGTTATCAAATGGCAGGCTAGAGCCGATTGTAGGATGAGTCTATAAGCCGCGAATAGGAAAGTAGAGATGACCGTTTCACGCCAAGGGTTCAAAGAGAGTAGTAACATTATGTACTGCCAACTATACTATGTCAGCGAGTCGCAGCATAGTCAGATTGCAGATATACAAGCGTTGATAGTTGCACATCAGCTGCCCATTATTTTACACCTTGAGCTGTTTACCGATAAGCTTAGTCAAAAACGTCGCCAGCAGTTAAGCCAGATAGCTACCCAATCTATATTGTTGTTGGATGAAAAAAACAAGCTATCATGGCTGAGCGATGGGTTAAGCGTTGCACCAGAATGGGATAAGCTGCAACGCCGTGTGGTGAGTGCGGGGCGTAAGTCTGAGTTATTATTACAAGCGGTAAAAATCACATCTGACAGTCATGTTATCGATGCCACAGCAGGCTTTGGTCATGACAGTTTGATATTAGCCAGTACGGGCGCTCAGGTCATCATGCTTGAGCAGCAGCCCTTGATGGCATTGTTATTGTTAGTAGAACAGCAGCGTATGATTGCATTACCCAATTGGCAAAAACTGATGATGCGTTTGCAGATTATCAATACTGATGCGCGAAGTTATTTTGACAGCTTGAATAATGTATCGGCAGCTGACCATAGTAAGCTGGTCAATGTGGTTTATTTGGATCCTATGTTTCCAGAGAATAGCTATCAAGATAGCAAAACAGGTAAAGGCGCTAAAGTGGGCAAGCATATGCAAGCCTTACACCAATTGGCTAGCCCACCAACGCTAGAACAAGAAGAACAGTTGCTACAAAGTGCGCAAGCAGTCGTCCGTCAAAAGGGACAAAGCACAAACACACAGGGGCGCGTGGTCGTTAAGCGTCCGCAATTTGCGCCGTTACTTGCGCATCAACAACCAAGTGAGAGCTGGCATAACGAAGCCGTACGCTTTGATGGTTATTTTGTTTAATAGCCGTTTCTCATCATAATAAATGCGCCTAGCGATTGAACTTATCTGTTGAACTAAGTTATTTAACTCAGTTATTGAGCTTAGAGCGCGCAGTTAGCAACTTCATATTTGTAAAATTTAGAGTGATTGGATTTAGGAGCAGGGAATGTCGACGCTAATTATTTGGATCATGGGTGCAGGATTATTATTAATAAATATTATTTTGCGCACCCGAATATTAAGGCTGGAAGCCCGTTTAAAAGAGTTCAGTCGTCCTGAAGATTATGTGGCATTTTTGCGTCAACAGGCCGCACAAAAAGACAAAAACCCTGCCATTAAAGCTTTACGTAAACAATATCCTGAGCTGTCGCTCATCGAGGCCAACAAATTGTGGCAGCAAATTCAGTAGCTCGCCAATGTATTAATAATTCAATGTAATAGCACTTCATATAAGAGCTGCCGAAAAAGTAGGCAAACACGCACAAAAAAACCTTCTATTAATGATAATAAAAAGCCATGACATTTAACGACAAACTACAAGCTTACCTGCAGCTGACGCGCTTTGATAAACCAGTAGGTATTGAGCTATTATTATGGCCAACGCTATGGGGCGTAATGCTGGCGGCGATGGGTCAAGCGCAACAGCAAGGTTCAAGTGCAGGTCTACCAAGTCTTAAGATGTTGGTGATTTTTGCGCTGGGCGCAATTTTTATGCGGGCGGCAGGTTGCGCGATCAATGATTTTGCCGATCGTAAGGTCGATGGTCATGTGACCCGCACCAAAGGACGTCCATTAGCTGATGGGCGTCTGTCTGCTAGAGAAGCAATCGCTGCTTTTTTAGTATTGGTATTACTCAGCGCCAGTTTGCTGTTCTTTTTGCCGATAGCCGTATTTTACTGGTCGCTTGGGGCAGTGTTATTGGCATTCATTTATCCATTTATGAAGCGTTTTATCCATTTGCCGCAGGTGTTTTTAGCAGCGGCGTTTGGTTGGGCGATACCGATGGCGTATGTGGCGATACAAGGCGCGCCTGATGCTTGGTGTTGGCTGTTATTTGTCGCTTATATGTGTTGGACCGTGGCTTATGATACCCAATATGCTATGGCTGACCGTGAAGATGATTTAAAAATCGGGGTCAAATCAACGGCGATATTATTTGGTCGCTACGATGTGATTATTATCTCGCTGCTACAAACATTGTTTTTGCTTATTATGGGCGCGGTCATTTGGCATTACTTTGCACCGACAAGCTTAGGCCTGACGCCAGTATTTGGCTTAGCGCTAGTCGCAATGATGTTTGCTAAGCAAAATAGCGCTTGTGCCAGTCGTCAAGCTATGGCTTGTTTTCAGGCATTTTTAGCTAATATATGGGTAGGACGTTACGTCTTTGCTCTTATCGCAATCGCTTGTTTGTGGACGACTTTTAATGGATAACTTCAAAAAGCTCTCAAAGTCAAAAGCGAAAAAATCTTCTGATGCCAATGCACCTGTCATCGATTATCAAGCAAAGCTAGCTGAGCATGGGCTAACACGCGAACAAGTGATCGCCACCGAGCGTAAATTGGCTAAGTTTGCTAATACGATGGATTCGCTGGTACGTGTGCCTTTTACCAAACAAGGCATGGGTGCAGATGCGGCGCTTTCGACGATTCCGCTGGCAGGAGATTTAGCGGGACTGGCTTTAACCAGCTATGCTTTTGTATTAGGGCGTCAGTTGGGTGTGCCAGCGCATAAAATGACACCTGCCGTCAGACTGGCACTTATTGATATGGTCGTTGGTATCGTACCGGGTATTGGAACGCTGCTCGATATTTTTATTCGCCCCAGTCGTAAGACTTTAGGCATCGTGCATGAGCATCTGCACGATGAATATGGTATTACTGAAACGATGCACATGGATCGGCCGTTTTTGCATCAATCGCTTGAAGATAAGCAGCGTAGCCGTTTTGGCGCTTTTTGGCGCAATCCTATCATTGCGTGGTTGTATTTGCACATTCCTGATCTGTTGGGACTAATCGTTATTGTAGTGATTGGTTGGGGACTGTGGGCAGTAATCAGTTGGCTGGTCAGTCTGTTTGGAAAGGTAACTGGATTTGGTTAGAGAAATCTCTTGAGCATTAAAAAGGCGGCAAATATCATAAATATTTGCCGCCTTTTTAATGCTCAAGAGATTTCTTTTATGTAACCTTTTAAAGGTGCTAAGCTGTATTTTTTAATCAATTACTCAGTGATGACTTCTGCTTCGGCACTGACTGCATCAAAGCTAGTGACTTTATTATTTTTGATAAAATCAATACTGCCGCCACCCGCATGACTGACCAGTTGGATACTGCCATCGGTTGTTCGATAAGTTGGGTTATTGCCTTGGCCTTCTGGTGCACTTAGTGTCATTTTTGGTTTGTTCGGTAGGCTAACGATAGCGTTGAGTACGCCTGCTGCTGAGGTTTCAAAAACGACCGAGAGTGATTCACCAGCCGCATTTTTATAACGGACATCAGTAATTTGCGCGCCTTTAATGGCTTGTTCTGGATTTGGTGCTGGTGCAGTATTGTTTACTGCCGAGTCTGTTGCACCAAGGTCATTCTCTAGCTCAGTTAAGCTTACATCTTGTTCTGAGCTTACTTCAGAATTTGCGATATCATCACCATTATCAGCGGTCGTATCAACATTAATATTGGTAGTCACGGGTGTGTTTTGTACCGCCGCTTCAGAGATGGTTTCGTTATCTGTCTCAGGCTCTGGTGTTTTTTGGCAAGCACTCAATAGTGAGAGACTTAAAAAAATAGCAGAAATTGCCTGAAAATAGGGCTTGGATTTTGCAATTGTAAGAGCATCGATTTTCATAATCATACGGCTACCTATTGGCAGAGTTTTTGTTCAAATATAGTGAACGACGTAGACTTATTTATCACTCAAAGTTAAATATGACCGTCATTTGCTATTATTATCAATTTCTTGCTTACTATCTACAGGCATTGCTTATTTCAGTTTTAGGTTGTCGGCTGCCATACCGCTTTCTTTATACACGTCATCTAAGTATCGACGGCTGGCAAGTAGCTTGTCTACAACGCCACTTTGGCTTTGAATATTGAGCTTTTGAGAAAAGTCTAAAATCGAGTTTAATTGATCTAATACCATGTCATAGCTGGTATTTTGTTTGTCGGTATCAATAATGACTGTTTTAGCATAATGTTGATCGAGGCTAAAGTAGTCGCCAATCAATTCTGGAACACGTGTGGTGATGAGTTTATTGAGGGTAAATAGCTGTGCTTCAGTGATTTCTTCATGATGGGTGGACTCATATTGTTGTCCAATATCATCCATCACAGATCGAAACGCCTTAGGTACTTGCTCGTCATAAAGTAGCTTGATAAAAGGATGTCGAGCTGAAAAATTAATCATGCTGAGCCCGTTAGCTCGCTCATGATTTACCTCGTTGTTTACAGTCATATCTGCTTTAGATTGGGTAGCAACAAGATTCGCAGAAGCCAAGTATTCTTGATGCCGCTGTATAGAAGCAATCTGTGTGTGCTTAGACTTTTCTTTCATCACAAAAAATATGGGCACAATAACAATTAGGCTAAGCAAAATGAGTAAGGTAAAAAAAGACATGTCGGGACTCTGTCATAAAAAATGCTATTTATTAAAAAAAATTTTTTAGATTACAATATAACATGCTTGTGTTATGTTAAGGCAAAATAGCGGTCGATAAAAGTTGTATCTCGCTACTGTTTATCTCGCTATCATGTATCTTACCACTATATATTTTACGACTAAGTGCTTGCCTATTTCTAATTAAGGAAGATGATGAATAATGACACGATTACGAAGAGTCAGCTAGCCGCTTATAAACCAACTACTGCTTATGTCGGGACTTCTTGGGCGGTGATGTTGGTGGGTGTCCTAGCGTATTTACTTGGCTTATGGAATGCACAGAGTATGTTATTAAATGAAAAAGGCTATTATATAGCGGTGCTGGCGCTAGGTCTTTATTCAGCAATTAGTTTGCAAAAAACCCTTCGTGATCGTAGTGAAGGTATTCCAACAACCAATATGTATTATCTAATCAGCTGGGCGGCTCTTGGATTATCCATTGCGCTAATCGCTATTGGTTTGATGAATGCGGGAAGTTTAAGCTTAAGTGAAAAGGGCTTTTATATGATGGCATTTACCATGAGTTTATTTGCTGCAGTGACCATTCAAAAAAACACCCGTGACGAAGCACAGATTCGCACTTTAACTGCACCAATGATTACGACTGACACTCAAAGTAGTACTAAAATTGGTCATCAAGAGTCCCGCGACTCTGACACTGGAAAATCACTTTTTGGTGCGGTTAAATCTAGAATGGAAGGCAGTGATTAAACCTTTGACTAAAAATCTCAAGTAAGCGGTGTTTGTAAACGCGTACGATTTGGCGACAGGCGCGCAAGCATCGCTGTTGATAAGGGGGCAAATGTTCCTAACATCATATCTGTTAACGCTTCAGCACATATTGGTGCAATGGCATACCCTTTAGCACCCATGGCACTCATTACCCAAATTCTTTTGCTGTCTGCTAACGCTCCAACGATGGGGTGATAATCAGGCGTTTGCGTGCGAATCCCCGCTCGTCCTTGCCACAAACTAATATCTGTTGGAATAATCGAGTCCATCCCAGGAATGGCAGTCACTAGTTTGTCGCGGCTAATCTGATGCTCTTCTGTGCGGATATCTATGTCTGTATCATTACGTATAAAGCTTGCGCCTAATAAAAACTGAGAGTGCTGTTCTACAACATCGTTCAATTGTGCATCGCCTGTTTGCGCGGTAAATAACGCACAGTAACCGCTGTATTTAAGCGGTATTTTGGGCAATATGGTGAGCTGCTCGGTTGTGGGCGTAAACCAAGAAAGCTGACCACGAATTTTACGACAATCAAAAATACGCTTGTCCAGTTGATGACTCTCAAAAGCTGCGCAAATGACCACATTATCAGCGCTAATGGATATCGTCTGCTTATCCTGATTATTGCCTGCGATACAAGTATTTTCTTCTGTTTCGCTAATACTTTTAACGTCTACTTGCTGAAAGTGGATGAGCGGATGCATTAGGATAGTATCTTTTAATGCTTGCGGATTGACCAAGCCAGACTGCGGTAAATACAAATTCTCTGATAAACCTTGTGTTTTTAACCCGCTGTCAGTTTGCGCCTGCTCATGGGATAGTGTGGTGGCCATCTCATCGGGGTAATCAGCGATTTGCTCTGTGCCAATATTGGCTTTCATAAGCAGATCAAGAGCACCCGTTGGTTCAAGTATTGGCACTAATCCTAATTTTTCAGCATCTACATTTAAGCATCGATATAGCCTGCTGCTATAGAGATAGCCTATGGTATGCAAATGTTCATCGACATGATGAATGGGCGTCATCTTAGGGGCAAGTAGGGCGCGAGGGTTGCCTGATGCGCCCGCCAAAGGTGCTGATTTATCTAGCAAAGTCACTTGAATACCACGATTGGCCAATGACCAAGCCGTTAATAGCCCCGAAACGCCAGCGCCAACGACAATGCTATGGGTGGGCAGGTTGTCAGTGGGTTTGGCAGATTGGCTATCGTTGTCGGGCGCGGCGGTGCTAGCATTATTGTAAAAGGTGATGTCTTTACTATTGTTGCCATTATTATTGTCAGTTAAATTTATGGTATCCAGCATGATCGCCGTTAGCATTTCGTTCTTACGACCAAAGCCTTTCACTTTTTTGATCTGAAAGCCACAATCTTGCAGCGCACGTTTGACGATACCAGCACAGCTATAGGTGGCGGCAGTTGTATTGGGGCGTGATAAACGCTGCATTTGTGCAAAAATACTATCCGCCCACAAGGTACTATTGCAAGAGGGCGCAAAACCATCTAAAAACCAAGCGTTAACATAAGGTGCATGCAAGCTAGAAGAGTTACTTGATAGTTTGGCTAAGCTCTCAGCTGCGTCACCCAACCATATATCAAAAGTCAAATTATCATCAAAGAAACTCAAACGATGACAGCCCGCGATAAGAGGCGGATAGGCCGCTAATAATAGCTCAATCAGTGTTGTCAATTCAGGCGCGCGCTGTCCCCATAAGGTAAGTATTTGGGTAAGGTCGGTACGAGGTATCGGGAACTTTTCAGTGGTAATAAAATGCAGTTTTGCAGTTGCTAATTGAGGGTGTATATCCCGCAGCTGTCGCCATAGCTGCCACGTAGCGAGAAAATTCAGTCCAGTCCCAAAGCCCAATTCAGCAATCGTAAAGCATTGCTTTGGTGCAAGATTGGTCAGTCGTTCAGGCAATTGATTGTGCGCCAAAAACACATGACGCGATTCCGCTAAACCATCAGCATTTGAGAAGTAAACATCACCAAACTCACCCGATACAGGCACTTTATTACCCGTATCATCCATCTGCCAATCAATCTTGGCAGGGGTGATATTTGATGAGTGAATGCTTAGTGACTGAGTGTTTTTGGAGGGTGTTGACGATGTATCAGTATCTTTTGATTCGAACATGGGTTTAGACATAGACAGTCACATAAGATAAATCAATAAAAAGCGCGTGGTACTAGTTACCAGCGTTCACGGCGGACAAACACCAACCAAGAAATAAAAATACCGACCAGTAAGCTAATTAACACAGTAAATGCACCGTATAAAAAAAGCTGACCTTTGCTCTCGTAGACCAAAACATTTACTTGAGTTTGCAAGTCATTCAACTCGCGCTGCAACTGTGCATTACGGCTTAATAGCTGCTGATTGGCATCGGATAACGCCTTATCAGATGGTTGTAATTGCGCTGCCAATGTATCGCTGATATTCATCACTGAGTTTTTTGTTGGTTGAGCGGTCGATATTGGTTGCGCTGGCACGGGTGTCGTGAGTGTTGGATCAGCCACATTGATAGCCGTCACCGTCGGCGCAGCCTGTGCTGAAACAGTAGCCATAAAAATCATACTAACAATGCTACGCTGATAAGAGCGACTTTTTAACAAAGATAGGCACTGAATCACGATTTTGCTACTTTAACTGATGCGCTGTCATCCGCTTTTGGCAATGTATGGATAAAGGGTTTGATATCTACGTGACTGTACACGCCATCACGTAAGTAAGGCTCATCGTTTACCCATGATTGCGCTGCTTCTGCAGAGTCAAAGTCAGCAATGATTAGGCTGCCTGACATCTCGCCTTTGCCATGCTCGATAGGTGTTGGACCAGCGATAATCAGTCGATTGTCATGATCTAAAGCTTGCAAGCGTTCGACATGTTCAGCGCGGGTAATCTGACGTTGTGCGCTGCTATTGGCCACGTCATGACCAATAATGGCAAATAAGGACATGAGACTTCCTCGATTAATAAAAATTATGATTAATTTAAAGTGTTTTGCTTAATGCGCCTGAGCTAATTGCGATTAATGATTGTCGCTATTGGCATTTAGAAATAGCATTGGCTTTATTATAAAATGATAAATTGAGTATTATTTGACGGTTTTATCCGTGAGCGCAGGATTGAGGTGCTTTTTTAATACGGCAAACTGGGCGATGACGAACACCAACATAATCGGAATCCAGCCATAAGTTTTAAAGTTAATCCATGCCTCATCTGACATCGTAAACGCTGTGATATAATGCAGTATGCCCATAAAGGCGAAGAATAGTGCCCAAGCGAGAGTGAGTTTTTTCCAGCCACTCATCGTCAGCAAAAAAACATCTTTCATCGCCAGTTGCATCAGTGGCTTATTAATCGCAGCACTGACTAAAAGTGTTAGTGCAAAGATACCGTTGATAATAGGTGACTTCCAACGCAGATAGATATCATCACGCAATAATAAAGTACCACCACAAAACAAAATGGTTAATAGTAAGACAACCCATTGCTGTTTATCAAAAGTGCCTTTTTGGCGAATAAAATGAATGGCATAAACGATGATGGTAGCGATGAGTAACGCACCTGCCCCTGCTAGGATACCACTGTAGCGAGCAGCAATAAAAAAGGCAATTAAGGGAATAAAATCTAATAAAGCTTTCATAGCAAAGGGGATGTCCGACAAAAACGTATGGGGTAGTTTACACGTCTACTGCGCCAAAAAAAAGCAATCAACACGATAATCATGCTATATCACGGGCCTGCGTAGCAATACCTGATAATTATGACTCATAATCATGACAACTGCCAAATATAACGGCTTATTGCCAATGTGCTCATTTTTTTGTTTTCTACACTTTTAATTTTTAATGCTAAGGCTTCTCTTATGAAATTCGATTTACATTGTCACAGCACTTGCTCTGATGGTACTTATGCACCAACGGAAGTGGTGCAGCGCGCCCATGCGGCCGGCGTCAATGTATTGGCATTGACCGATCACGATACGCTGGCAGGAATTGATGAGGCGCGTGCGGCTGCCATTGCCTGCGATATGCAGCTGATTAATGGGGTCGAGATAAGCTGTAAGCACACACTTATTGGTGGTTATGGCAAAAATAAATCAACCAATAAAATCATCCATGTGCTAGGGTTAGATTTTACCGATCGCGAAAAAATGCATGCAACGCTGCAGCAATTACAGGATAGCCGTGTCACGCGTGGTCAACGAATCACTGAAAAGCTCAGTGAGCTATTAGATATTAACTATGATGAGCTGTGGCAAGCCGTACTTGATAAAGCTGGCGGCAATCCACAAGCGGTCGGGCGCGCGCATATTGGTCAAGTATTGTTTGAGCGCGGTGAAGTCAAGACGGTACAAAAAGCCTTTGATAAGTATCTGGCAGACAATAAGCCTGCTTATGTGGCGATTGATGCACTGAGCATGGCTGACGGCATTGAGCTGATCCATGCTTGTGGTGGCAAGGCGGTGTTGGCGCATCCCACGCGTTATCAGCTTTCAGCAACACGAGTCCGTAAACTGATTGAAGAGTTTGCTGGTCTTGGTGGCGATGCTTGTGAGCTGCCGTCGAATAGCGAACCGGTTAGTACTCGCAGAATGGTCGATCGCAGTATCGCTGCCCACAATCTTGTCGCCTCGATCGGCAGTGACTTTCATGGTAGCAATATGCCGTGGCGTCGTTTGGGTGATGTACCGACAATGAACCCTGATCAGCAGGGAGTTTGGCAGTCTTTTGCAATGTTTTCTTAGCCGAAAATTCATTGCTGAATACAGTTTTGAATGTTAACTCAGCTGAAACATCAATTGACAGGTTATCCAAAAAACATGCGTCATATATTGACGCATTAAGGCACTAAATAGATTGATAACTGCGACAGAAATTGCCACACTAGATAAGTGGTATTTATTTTTACAAATGAAATTGTCGGGGTTAACTCCTATTTAGTTTACAAAATGTAGTACCGACACTCGCATTCTTATCTACTTAAGTTTTTGGGAATGATATAAGGTAAAAAGTCATATCATTTATTATTGTTGATTCAGGCTTTTGATTTTTATTTAATGGTTTTAATGTCGACTTAATAACTTTCAATATTTGCGGTAGCCCTACTATGGCTGTATCGATATCTCATCTAGGCTACACCAAGCTATCTCAAGCAATTTTTGAGTGGCAAGCTGCTGATAAAACGTCATTACTGGCTTTATTTATGGTAATGGAGGTGTCTTTACACTGGCTATGGTGTTTATTTGTTTGGTGGCGCCGCGATGTTTATGACACCTATGTCGATATAGCCCTGCTTTATCCACTATGGTTCGGCGTGACACTGGTAGCTTTGTTTTTATTATGGATGACCAGTCGTTTTTCACCTGTCAAAAAAGCCAATAGCAATTTGTATAAGTGGCAAGGCATACTAATTACGGTCTATAGTGCCTATATTGCAATGGTTATTTTAGTTTTGGGACATAGTAGCTTGGTCGCGGGCGTCTCTTTAGTCGGCGGTGCGATATTGGGGATGATGCTTATACGTCGGCGCTATGTATGGAGAGCATTTTTAGGACATGCAGCCGTCATTCTAGCAGTCACATTTATTCCTTATCTTGGCGTTACTTTACCCAATCTGCGTCAAATGACGCTCACGGTCATTCCTCTTGATACCTATTATAGTTATATCAATTATAGTGAAATTACGACAATCGAAAATGCCATCTCTGCCTCTATTTTTCAAAATGGCACGCTAAATTGGGACAGTGTTGATCAGTTGCGCCGATCTTCCGCTTTTTTTTGGCGTTCTACCCATATTTATATGGCGCTACCAAAAGCTATTTTTATTATCTATATGTTTCGTACTTTGTTACTAATATTGGATGATAGTAAAAAGGAAATTCTGCAGCATGCCAATCAAGATGAGCTAACTCAACTCAAAAGTCGCCGTTACGGGATGATGCAAATGAAGCAGGTGCTGAAGTCAGTAGAAGACCATCAAGATATCAGCGTTATTTTATTGGATTTGGATTGGTTTAAAGAGGTCAATGACAGTTACGGCCATGAGATTGGGGATCGAGTATTGGTAGAGGTCGCGCAGACGCTCTTGCAGTCTTTAACTGATGAAACAATCGTGAGTCGCTATGGCGGTGAGGAGTTTTTGATTGTATTGCCAGATACGAAGCACGACACAGCTATGATAATTGCTGAACAATTACGGCACGTTATCGCCAAACACGTCATCATTCTCGATGACGATACAGCCTTTAGTGTGACTGCTAGCTTGGGGCTATATACACTGACCCATGGTGAGCGTAATTGTATAAAACAAGCCTGCGAAACTCTGAATAAAAAGGATGCCTCGCAGTCGCTTGCTAAACCGCAGAGAATCCCCTCGTATAGTAGCAAACGCGTGAATCGTAAAATTCCCGCAGTGCAGCTACCTCACGATATTTGCCAGCGCTTAATTTGTATGGCAGATAAGGCTTTGTATGAAGCCAAAGGCCGTGGCCGTGATCAAGTGGTGAGTGCCAACGAGATGTTGGCAGCAAAAAATAATAATATTGAGGCGCTCTATGGCACATAGCTGGCTGCCATAGTCGAAGGTTTAATTACACTTTAGTGTATTAATTTTTTTACTAAGCTTGCCAAGACACTGGTAGCAAAACTACCTGTCGTTAACGTAAAGCTGAGCACCAATGTCTGTTCATTATCTTTATCCTGCCATTCCCAAGACAGCGCTTCAATAGGTAGGCGCAGCGCGCGGCGCTGTGCTTTTACATCGCGCTGCTCTAAACCATTGGCTAAGCGAGCCAGTAGCGGATTTTGCTGAATCACATTTTTCTCAATATTTGCCGCCATGCCGCTGACTTTATCATTATCCTTGCCCCATAATGCAGCAGTGGGATGGATATCACCCTTCTCAAGGCGTTCACGCAACGTGTCGTCTATGGCTTCGCTAGTAAATATTGATCCTGAACCCTCTAAGTTAAACACTTCTCCTGCCAGCCCAGTATTCCAGCTGCCATCACGCACTCGTACCGCCAATATCTCATTGAAAATTAAGCTACGTGCGGCAGACAGCTCCATCGTATTCTGCTCACGTGGCGCGTGCTTGCGTTTGCTCTTTTTGGGTTGTGCTCGACTTTGCTGTAGTGGACGCGCAAACAGCGATAATGCTTCTCTAATATTATTGCCATTTCGTCCAAAACGCTGAGGGCCAAAATAATTGGGCACGCCATTTATAGCGATGCTTGATAAATGCTGCTCGACATCTTGTTTCGCCGACAATAATTGCTCAGGTGCTGGCAATGCTGTGTCAAAATCAGCAAATTGGATATCACGCAAGGTGATGATAAATTGATTGGCGCGATGCGTGCCGCGATTGAGCTTTTTGTTGTGCCATTGCTGGTCGATGATCGTGACCGATTCATTGGCTCCGATATCGACTGGTGCAAACTCAGCAGCTGGCAGTTGTTTTTTTGGGATTCGCAAGCTGAACCACTGGGTTGTCAATGCATGGCGATCCTTAAGACCTGAGTAACCAACATCGCGCAGAGGAATCTCTGCCCACTCTGACAGCAGTTTGGCAAGATAAACGGTATTCATCCCTAATTTTTGGATATGAAGCCATAGATGCTCACCTTCACCGGTGAATTCGAGCGGCAATAGCTCATTAACGATGAAATCAGTTGCGTGGGCTTTATAGGTTGCTTGCTGTACAGGTGGTTGAAGAGGCTGCGGTAACTGCGCAGTATCCGTCGCTACGGTAATATCGATACTTGCCATATCAAACTGCTCATTATTAAACGACCCATTAGCAGGTAACTCGTTATCAGGTTGAGTACTTTCAAGAGCGGATTGAGGGCTAGCATTAATATCGGTCATGTCATCACGAGAAGTCATAAAGTCGTCTTTTATGTTGAGGATAAGATTTAAAAAGAATAGGTAAGCATAGGGATTAACAGTTAACGATTACGTTTTGCAACGCAGGAAACATACAAAAAAACAGCGTGTGCGAAAGTGTCTTGCTACTATCAATGGATAGCGTTTTAAAAAAGCATTTAAATAAACGTATCGGGAATGGTGTTTTTCGTTGAAACTGGCTGATGCGATAGGGCTATTTTCAACACGTTTGATTCAGGGAACCATTATAACTGTTAAGGAAGATTTATGACCAATGCAACGATTGACACAGTGACTATTAATAAGGCCGATATTGCTAGTGGCGGCATGAAATCTTACAAGCAAGATGATGATAGTATCATTTTAATTACCCGCGACGACGATGATTTTCAGGCGTTCGATGGTAAATGCCCGCACGCAGGCGCAGATTTAGGCACAGGATTACGTTGTGGCAATCGTGTGGTCTGTCCTTGGCATCATGCGACTTTTGATAGCCGTGATGGTACTCTGTTAGAGCCAGTCGCGACAGTAGGATTGACTCAATATGAAGTGACCGATAATGGCGACAGCTTGACGGTGAATATCTCAGCGAAGATAGACAAAAAGATTGCAAATGATAAGCTTATCGATACGCATACGCTCATCGTGGGTGGTGGCGCAGCAGGTTTTATGACAGCGCATCAGCTGCGTAACACTGGCTATGGCGGCAAAATCACCTTGATTAGTGCTGATGATAAAGCTCCTTATAACCGTCCATTATTGTCCAAAGCGTTTTTAGCGGGCAATATGCCTGAAGAGAAGCTTCTACTAGGCGGTGCAGATTGGGCGAGCAAACACGATATTAATTTGCGCTTGAATCAGACCGTCAGCGAAGTATTGCCCAATGAACGTACCATTATCATTAAAGATAAAAATGGTCGTAGTGACAGACAAACTGCTGATTTTTTAGTGGTTGCAACAGGCGCTGAGCCAAAGATACCGCCTTTTAAAGGGGCTGAGCTTGATGGCGTTTATACGCTGCGTAGTATGGATGATGCCAAATTGATAAAAGCGGCCAGTCATGACCAGCGTGTGGTTATTATCGGTACTGGCTTTATCGGTATGGAGGTCGCTTCCGCATTGGCACAAGCAGGCACGACGGCTTCTATTACCGTCATCGGACAAGATCATCGCGTCATGGGAAATATCGTCTCCGAAACCGTCAGTAATACGCTGATCAAGCTGCATGAAGAAAATGGGATTCAATTTGTGTTTGATGCCAGGGTCAATGGAATCACTGAGGTCAAAAGGGTTGTTAATCCGTCTGAGAATGAAGAAGAAAACCAAACCTTTTCACAAGTGGGCGGTGTCATGCTGGCGAATGGTGAGCAAGTTGCTGCAGACATCGTCATTTTAGGGACTGGCGTAGCACCACGTATAGAGCTGTTCGAAGAAGTAAACGCGCCAGATGGCGTGCAAGTGGATGAGCATTTACAGCTGCGTGATGGGGTTTATGCATTGGGTGATATTGCAAAAGCTTCTGGGCAAATGGGGCGCATGCGTATCGAACATTGGCGCGTGGCCTTGCAACATGGCTTAGTGACTGCGGCTGCGATATTAAATGATGAAAGTGTCAGCTCGCTCGCCGCGCGCATCCCGTTCTTTTGGACGATGCAATATGGCAAGAGCTTACGCTATAGTGGTCATGCTGCGACACCCGATAATAATATCTTATTTGGTTCGCCAGATACGTTAGATTATATCGAATACTACTTTGATGATGATGGGGAAGACACACGTGCTAGTGCGGCTAGCACTTTAGGGCGTGATAAAGAATTGGTTGCCTTTTCTGAACTGCTCCGCCGTGGTCATGCGCCAACGCGTGCACAGCTTCAGGCAGGATTTAATATTATCGACCAAGCACAGGCGTTATCGCCCTAGTACTCAAGATGGATACATATTACTATTAAGGCTGACCTATCGATTTGGGTCAGTTTTTTTAATCTAGGAATACAAACAAGGAAAGGAAAAATTATAATATGAATAAAAAACATTTAGATGAAAATAACTTGGAGAGAGAGTCTGTGTTTTTGCGACGAGCGCACGCCGATGATATTAGTGCACTTGAGCAATTATTAAATCGCTGTTATCGCGAGACCGCAGGTTGGACCAATGAGGCTGATTTGATTGGTGGTATTCGAACCACATCAGCCGAGCTCGCTGCCGTGATTAATGACCCTAATCACTATTACTTTGTCTATCCAAAAACGACAACGGGCGACCGTGATGGAGAGGAAACGGGTGAGATACTCGGTTGTATCGCTGTCGATATCAAAACCGATGCTGACTCAAATAACAAAGCCTACATCGGCATGTTTGCAGTAGATCCAGAGCTGCAAGGGCAGGGCGTTGGTAATGTTATTTTGCAAGCAGCAGAAACCTTTGCTACTCGTCATCTACAGTCAGATGGGCAAGCAGCTGATAAAAATACTGCGCGTTTGACCATGTCCATTTTGAGTCATCGTCCTGAGCTGTTGGCTTACTATCAACGTCGAGGTTATGAGCTAAATGGTAATAAAATGCCATTTCCAAATGACGGCAATAATGGCGAGCCAAAGCGTGAAGATTTAGAATTATTGGAATTAGAAAAAATGGTTCATTAAAGAATATTGAATGTTTAAAGGCTGATTTTATTAACCCCAAAAATGACCAAAGGTCATAAATAGCCCAACACTTAGCAGGATAAATGCCACGATAATTAAGCGCTTGAACCAGTTAAAAGCGGGCAAGCGCGTGGCATTATCATCAGACATCAGATAAGCAAACAAAAATAACAAACTTGCTGCCAAGGTCATAATTCCCAGACCAATCGGTAATATAAAAAAGTACACCTGCCACACAGTTATCTCGCAACGGTTTTGAATACCACATCATAGCAGTATCGTGAATGCACTGTCAGTATACACCGCACGTTAATTCCTTCATCTCATTAGATTATTAAAGCTATTCATCATAAATCTAACCTTGTATTCTAAAATTAAGTTGGGTATTTAGAAGTAATTCTGTATAGTGAAGTAACATTATAGATACATTGAGATTGAGATGACTAATCTGAAAAAACTGGCAGTCATAGCATTACTAACACCGCTATTTGTCGCATGCTCTAATGCACCTTCTGAAAGCACAGTTGAAGCGTTAATCGAGGCGCAATACGAGCAAGCCAATAGTATGATGGACGATGCGATGGCGAACGCAGGCAATGATGAGATGGCAAAGGCGATGAGCGGCATGATGGAGGGTATGATGCCAAAGCTTGAACGCGTCGAGAATATCAACTGTGACACTGTTGAGGGCGACAATACTTATATGTGTACCGCTGATATCACTCAGACAATCGCGGGGGAGAGCCGCACTAACAAGACCAATTTCAAGGTTTATCAAGTGAACGATGAATGGGTATTAGGCAATTAAAGCAGAGCTTAATATTTAAATAATTTTATAAAGGAATATATCCAGACATGCCTAATAGTACCCAACAATCCCACGTAAATATCAATAAAGACGTTAGCAATAACGATATTAATAATGTTCAAGCAAGCAGCCATATAACAGATATGCAAGCTGCTAGTACCAAGCAGGACTCTACAAACATAGCTCTCCTAAACTGGTTAGGCTGTTTGTTCTTTGGATTTATTCCACCACTCATTATTATGCTAGTCAAAAAAGATGATGCTTATGTGCAAACACAAGCTAAAGAGGCGCTGAACTGGTCGATCACTTTCGTTATCGGCTATATTGGCTTATGGATTGTGGCAATGATACTTGGCTTTATTCTAGCCTTTATATTTGCGCCTTTAGCGATGATTCCAATGCTAGCGCTGGTATTATTTGGCTTCTCGCACTTAGTGTTTTGCGTAATGGGGGCAATCAAGTGCTCTTCTGGTAAAGATTTTAGAGTGCCTTTTAATATTCGTCTGATCAAGTAACATCAATTTAGTGGTTAACGTTAAAAAAATATACTGATATAAAACAACCCCATAAGTTGCTTAACACTTATGGGGTTGTTTTATAGAGTAGGCTTTCTATTAATACTACCTAATCAAACTAACGCATTGTCACAAACTCTTCTGAGCCAGTTGGATGAATGGCAACTGTATTGTCAAAGTCCGCTTTAGTCGCGCCCATTTTGATGGCGACCGCAAAGCCCTGAATCATCTCATCGACACCAAAGCCAAGACCGTGTAGACCAATGACTTTTTCCTCATCGCCCAAGCACACCAATTTCATCATACACTTCTGACGATGCTGGGTCACCGCGCTATACATCGAGGTAAATGTTGAGTTATAGCATTTGATATTATCCTTGCCATAGCTTTCAACCGCGTCGATTTCAGACAAGCCAATGGTACCGATGGCAGGGTGGGTAAAGATCACCGTCGGTATCAACGTATAGTCCAAATGCTCATTAGGCTTGTTGTTAAACAAGCGCTCTGAAAGACGACGACCTGCTGCAATCGCCACGGGTGTTAAATCCACACTGTTTTCGATAATATCGCCGACCGCATAGATGTTCTTAACATTGGTATTTTGGAACTTATCGACTTTGATTTTGCCAATTTCGTTCGTTTCCACACCCGTCACTTGCAGATTGATATTGTCTGTCGATGGCGCACGACCAATCGCCCAAATCAAGCAATCTGTCGTGTCTAGGCTGCCATTTTCGGTACACAAAGTCAGGCTGCCATCTTCGTTTTTATTGACTTCCGTGAGCGTGGTATTGGTATGCAATTGAATACCGTCTTGCTCCATCTCTATGAGCAATGCCTCTACTACACTGTGGTCAAATGAGCGCAGCGGCGAGTGCTGGCGTACGTATAAATGCACCTCAGCGCCCAAACTGTTCAATACGCCTGCGATTTCAACAGCGATATATCCAGCTCCTACAATTGCCACGCGTTTTGGCAAATGATTCAACGCAAAAAAGCCGTCAGAATCGATACCGTATTCTGCGCCCTTGATATCTGGCTGAATCGGGTGACCGCCGGTGGCAATCAAAATATGGTCAGCGGTAATCAGCTCACCATTTACTTCTACCGTATTGGTATCGACAAATTTGGCAAAGCCTTTGATCACTTCTACGCCATTTTTGGCCAAGTTATTGTCATAAGAGCGATGAATATTTTCGATATATTGTTGACGGCTCTGCACCAGTTTTTGAAAGTCAAAACCTTTAACATCCACATCAAAGCCATAGTCTGGTGCATATTTATGAATAGCCTCGGCAATTTGCGCGCCGTACCACATCACTTTCTTAGGTACACAGCCCAAATTCACACAAGTGCCGCCCAACTGGTTGGCTTCGATAATGGCACATTTTTTGCCATAGCTCGCCGCACGGTTGATGGAAGCAATGCCACCGCTACCGCCGCCAATGGCGATATAGTCATAATGTTTTGTCATGGTTAAGTCTCTTTATTCAGGAAGTATTGATGCGTATTGGTGCAATTTTGCCGTCTATTATTTTTTAATTCTGTTGTTTTGAACTCTATTGTGATGGGTATCATTATTAATCTTACAAGGTTTTGCTTATAAGGATGTACCAGCTAGCATCAGAATATAAAAGCATTTAGGCAAAAATAGCCTGACATCTAATAATCCTATCTAAACCCAACTGGACTCATCTAAACTTACTTAAACAATGGCACGTCGTCTATAAAATAACAGTCCCGGAATGGATAAACCCAGTACCAATCCTGAGGTGACAAACAACGCTTCAAACAAGTACACCATCATTTGGCTAAATAACTCGTCTGAAAAACCAAAATAACCAATCTGCACCATGCTGACCATCGCCTTATACGCAGCGATACCGGGCATCATACAAATGACACTAGGCGAGATAAGTGCTTTGGGTGGCAAGGTATATTTCTTAGAAAAATACACGCCTAAAAAGCTGGCAAGCATCGCCCCGAAAAAGCTGGCAACCACGATATGTACATGCTGATAAACGAGAGCAGTCTTTAATCCGAAGCCAAAAGCAGTCATCAGCAAACAAGGCAAAATGTAGCGTTTGGGTACGCTGAACATGAGCGTCCAACCAAGGGTAATAATACATGACAGCACCACAGTTTCAATGAACCACATCTCAAAACCCCCAATGCTGTATGCGAAGTAAAACCAGCGCCATCACGATACCAACGCACGCGGATAAGGTGAGCATATAGGTAAACACCGCACGCCCAACGCCAATATTAACATAGCCTTTTAAGATATCTGAGAACGAGTTAATTAAAGGAAAGCTAGGCACTAGTAGCAACACGCTAGAGGCAACCGCAATATCGGCATTATTACCAATATCAAAATAGTAGGTCGTCGCTCCAATTAAAGAAGCAATAAAAGCGGTCACAATGACGGTGATAAAAGGATTAAAGTGGTGTTTGGATAAGTAAATACGAGTGAACATCGCCACCATACCCGCAATAAATGTCACCGCGGTAATAGACCAGCTGCCACCATTCAGATACGCAAACGCTGCACAAGATGCGCCAACAAACATGCTCACTAGCCACGTTGGGTATACGGTCTTATCCAACTCATCAAAGGCAAGGGTAGTGCGGTCAATCAAGTCGGTACTATCGACGGTGGCTTCGGTTTTATTGATAATTTGCTGAATTTGTACCAATAAATTGACATTAATGCTTTGATTGATCGTGTCTCTGGTGGTGGTGATACAGCGCTCGTCACAGATGGTCGTCAGGGTGATGGCGTTAAAATTCAGTGAACATTCGACGCTGCTCATCCCCAAGGCAAGCCCTAAACGTTTGGATAAGTCCACGACTACGGCAGACTCAGCGCCATACTGCATAAGAAGTAAGCCGCAGCGCACGCATAGTCGAGTAATGCGTTGCTGCTTTACGTAGCTGATAGAGGTGGTCATGGGTGAGATACGCAGGTTGGTATGGATACGCTATTATAAAGGGTCTGGGAGCTGACGCGCAGACATATTATCGGACATTATATTTGATGCTACGATAAATTATAAACTTTTTGGCAAAGAGAAAATAGAACGTACGGTAGCTGCGCGAGTGATAAATGTGATACGAGCATTTATTTAGGTGGGATCTATTGCAGGATGCTCTCTGAGCAGCGATTCTAATTAAAGGAATAAAGTTGTAGGCGTCAAATGGAGGTTGGCTGGGGCTTGTGATATCAAACAAATAATAGATTATAAAATTAATAGACTTTTGTTTTCTATAATGATAATCTCTTCCTCGATAATTTAGACACATTACTTACATGATAATTACATATTAATTGAATTTTAGTTACGTTATCAATTATATGTCGCTCTCAATTAATGTGTGGCAAGACATGAATTTCGATAGTGGAATGTTAAGTCTATCAATTCATTGCCCTTAGCTTAGCTATTTAACTCAATTGCATCTCTCAACTAGGACGTCTAATGACCAGTTTTCATAAAATAAAAAATGCTCTATTGCTGACTACTATCACTACTTTAGTAGGGTGTACTACGGTCGCCGATATGGCAGGGTACGATACGGCTACATTAAATACTGATGCGGCTAAAAGTTACTCTCAAGTGGTCTCTAAAGCCAGTAGTCAAGGCGCGGTAGATAATACTTCTGCTACCGCCATTCGAGTTAAAAACGTCTTTAATCGTATGAAGCCCTACGCTATTCGCGCTAATACAACAGGCGTCCCTTTTGATTGGCAGGTCACAGTGATACGTTCACCTGAATTAAACGCTTGGGCAATGCCGGGTGGTAAGATGGCTTTCTATACCGGTATTGTAGAAAAATTACAGTTAACAGATGCAGAGATCGCTGCAATCATGGGACACGAAATGACTCATGCGTTATCTGAGCACAGTAAAAAAGATGCTGGGCAAAAAATTCTGACAGGCTTAGCGCTGCAGTTAGGTGGTGCTGAACTACAGTCAAGAACAGGGTTAAGTGATGATGCGTTGGGTTTGATTAGTGACTACGGACTTGATAAGCCATTTTCTCGTAGTCAAGAGTCACAAGCCGATGCGGGTGGTTTACGCTTAATGGCGCAGGCAGGCTACAATCCAGAAGCTGCCGTTGCAGTATGGCAAAAAATGGAGGCTGCCAATGGTCGTAGCAACACCATAGCTACTTTAATGTCTACCCATCCAAACTCTGGGCAGCGTATCGCTAAAATTCAGGCACTCTTACCTGAGGTTACGCCAGTTTATCAAGCGGCTGCGAAAGCACCTGCTAACGCAACTAGTGGGGCAATGACTGGAGTAACGACTAGAACCATTAAACGTAAATAACTCAGTAAATGCTATCAAATCAGTGAATGTTATCAAAAAAGGTAAGTCAAACGACTTACCTTTTTTTGCAGAAAAATGTTGGAAATTGGCTGGTTTAAATTTTATCTTAGGTCATGATGTTGGGTGTTGTGAGCTGCGCCTAACATATTGGCTTTGGCAATACGTCAAGCTTCGCGGTATGTGAGAGCGGTGAGCGGGATCGACATGACGCTAACGAGTAAGCGTTTTGACAGTTGGGCTGTCTAAATGTGAAGTTGAGTCGTAATGCAGCAAATTGAAGAAAAGCTAGAGTGTATTGTGGATGCGCAGGTGATGAATATTGAGCGGGAGTTTGTTTAAGTTAGGTATGCTTATAGAGAGCAAAGGCTGATTTTAGCTCATACCTTATCTACCCTAAGCTTATGAGTAGTCGCTACAACCGAAGCCAAATAGATTTTTAGAGCAGAAAGCCATAATATCTTTAGAGATTTATGATTGATAAAGGACTAGATGAATGAGTGAAAGAAAAAAAATATTAATATTAGGAAATGGCTTTGATTTAGCTCATTTCCTACCAACAAAATATGAACATTTTATTACTGCAATGCGCGCAGTCGAAGATGCTGATTCAAATGAACATTTATTATTTGATAATATTTTCCATGAGCTGTTAGCAAGTGAAGATTTCTTTCTAAACAGAACTAAAGAAATGTATAAAACTGAAGATGTGAAAATTTCTGTAGAAAGTTTAATACTTTTGAAGGAGAAGCTATCTAATAATGGATGGTTTCAGTATTTCAAAGATTACTTAGATAGCGGCATCGATACATGGATAGATTTTGAAAACGAAATAAAAAACGTTTTAGATATTGTATGCTCTGTATTAGATAAGAATTCAGATAAGAACGAGATGATTGATATAAAATACTATGGAAGTGATTTAAATATCATTGCGGATGAATTTTTTGAAGACTTTAATACTAATAAAAATCACTATCTCAACGTCTTGCTAAAGCTGGGTATTTTACGAAATACATATATATACGAAGATGAAGGAAACTTTATAGAAGTCAATAAATTTGGGTTTGACGATATGAATCAACAATATGGTTACGATCCACTTACCGGATTTGGTAGACCGAGTCCAGCATTTGAAGAACTAAGTTTAAACGATGACTATGTAAAGAAATATAAAGGTAAAACAACTGGTGTCCATATCTATAAAGTAATAGAAAATATGAATTATCACTTATCGTCTTTTATAGATATTTTCTCTAGGTATAGTCAGTTCACAATAAAATAAATACAGCCCATATCCTGAAATAGCTTAGGCA
>NZ_JADQAK010000011.1:0-114414 GCF_022129285.1 Psychrobacter sp. Ps4
ATAGCAATTAGGTTTGATAATTAGTTTATAACAATTTTAAGTGGGATTGGCTATATAAGAATTATTGTAATCATCAATTTTTTCATTAAATTCATGTGGTTTATCGTATTGAGAGTGACTCAGGATATATTCCATATCCTCTCTTGAAAAATTTACTATAAAACTTCCATAAAGTTTAGATATTTCATTAGCTAAGAAAAAGCTACAGTAATAAACGCTAACTAGTATCCATGCAACTTGTGATTTAGCTTGTACCAAATGATCTATACTTTCTTTTTGTTGCCTGATCCTTTCATTACAAAAGTAATAGTCAGATATTAATGCATGACTATAGCTATTAGAAGTAACCTCAATTGAAAAACTATGGTTATTCTCTATTTCATAATCATGAATCTCAACCTTATCGACTAAGAAATTTTTAACCGTATCTTTTGCAAATGGTTTATTTGTAGAATTACAGGAAAAAGACTCTGTTACTTGAACTTTTTTCAAGACTAAATTAGCAATTTCATGTCCAATCATATTTAAAATAGGTCTTCAGGTGCATTAAGTTTAGAAGCATGTAGCTCAACTAATACTTTCATCTCTTGGGCAAGCGAATTAATAGCTTGTTGATTTGACCCCTGATGCTTTTCAAAGTCAATAATAGCTATACCTGATAAAATCTCTTCAAATGAGCTTTGCTTATAATTTTTAAAATAGGCCATTGAGTATTCACATATAGCCTCAAATATCTTGAAAATAGCTTGAAAAAAAGCTGAACTAGTTAGACGTTTAGGATCATCTTCAATTTTAATTAAAGTGTTTTCAACCGCATTTAGATAGTTAACCAATAGTGTTTTTTTAGACTCATAATCAAATTTATTAAGTATATAGCTTTCAATCAGTGGTTCTATAGAGGCTCTAAAAGGTACATGTGAAATTTTTCCAACTATTGACTTCGTAGGAGATATTTTATTGAAAAGTGCTGAGCTTGCGTCATTACCAAGGTCGTTAAATAGTCTACTAAGAACCTCATCTGTTGAGTCGGGCTCTGATAAAAATTTTAATAATTCAATTCTAAGTGTTTTTGGTACACCCTTCTGATTAGAGTTTATATCTAAAAAATACTGAACTTCTTGTTTTAATTCTAAGTTAGTAAAAATACAGACAGGTAGGTATATTTCTTGTTCGCATTTACTTGCACCCCACAGTCTATGTTGTCCATCAATTACAAAAAGAGAGCTGCTATTGGGTTCTAATTCTAATTGCATACTTTGCTTATTATAACTAACATGAAAACCTTCTTGTGCACTAAGAATTATTGAACCAGGTATAATGTTTCCGTCATTAAGATATTGAGCAATATCATTGGCTCTCTTTTCGCTTAAAACTCGCTGATAACCTTTTTCACTATCTTGATCTACTCTAGAAACTTTTGAAATATTGAAAATTTTACTGGCTTCCATAACTGTCACATAGCATGGTGTATCTTCAGTACCGATGTTCCAAGCGGTATATCCATTAGCTTCCATAATTTAACCTTCTTATTTATAATTAGAAATTATTCTAGGAGTTGAGTCATAAGAATGATAGCATTCATATTTTATTATGTTATAGCCTACTATATACTTAAAATGGCTTTCTAGTATCGCCGTAGAATATCAGCTAGAGCGATAGTAAGAAAGCAAATATATTAACTGTTTAGGTTTTAATTGTACTTAGTTTCTTATCTCTGCTTAGATAGTCAAATCATTAAGGCTTTTCTCTATTAAGGTTCAGCCTTAATCAAACTAATCCTTCTTCAGCGCATGACTGTCTTCTAATATGCCCATAAATCTCTCATATAACCAAGGTTCAGCATCATCGATGGCTTGGTTATATATTTTAGAGCCGATCAAGTCCACCATAAAATCGAATAAGAACTTGGCAGGCAAATTACCGATATCCAAATCAAACTCTTCGCTCATATAATCTCTCAAATTATCTAACAGCGCTTCTTCCTCTTCCTTCGATAACTTGACAAGTTTGTCTTTACTCATATCATTCTCTCAATACTAGGTAATGATCTAGCTTAGTTCAATCATACCTTTATAGGAAGGTTGAATAACCAATAAAAAAGGCTGGGTTACGATAGCGTAGCCCAGCCTTATTCAGGTTAATTCGACTTTATTGCTTATAAAATTACATAAACGGCAGTTTAGTAAATATCTGCAAGATCGTCGCGTTGACGATATCGACAAAGAATGCACCAACCATTGGCACAATCAAAAACGCCTTAGGCGAAGGCAGATAGCGATCCGTGACCGCCTGCATATTGGCAATCGCCGTTGGCGTCGCACCCATACCGAAACCACAATGTCCAGCTGACAAGACCGCTGCATCATAGTCTTTACCCATCACCTTAAAGGTTATGAAATAGACATAAACAACCATAATGACCGTCTGTACCAATAAGATAATCAACACAGGGCCTGCCAAATCAGTCAGCTGCCATAGCTTCAATGACAGCAGCGCCATGGCTAAGAACAGACTCAAAGAAGCGTTACCAAATACGTCGATAGAGCGATCAAACATATCAAAATTAAAGATTGTGGTTAAGACATTACGAATAATCACACCACCTGCCAACGCCCAAACGAAGGTAGGTAGCTCAAACCACGTGCCTTGCGCAACAAGCGTCATGACATCGGCGAAGGCCAACGCTGCGGCAAACAATGCCAATGTCTCAATAGTAGAAGAGGCGGTGATAAAGCGCATGCTGTCAGGTCTTTCGAAAATTTCTTTATTGCTACTCGCCGAATCTTCATCATGTTTGGTGCTATAAAGCGACTGCGCACCAGCGACTTTTTCGATGTCACTAGGATTGGGATTGGCGGGTGTTGGTTTTAACCCCAGCTTTTGAATCAGACGACGGGCAACAGGACCACCAATGATACCACCAGCGACTAAGCCATAGGTGGCAACAGCGATACCAAGTGTCGTTGCACCGACCACACCGTAATCTTGCTCCAAGGTGATACCCCAAGCGCCTGCCGTACCGTGACCACCAGTCAGAGCGATAGAACCTGTCACTAATCCAAGTAGTGGATCAAGTCCCAACGCGCTTGCCATGGCCACACCAACGACATCTTGCAAGACGATAAAAACGGACACAACGATGGTAAAAATCAACAATGGCGTACCACCGGCTTTGAGTCTACTAAAATCAGCACTCAAACCAATAGAGGCAAAAAACATCAGCATGGTCGCCGTCTGTAATCCTTGATGAAAGTTAAAGCTATATCCCCAAATGATATTTAGAATATAGACCACTATTGCCGCGACCAAACCACCAGCAACAGGCTCTGGAATATTAAAATCTTCTAAGAATTTAATTTTCTTGACCAAAAAGCGCCCAAGCAGCAGCACTAGAGTGGCTAGTATCAGCGTGTAATAGCCGTTTAGGGTAATTTCCATATATTAATCCTTTCTATAAAAATAAATTAACCTGAATTCGGGATAAATATGGTTTTATCTCGAATTCAGGTTTGTGTGGTGATTGGCGACTAGGCATCATCCACGGACGGCATAATAACCCATAATTGCGGCTTGCCAAAATCTCTGTAGGCATCTTCAATGATGCTTTTGAAAACATTAAAATCTTCGGTGTTTATTTTTTTCACCGCTGTTAGATTCAGCATCAGGTGAGTCACTTCGCTGTCCGTTAAACAGTCCCATGCGCTATCCCAGTTATGTGAAAAATAGCTGGGAAAATCACAGGCATTGGCTAAGTTTGTTAATAATGTGGTTTTATTAAGTATCTCGTCTACCGGTATGTTAACAGTCTGAGCGGGCATGCTAGCATTTAGTGCTGTAGTTTTTTGGTTAATATCTTGGCCAAAACCCAGATTAATATAGTGGATGGCTTTACTCATATTATTTTACGTCCAGTCTGCGAAAGCTATCATAGTGATCAACGGTCAAGTAATACACAGTCGGCGGATGACCACCTGTGACGATACGCCGTGCACCGCGATGTGACACGCCAGGGGTCGGCACGGTATATTCGCGGTAGTAGCCTTGTGACTGCGTGGGCAATACTCCCTCACGATTATAAAATGTCGTGCCATCTTTATGAGGATAAGGAAATGGCCCGCCTCGTTGAACAAGGGCAATGGTATTGTCTATCTGAGCATCGCCCGTGACGCCGCTTGTCTTTGCTGGATGTGCCTCTGATGAGGTTTGTGATACCGTCGTTGGGTCAATACTATCGGTCAAAAACCCAGACGACAAATCACCAAAAAAGTAAACAGCGACGGCAATAAGAGCAATCAAACTAAATAGGGTAGATCCTAAGCTTCTCTTGTTTTGGTTGCCACGCTGACTATGGCGATTGTCACGGGTAGTGTGTCGCGAGTTTTTGTTATTATCAGTAGAGTTGTTTCGGCTGTTAGTATTTGAATAGTGATTGGTTATATTTGAGTTTGGAGTGGCTAAAATACTCAATTCGTTGGAAGTGACTTCAGTGGCTCGTAGTTGGTTTTTATCATTACGCTCACTATTAAAATAGACGCTTTGACCGATGGTTATCGGCTGTGATAATCGCACTTTACTCACATGAAAAAACACGTCTTCACTTTGGTTGTCTACATCGATAAAGCCATAGCCTTTATCTGAATTCCAGTGCTTGATTTTACCACTCTGCATAAGCCCACTTTCCTATCGCATGTTTTGTTATCGTGCCGCATGACTTCTATCATATACATAGTTTTAATACCGCATATATAACATATCTGACACTACTAAAAAACGCCAGCAATTGAGCTGGCGTTTTTTTGTGGATTATACGTTAAATGAGAGAGTGGATGATAGGCTAAGCGATAAGACGTTAGGCGCGAGTCTCACCATGACCATACACGATCCATTTTTGTGAGGTGAGACCTTCAAGTCCTACTGGACCACGAGCATGGATTTTATCGGTCGAGATGCCAATCTCGGCACCCAATCCATACTCAAAGCCATCGGCAAAACGGCTAGAGGCGTTAATCATGACGCTCGCCGAGTCGACTTCACGGATGAAGCGTTGCGACTTGGTATAGTTGTCGGTAATGATAACGTCGGTATGATGGCTGCCATGAGTGTTGATATGTTCAATGGCTTCGTCAATACCTGACAAAACTTTTACCGCTAAGATAGGCGCTAAATATTCGGTATCCCAATCCTCAGCAGTGGCCGCAGACAGATGTCCAGCAAGCTTAGCATTGTCATTTAAGATGGCTTGCGACTTATCATCAAGGCGCAGTTGCATCGCATCATCAGCGGTGATGATGGCTTCGGCAATCTTAGGTAATAGCTCACCCGCAACTGATTCGTCGATCAATAGCGTCTCCATGGTATTACACGTACCGTAGCGATGGGTTTTTGCATTGACGCTGACCTTGATGGCGATTTCGGCATCTGCATCGCTATCGATAAAGGTATGGCAGTTGCCATCTAAATGCTTGATGACAGGAACACGAGCATCACGGCTGATACGTTCAATCAATCCTTTGCCACCACGTGGGACAATGACATCGACATAATCTGTCATGGTGATCAGCTCGCCGACAGCAGCACGATCTGTCGTTTGTAATACTTGCACACTGTGCTCAGACAGCCCGACTTTTTGTAGTCCTTCCAAGATACACTTGGCAATCGCTTGGTTGGATTCAAACGCTTCAGAGCCGCCGCGCAAGATAATAGCGTTGCCTGATTTTAGCGCCAATGAAGCCGCTTCTAAGGTCACATTAGGGCGCGACTCATAAATCATGCCGACCACGCCGAGCGGCACCCGCATTTTACCTAAATGAATCCCTGATGGCTGATAGGTCATGTCGGTGACTTCGCCGATAGGGTCTGGTAATGAGGCGACGTCTTTTAACCCTTGGAGCATGCCGTCAAAGCGGGCATCATTTAGCTCTAAGCGATCCAGTAAGGCTGCTTCTAAATCGTTGCTTTGTCCATTATCCATATCGATTTTATTGGCGGCCAAAATATCTGATTTGGCCTCTTTTAACACATTATGAATCGCCATTAATGCTGAGTTTTTGTCACCAGTGTTTGCCGCAGCCAGCACACGAGAAGCCGCTCGTGCTTGTTTGCCGACAGCTTGCATATAGGCAGTAACGTCTGTGGTATTCGATTGACTCATAAATTATTTTCCTTATGTTATAAATATTTTAAGCAAATGAAAGCGCCCAAAAAGGCGAAAATGTGGCAAAAAGATGATTTTGATACCTGTCAGGTATTATGCTATTTAACATAGAGTAGATTGAGGCGATAGTAAAGATGATTTTGTGAACAGTGCCTACTTTACATAGCGTTTATGAGCATGGTCGTCGCGTCATTTTACTGACTTTACCATTACTGAGTCTTTGCCATTTCATGATACAAGCACCGTTTTAGAGAAAGCAAAAACACAAGCTTTCGGTTACGTGGTTTTAACAGAACTGCGTTGTAACTACTAAGGTAGCTAGCATTAATCATACGTATAGTAGAGCTTAACGGTGCATCAAAAAGCAATTAAAGGGCAGACATTCATGTATGAATGGTTGCTCTTCAAATACAATTCAATAAATGAAATAATGATGGAGAATAAAAATGGCTATTAGAAATGACACTATCGACAACACCACGCGTAAAAGCTGGCTGACAGTTGGTTTGGTTGCCGCGGCATTGACATTGGGCGCTTGCGGTAAGAAAGAGGAAGCCCCTATGGAAACTGCTCCAGCCGTTGATGAACAAACAGCGGTAGAGGATGAAGCTACTGGTGTTGCGACAGCAGGCGAAGGTGATGATATTGCAGTTGCTAGCGCCGATGATGGCATGGCAGTGGGTAATAATGACGATGTGGCGGTGGCAACAGCAGATGACGCCGAAGTGCTAGATGGTACTGAGAGCGAAGAACATGTCTCGACGTATTAAATCGCTATCTTGATTAACTGGTTATCATTAGTTGATGATATAAGCGAATAAAACTAGATAATCAGATAAAACTACGCCCAGTACACGAAAGTGATAAAATAAGGCTCAGCGCTGTAAATACAGTCTGGGCTTTTTTGTGTTAGCTATTTAGTGGCTTATTAATATTTAATTACCACTGATTGAGCATCTGGTTCAATACAGGATTTGCCTTTTTGCTGTGTAATAAGAGACAATGTGACATTTTTTCTATTTGTGTCACGAATCATTGCCTTATCACAATAATGCTATGATTGATGCTGATACTATTTATGCTGCCTATGCCGCTATTTTTTATTTATTTTTATTCGTGTTTTCACTCATATTTATTGGAAGTCTGCTGAACCATGCTTGATATTGCAAAAGATCCGACTCGGCCTATCGCCTTAGATTTACAAGACGTCCATAAAAGCTATGGCTCATTGGCAGTGCTAAAAGGGGTGTCCCTTACCGCATATGACGGTGATGTCATCTCTATTTTGGGCTCATCAGGCTCAGGTAAATCTACCTTGCTGCGCTGCATTAATTTGCTTGAAAAGCCCAATCAAGGTCGTATTATTATCGGTAATGATGAGCTGATGCTCAAGCCTGCTAAGTCAGGTGAGCTGCAAGCGGTCGATATTAAGCAATTGGAAAACTTGCGCGCGCGCGTGGGTTTTGTCTTCCAAAACTTTAACTTATGGCCGCACAAAACGATTTTGCAAAACATCATCGAAGGACCAACGCAGGTTTTAAAGATTAAAAAAGATCAAGCCATTAGCGATGCTGAAAAGCTGCTTGATAAAGTCGGTTTGCTTGATAAGAAAGACGCCTATCCAGCGAATTTATCTGGTGGTCAGCGTCAGCGTGTCGCTATTGCCCGTGCGCTTGCCATGCAGCCACAAGTGCTGCTATTCGATGAGCCAACCTCAGCCTTAGATCCTGAGCTGGTCAATGAAGTGCTCGCCGTCATGCGTGAGTTGGCAGAAGAGG
The DNA here is from genome assembly GCF_022129285.1 of Psychrobacter sp. Ps4. NCBI lineage: Bacteria > Pseudomonadati > Pseudomonadota > Gammaproteobacteria > Moraxellales > Moraxellaceae > Psychrobacter > Psychrobacter sp. Ps4. The sequence continues at coordinate 7,933 of NZ_JADQAK010000011.1, forward strand.
GGCGTACTATGCTTATCGTCACCCATGAGATGCGTTTTGCGAGAGAAGTATCAAGCAAAGTGGTGTTCTTGCATCAAGGCGTGATTGAAGAGATTGGCACGCCCGAGCAAGTTTTTGATAATCCTACCTCTGAGCGTGTCAAAGACTTTATGGCATCGCATCGTCAGAACTAGCCTCGTATTTAGTATCCGTTTTATATGCAAAAATGGGGTGGTAATATTCTTACCACCCTATCGTCATTTTATTTTAAGCATAAAATTACTGCTTAGTAAGCAGCGTTGACCGTTTATTACTCGTTAATAACAGTCGGTATGTAAAACGTTTGTTTTTGATATTTTACTCAGGTATTATCAAAAGGTTTACAGGTGGTCGATAATGACGGCTGCTTGTGTATTCTGCTATCTATATTGCTTGTCTGGCAGGGACGTCAGAGAACAAAATATCAGAACCCTACATTAAAAACCCATCAGAATTTAAGGAATGTATGATGTCGAATTCTCGCCTATTGTGGTCATCGATGACCGTTACCGCCGCATTGATGCTGAGCGCCTGTAGTCAACCGGCTAATGAAACTACTGATAGCAACACTGACGCCACTGCAGCAGAAACGGCTGGCAAGACCATTCGTATCGCGACTGAAGGTGCTTACCCTCCTTTTAACTACACCAATGCTGATGGCAGCTTGGCAGGCTACGATATTGATGTTGCCAATGCCTTGTGTAAACAGATGCAAGCCAAATGTGAAATCGTCGCTCAAGATTGGGATGGTATTATTCCGGGTCTTTTAGCACAAAAATATGATGCAGTGATTGCGGGTATGTCTATTACGCCTGAGCGTCAAGAAAAAGTCGACTTTACCGAGCCTTACTTTGCCAATACGATGGTTTGGCTGACCGATACCAAAGGCAGTTTTGATCCTATGGCGATCAAAGATTTGACACTTGGTGGTCAACGTTCAACCACGCCTGGCGCTTATTTACAAGATAACTATGAAGGCAAAGACGGCAATACTGTGCAGTTGTATGACAATTATGACAATGCTTATCTGGATCTAAAGTCTGGTCGTAGCGATGCGGTATTGGCGGAAAAAGTCTCTGCCAAATCATGGTTGGCAGACAACCCTGAAGGCTTTGGTATCGTTGGTGACGAAATTGACAATGACGACAATATTGCCATTGCTGTTCGTAAAGGTGACGCACTCAGAGACGACTTTAATAAAGCACTCAGCGAAATCCGTAGTAACGGTGAGCTGGCACGTCTTGAGCAAGCGAACTTTGGTCAATAATCTTCTGATTGAAAAATGAAGGAATAGCAAACATGACAATATCAATGACATCATCATTAAAAACCAAGGCGTTTTGGCTTGCGCCATTAAGTGCCGCGATGCTTATGCTGGCTGGTTGTAATAATAGCGCCACGCCTGAAGATGGTGCGGCAGCTGACACCACAGCCGATGCACCTATGAACATAAAAATTGCCACCGAATCAAGCTATAAGCCGTTCAGTTATACCGATGCTGATGGCAAGTTAATTGGTTATGAGATTGAGCTGGTCGACGCTCTGTGTGCACAAATGAAAGCAAAATGTGAAGTCATCTCACAAGATTGGGATGGTCTCATTCCTGGTCTAAATGCCCAAAAATTCGATGCAATTATCGCAGGTATGTCGATCACGCCTGAGCGTAAAGAAGTGGTTGAATTCACTGACCCGTACTTTCACACCGGCATTATCTTAATTGGTAAAAAAGGTGATGACATTCGCGTCGATGCATTAAAAGGTCAGCCCATTGCCTCACAGCGCTCAACCGTCGCTTCACAGTACTTGCAGGATGAACATGCAGATGCTGATATCAAGCTTTATGATACCCAAGACAATGCATATCTGGATCTGACTTCAGGTCGCGTACGGGCAATGATGTCCGATAAAGTCACTGGCATCGATTGGCTAAAAACGGATGCTGGTAAAGACTATGAAGTGAAAGGACAAGAAATCAGCACCGACGAAGATGCCATGGGTATCGCACTTCGTAAAGGCGATCCATTGGTCGCTAAGTTCAATAAAGCGTTGGCTGAATTAAAAGAAAACGGTACTTATGACCAAATCACAGGCAGCTATTTTGGCACCAGCTCTACCGCTGCTGCGCAAAAAGCCGTGGCAACCACCGACGTAAAAGAAGTGATGGTGGTTGAAGGTGATGATGCTGTTGAAGTGAAAGAAGAATCAGCTGAAGCGGCGACTAACTAATATCATAGCTCATCTCTGTGCTCGGCTGATATGGCTGTCACGTATGGCGATATTCACTCATAGAGATGAGTGTTATTTTACTCACAAACCCCAAGGATGATCATGAACAACCATTTTGACCAACACCGTGCAATCACGAACGCATCCGTTATCAATGGCATCAAGGCGCGACGTTTTTCAGCGCCCTTGCTTGCGATGGCGGCGCTTTTAACCTTAGCAGGGTGTAGCAATGGTCAAAATGATGCAAATAATGATGTCAGCCCAGACGCCGCTGAGACCGCAGCGACGGGTGATGTGTTACGTATTGGTACCGAAGGCGCTTATGCCCCCTTCAACTATACCAATGCGGATGGCACCCTTGGTGGTTTTGATGTTGATATTGCCAACGCTATCTGTGCCGATATGAAGGTAACGTGTGAAATCACGGCGCAAGATTGGGACGGTATCATCCCGGGTCTAAAAGCGGGTAAGTATGATGCGATTGTGGCCGCTATGTCGGTGACGCCTGAGCGTGAGCAACAAGTCAGCTTTACAGAGCCGTACTTTAGCAATACCTTGGTGTTTTTGGCAAAAAAAGACAGCAGCTTCGATCCCAGTAATAGCGATGATATCAATGCGCATTCTATTGCCACTCAGCGCTCGACCATTTCTTCGCAGTGGTTAGAAAAGGTTTATCCAAATGCTGACATGAAGCTTTATGACACGCTAAGTAATGCGTTTTTGGATTTGGGCTCGAATCGTGTTGATGCGATGGTGTCTGATAAGCTGCCAGCGCTAGAATGGCTTGGCTCCACCTCAGGCAGTCAGTATGCGCTCAAAGGTCAAGAGATTGACATCAATGATAATTTTGCCATCGCGGTGCGTCCAGGCGATGCATTGCAAGCAAAAATTAATAAGTCATTGGTCAATATTAAAGCGGATGGCACTTACGATAAAATCAATCAAAAATATTTTGCGATTCCAGCGTCAAGCTCAACGGTCACTACTGAGCCGACAGAAAAACCTGCTGAATAAGTCTTAAAATATGTTTAGCACTGTTGCATCGTAACCGTGAGAGTGGTGGTTTTTACTAGGGCGTGTCCTCATTTTAAAAATGGTGATAAAAATGAGGTAAATTGCAGTCAAACAAGGAAAATAGTGCAGATAATATCGAGATATTACCTAGCTATTTGACGATGTTTGGCAAGATTTAACCATTTTTAGCTCATTTAGATTGCTATCAATTGAATTGAGGACACGCCCTAGGTTAGTTTGAATTCCATTTCATAGGAAGGGTATTGCTTCAATAGCGATATCCTTTTTTTGTTTTTTATAAAAAATAGTTCGGTCTTGTGATATTGACTGTTCGGTTTGTAAAAATATGACTAATCTAATGCATTTTTAAGAAGATAAGCGTCTATTTAAGCACTGCTTTTACGTGTGAGTATTAACATAGCTGGCAGCGAATATGATAAAATCAGCGCTCATTTCTACTGTGTCAATTTCCGCCGCAATAATCGTATTGATTTGACGTCGATCTATGACGCAAAGCACCAAGGTCTATTTGGTATAAAATACGCTTATCAGCAGCGCTCAGCGATTGATGCTGATTCTTTTAACTCATATTTTGCAAATTGCTAATATAAAGAGACTGAGTGGATAATTGTGTTTGATTTACAAGGATTTGGCGCGCTACTACTGAGCGGCGCTACCGTCACCATCAAGCTTGCCATGACCAGTTTAGTCATCGGCATGGCTTTAGGGCTGCTCGGTGCCACAGCTAAGCTGTCCAATGTCTGGCTGCTGCGTAAAATTGCGACTGTATATACGGCGACAATGCGCGGTATTCCAGAGTTGCTATTGGTATTGTTTATCTATTACGGTGGCTCTATGCTGCTGATGACGATTCTCAAGAAATTCGGCTATAACGAATATGTTGAGATCAGTGCCTTTTGGGGTGGCGTGATGGCGTTGTCTATCGCGTTTGGCGCTTATGCGACTGAAATTTTCCGCATGTCGATCCAAGAGATTCCGATAGGGCAGAAGGAGGCGGCGCAAGCGATTGGTATGCGTCCTTTTCAGACGTTTTATCGCATTACCTTGCCACAAGTTTGGCAGATTGCGTTGCCAGGATTGGGCAATTTGTTTTTGGTGTTGCTCAAAGATACCGCATTGGTATCGGTCGTGGGTCTCAAAGACATCATGTATCAGGCGTCACGTGCCGCCCAATCAACGCAGCAGCCATTCACTTTTTATATGGCAGCGGCGATTATTTATCTGGGTTTAACCATGTTGATTACTGGTTTTATGATGTGGCTCGAATGGCGAGCCAATCCAGCGGCACGCTATGCTAAAAAGCTGAGCCGTCAGTCAACCCACCGTCAATCGACCATAGGATAGAGGAGAGATACTATGGATTGGAATTGGCAGGTTATTTTTGATAGTATTCCTGATTTATTAAACGGGGCAGTATTGACCGTACAGCTGGTGGTTATCTCAGGTATTATCGGTCTATTTTTTGGTTTGGTTTTAGCGCAGTTGCGCTTGTCAAAAAACTGGCTGGTGCAGATATTACCATTTTCTTATATCTTCTTCTTCCGTGGCACGCCGCTGCTGGTACAGATATTTTTGATTTATTATGGTCTAGGACAGTTTGAGGCTATACGGAATTCGTTCTTATGGGAACCTGTGCTCAGTCAAGCGTATTGGTGTGCCATCATTGCCTTTACCATGAATACCAGTGCTTATTTGGCAGAAATCATTCGCGGTGCGATTCAGACCATTCCTGTTGGTGAGCTCGAAGCAGCTGACGCTATCGGTATGTCGAAATGGCAGAAGCTTACGCGTATTACCTTACCCCGTGCCTTTGGTATTGTCATTCCAGCTTATAGCAATGAAGTGATCTTTATGCTAAAAGGCAGTGCGCTTGCGTCAACCATCGCTTTGATGGATATTACGGGTGTCGCTCGAACCATTAGTGCGCGAACTTATACCTTGATGGAGCTGTTCTTCGCTGCTGGTATTATTTACCTTCTATTATCATGGGTGATTCTGTTTAGCTTTAGGTTGTTTGAAAAAAGAATGAACCGCCACACAAGCTATGTACCGCCTGATGTAATGACCAACACCATACCTTAATGGTTTGGCTCAAAATAATGCTAAAAAATCAATGAAATAGCGGGTTAATATCTTAATATTAATCCGCTATTCTTTTGTTTAACTGCCATTTATCTCATTTTTATGGCTATTTTTAAAATGAAGATAAACCCTAGAAAAATAACGACAGATAGTGCAGTATGTATGACCAACCTATCAATAATCTGCTGTGAGTGCCTAGTATGAGCCAATCACCCCATATGTCTTTAATCAATGCGATTGCTGCCAGTGTCAATGATGACGCGAGCATCGCAACGGTTAACGATAGCGTACGTGCATCCATCGGCAAGGTGGTCTGTGTCGGTCGTAACTATGCGGAACACGCCCGCGAGCTTGGCAATGAGATACCAAAATCACCCATCTTATTTATGAAACCAGCATCGTCAGTGGTCAGTGTGCGTCATGATATCGTCCGTCCCAATCCAGCGATATATGGTGAGACCCATTATGAAGCTGAGCTGTGTGTGCAATTAGCAGCAGACTTATCGGCAGCCACGCTTGAACAAGCACAGCAAGCGATTGGTGGCGTGACCTTGGGGCTGGATTTGACCTTACGTGACTTGCAAAGTAAGCTCAAAGAAAAAGGTCATCCATGGGAGCGTGCTAAGTGTTTTGATGGTGCCTGTGTACTTGCCGATTGGATTGATCCGCAAGCGTTTGGTGATTTTAGTCATGTCGAATATCAGCTTTATATAAATGATGAGCTGAAGCAAGATGGTGATAGTGCTTTGATGCTATTCCCAGTTTATGAATTGCTGGCAGAGATTAGCCATGCCTTTAGCTTACAAGCAGGTGACGTGATTATGACTGGAACGCCGAGCGGCGTTGGCATATTACAAGCAGGCGATGCGTTAAAATTGAAGCTCGGTGCCCATGAATGGCAGGCGCAGGTTCAATAAGTTTTTATAGCAGCACTATTTTATCAGTCGTCAAATGCAGCGACGCCATTATAAAATCCCAAGTTAACGCTTGGGATTTTTTTCGTTTTATGAGGTGCTCACAAAGTGCTGTCATGAGACTGTCATCTATGTTTCAACGTTCTGTCATAAACTCTCGGTAGACTTAGGCGTAATTCGCATTTTTGTGGTGATAATTTTAAAGCCGCGCCCAACTCTCCGCCAATCCAGCCTAACAGCAAGGTGACTGATAATGACATTATTGAATAATAAACAACCACTTGCCCATGAAGTCGTTGAAGACTCTAATCCGACTGACAATATCGATTTTCAAACCATTATTAGTCGTCGTTTAAATCGTCGTAGTATCCTAAAAGGTGGCACAGGATTGACGGCGGCGGCTTTTTTTGGGGCGTTACCTTTGGTTGGCTGTAGCGATGATGATGACAGCAGTCCTATCAAGAATACTGATAATAACGCGGCTATCCCTGCACAGGGCGATCTCAAACGTCCTGAGACTTTGAAATTTACGGCAGTGGCGCATTCAACTGCCGAAACGATGAGCGTGGCAGCAGGCTATAAAGCCGAGATGATATTACCACTGGGTACGCCGCTGATATCTGGTATCGACGATTGGAAAGACAACCGAGAGCAGTCGGCAGAGTCATTCGAGTGGCGCATGGGTGATAACCATGACGGCATGTGGTTCTTTGGTAAAAAGGGCGGCGCTTATGATGCCAAAGCGGCAGAGAATGGTCTACTGGTGATGAATCATGAATATGTGAATAGTAACGAATTGAGTCCGTTTGGCTACTATGTGATCCAAGATAATAATGCCGCGCCCATCTTTCACAATCGTCGCCTCGCAAGTGACGTGCGTAGGGAAGTCAATTGCCATGGGGTAGCAGTGGTTGAGATGAAACGCCGCGCTGATGGTATGGGCTATGAGATGGTAGCTGATTCGAAATATAATCGCCGTCTCACGAGTAGTAGTACGGCGCAGTTAACAGGGCCCGTTGCTGGCTCTGATTTGGTCAAGACTAAGTTTGATCCGACAGGCTTTCAGACTCGCGGCATCAATAATAATTGCGGTGCAGGTTTGTCACCTTGGGGCACCTATCTGACCACCGAAGAGAATTTTTTAGGGGTATTCGCCCGTGGGCAAGATGCTAGCCAATTAAGTGATGGGCAAAACTATGGTCGCGAGCGCTACGGTGCAACAGAGGATTTCCCAGGTTGGGAGTATCTGTGGCACACACCTGAAGCCAAAGATGCCAAGATAGCCGATGAATTTTCGCGCTGGGATATGACCGCCGTCGGTACCAGTGCTGCTGACGATTATCGTAATGGCTTTAATACCTTTGGCTATATCACCGAAATTGACCCTTTTGACCAAAACTCTATGCCGCAAAAACGTACGGCATTGGGACGTTTTGCTCATGAAAACTGTGCTTATGCCCCCGTTGAACAAGGCAAACCGGTGGTCTTTTATATGGGCGATGATGCTCGCGGCGAATATATTTATAAGTTTGTCTCCAAAGCCACATGGTCAAATAGTGATATCGGTGGTGGCTTAAAAGCGGGCGATAAGTATTTGAATGACGGTACGCTCTATGTTGCTATCTTTAATGAAGATGGCAGCGGTGAATGGAAAGCACTCGTCCATAGTCAAAACGGACTGGATGCCTCCAATACGGTATTGCCTTTTAATGGGCAAGATGAGGTGTTGGTTTTTGCTCGTGCCGCAGCAGATGTGGTCGGCGCAACCAAAATGGATCGACCAGAGTGGGTATCGGTTAGCCCTATGACGGGTGAGGTATACGTCACATTGACCAATAATAAATACCGCGGCGTACGTGAAGATCAACCTGTGTCAGCCTCTAATCCGCGTAGCTATCAGGCAGGTGAAAAAGCGGCAGGTAATGACAACGGTCATATCATTCGCTGGGCAGAAGCAGGTGGCGATCACGCGGCCATGAGTTTTGAGTGGGATATTTATCTATTTGCCACGCCTTATGATCTGACCGCAGAAAATTTGTCACAGTTAAATGATAGCAATGATTTGTCTTCTCCCGATGGTTTGTACTTCGATCCACGTGGCGTATTGTGGATTCAGACCGATGACGGCGCTTATACCGATACCAGCAGCTGTATGTTACTGGCGGCGCTGCCGGGTAAAGTCAGTGATGGGACAGCCATAACGACCTCAGCAGGACAACAAACACGAGTCGGCATGCCTGCTAGTAATGACAATATCAAACGTTTTTTTGTCGGTCCTGAAGGCTGTGAAGTCACAGGTATTACCATGGCTCCTGACTTTAAAACCTTATTTATCAATATTCAGCATCCGGGTAATACTTGGGGTGCTATTGCTGGAGGCAGTACGCCGCGCTCAGCGACCGTAATGATTACGCGTGAAGATGGCGACGTCATACTGGCAGAGTCGTTTGTCTAGTTAGACATTTGCATGAGTAATGATGTGTCTTTCTCAACAAAAAAATCCCAAGTCATGGCTTGGGATTTTGTATTTTGGAGGATAGTTATTAATACGCAAGCATTGGTATTAAAGGATAGCGCCTTTCTTTGACAATAAAGATACTTGATAGTTAAATCATTCTCTTCTGTTTATGACAATTACAGGATAGTATGGAAAATCCTTTCAACTGCTTGATATGTTAACACTATGACCAGTCCAAAACCTTTAGAAACCATTCATGATTTATTTGCCACCACTCGGCGTCCAACTGCTGTTGAGTCGGATACTGGTGAAGGTTTTCAGGGCGATGTCTATGAAGAGTTGGCGAAACTCGAATATATCTATGTCGATGAGCTGAGCGCCGAGACGGTGGACAACAGCTATAGCAAACCGCATCAGCCTATTACGTTGGTTGATTTTTTTGAAGGCTTGGCTCAGTTGGCAACGATGGGCGTGGTGGAAGTCACTGATATTGTAGAGGCTATCCATCGTGAGATTCTGCTGCGTCCTTTAGGGCGGTTTAATAAAGGCAATATTGAGCACTGGCAGCGCGGTATCACAGGGCGGATTTATGGCACGGTGCGTTATACGATGCAATTGGTGGGCAATAATCTTGCCTCAGGCCTGCGTCTTTATAACACTGTTTCTAAACCCAAAAAAATACAACCTTTACCCAAAAGCTTACGTCGCTTGGTCAATATTCTAAATGGCGTCATGGGCGATCATCTTATCACTCATCACAATCCATTGGCAGTATCGATGGTGCTATACGATGAATACAATCGTGTACAAAGTGGCGCGCTGTCAGGGCGCGTTATTATCTTATGCCATGGTCTTTGTATGAGTCACTTGAGCTGGCAGGTATCTGGAGAAGGCAATTTGGGTGAAGCGTTGGTCAATCACTTGCCAAAAGCGACGGTGCTGTATTTAAACTATAATACGGGTCGGCGTATTTCTAGCAACGGACGTAGCTTTGCAAAAGTCTTGCAAGATTTGGTTGAGAATAATCCCGACGTCACTCAAATAGATTTAATCGGTCATAGTATGGGTGGATTATTGAGCCGTAGTGCGCTATTTTATGGTAAAGAGCAAGGCTTTAGCTGGGTCAAACGCGTGGGCAATCTTGTCACCTTAGGCTCACCGCATCATGGCGCAAGCTTGGAGCAGATTGGACATTTTGTTCAAGATAAAATTGCTAAGCTGCCTTTTGCAGGATCATTGGCTAAATTGGGCGACTTGCGTAGCGCTGGTATTATAGATTTACGTTACGGCAGTATTCGCGATGCTGATTGGAAGTCTACCGAAGGGCGCAGCGTGCTGCCAGCAGAATTTCGTCATCCCACGCGTTTGCCCCTGCATGTGAATAGCTATTTAGTGGCGGCAGCTTTGATTGAAACTCATTATGAATCTAAGACCACAAGTTTGCTTGGGGACGGGTTGGTCTCAGTAGAGTCAGCGCTCGGCGAATATACCGAAGAGCATACGCTAGCAGTACCAGAGGGACATAAGGCGATTTTTTATGGGGTCAATCATATGAATTTAATCTACAGCGATAGAGTACATGAGCAAGTTATTGCTTGGCTGTTGGACAATAGGCTAGGCGATGCCCATGATGCAAAGTATGGGCTTGATAGTCGTATCTATTCTTATCCAGAAGTGGATGAATTGGCCAATTAAGCGTGCTCGAAACCAGTTATATCGTCAGTCATAAATTTCAAGCCATGACGTTAAAAACCCCCAAGCGTCACACTTGAGGGTTTTTCTATTACTAAGCGAGCTTCACTAAATCCTAATTACTCAGAAAATATCGTGGTCACATCGTCTTTATTAAATCTATACATCTCGCCACAAAAGCCGCAATCCATCTCAAAGTTACCGCCTTGCTCATCAATGATGTCTAAGGCTTCTGCTTCACCGATTTGCTCAATGGCCATCTCACATTTCTCACGTGAGCAGGTGCAACCAAATGATAATGCAACAGGATCGGGCGCGACGACATTTTCTTCATGATACAAGCGATACAGGATTTCGTTGGCATCAAGCGTGGTCAACTCTTCAGCTTTCACTGTCCGTGTCAAAACGCTCAGACGTGTCCATAAGTCATCGTCGATACCCGCATCTTGGTTTTGCTCGACTTCATAGGTTTCTTCAGCAGTACGAGGAAGCATCTGTACCAACATGCCACCCGCTTGCAGACCATCAGACGCCAAATTAATCAAGGTTGGAATCTGCGCCGATTGCTTTTGGTAGTGCGCTAAGCAGTCTGCCAAATTGTCATGGCTGCGCTCGACGATGCCTTGATAGGCTTCGCCGCCTTCAGGCTGAATGTTAATAAACAACACGCCTTGACCCATCGCACCCAATTCAGCAAATGCCTCTTTGGCATGAGTCATATTTTCCCAAGCCTGTACTTGCTCATCAGTCTCACCCTTCCAGCTAGCAAGGGCACGGATGATACCGTCTTGATTGCATTCTGCCATTGCCCAGTTTAGCAAGCTATCGCTGTCTGATGATTGCAACTGAATGGACAGGTGACCATTGATTTTGACCGTGCCGATAAGCAAGCTCGCTGCTGTCAGCATCTCACCCAATAAGCGCTTGATCGCTTCAGGATAAGGCTTTTGGGCTATCGTACTGGCATAGCTGCGTGATAGGCGCACCACATCACCGCGCACTGGCGAATCTTCAATAAAGAAACGTTGACGTACGTCATTGTCACTATGGTTGCCAGCGTTCTGGCTGTCCGTATTAGGGACTTGAGTATCTTGTGTCATAGGTCATTTATAGTATTAAGAAGTTGTTAGCTTTATGGGGATTCATCGTGATTTATCAATTGCCCGTTAGATATTGTTTAACAGATTAAAGGCGTTTATTGGATAGTTATGGTGATACTAAACCCGATATCCTTGAAAAATAAGCCTCATTAAAAAAATTTTACCCACACCCGCTAATTTGTTGTACAGTAACATTAAGTTGCATTGTGATAAATAACAGCAACAACAACCGCATGGATGCGTGGCAATAAGGTCAATGAATAAGACCTATGTCGTCCAAGCACTCATTCAATCTTGTGATAATGTGATAAAAGGATGTATCTCATGAGCTATCTATCTTCTAGGTCTTTCTCTAAACCTTTAACTCTCGCTGCTTTTATGGCGCTAGGTCTTGCAGGGTGTAATAACAGTAGCCAAACCAGCACTGATGCGCCAGCAGATGATGCAACAGCGACAGAAACCACTACCAACGGTACTCTACAAAAAATCAAAGACTCGGGTACTATCGTAGTCGGTCACCGCGACTCTTCTATTCCATTTTCTTATATCGCTGACGACCCAAATCAGCCGATTGGCTATGCGCACGATTTAGAGATGAAAGTCGTCGAAGCGGTTAAGCAAAAGCTAAACATGCCAGACCTCAACGTCCGTTATAACCTTATCACCTCACAAACCCGTATTCCCTTGGTACAAAACGGCACGGTCGACTTTGAATGTGGTTCAACCACCAACAACGAAGAGCGTCAAAAACAAGTGGCATTCTCCAACGGTTTCTTTGAAATCGGTACGCGTCTATTGACCAAAAAAGACTCAGGTATTCAAGATTTCGAAGACCTAAAAGGTAAGACCTTAGTCACCACCGCAGGCACAACTTCAGAGCGTTATATTCGTCAGTATAATGATGACAACAAAATGGACATGAATATCATCTCAGCAAAAGACCACGGCGAAGGCTTCCTTATGCTAGAAAATGGTCGCGCGGATGCTTTTATGATGGATGATGTACTACTCGCTGGCGAAAAAGCCAAAGCAAAAAATCCTGATGAATGGGTCATCGTCGGCACGCCGCAATCGTTTGAGATTTATGGTTGCATGATGCGTAAGGATGATCCTGAGTTCAAAGCAGTGGTCGATGAAGCGTTAGCGAATGTCTTTAAATCAGGGGAAATCAACAGCATTTATGACAAGTGGTTCTTAAACCCAATCCCACCAAAGAACGTCAATCTAAACTTTGAGATGTCTGATAACTTAAAAGCCTTGATTGCCAGTCCGCATGACAGCGCTCAGCCGAAAGTTGCGACGGCACAGTAATTATTGTCCTGCAACATAGCTTGCTTACGTGTTAAGACTGATGTTGATCTCAATCTTAACACGTAGGATTTTCAGTCGCTGCTCGGAGAGACAACCATGAATTATAGCTGGAACTGGGGTGTGCTATTTGAGCAGACTGGTATCGGTAATGAGCTTTATATCCATTGGATGATTACTGGTCTTGGCTGGCTACTATTGATTGGTAGTATCGCATGGGCCATTGCTATGGTCGTAGGTACTATCTTTGGCATCATGCGTACTTTGCCTAATAAGACCGCTCGTGCCATTGGCACCGCTTATGTGACATTTTTTCGTAATATTCCACTGCTTGTCCAGTTGTTCTTTTGGTTTTATATTGCACCTGGCTGGCTCACGCCCACGATACAAGAGTGGTGGTATAAGGATTTATCGCCCAACACTTCAGCCATGCTTTCAGCGAGTATCGGTCTTGGCTTATTTACCGCCGCTCGTATCGTTGAACAAGTACGTACAGGTATTGAGTCGTTGCCCGAAGGTCAGATCAATGCTGCTTATGCACTAGGCTTTAGTATTCCGCAAGTCTACAAAGAAGTACTGCTACCGCAGGCCTTTCGTATTATTCTGCCACCGCTCAGCTCTGAGCTGACCAACTGCTTCAAAAACGCCTCCGTTGCCTCATTAGTGGGGGTAATGGAGCTGATTAGTCAAACCAAAACCATCAGCGAATACACCCAAAACAGCATCGAGATTTATACCTACGCGACGATTATTTATTTAGTATTTAACTTATCGTTGATTGCTATTATGGGGTTAATTGAGCGCAAACTGCGTGTACCTGGGCTCATTGCAGGAGGTCAGAAATGAACATGATGACCGAATTGGCAACAGCCTATCCTGGTTTGATGGGCGGCATGATTACCACCTTAAAGGTGCTGTTTTTGGCGATTATTGGTGGTATTAGCTTAGGAACGGTATTGGCGTTGATGCGCTTGTCTGGTATCAAAGTGCTTGAGATTCCAGCAAAGCTATACGTCAATTACTTCCGTTCTGTACCGCTACTACTGGTGCTACTGTGGTTTTACTTTGCCGTACCGATGATTTATTTTTGGATAGCGGGTAAGTACTTACAACTTGATGCTGCTTTTGCCTCTTGTGTGGTTGCTTTTATGATGTTTGAAGCCGCTTACTTTTCAGAAGTGGTGCGTGCTGGTATTCAGTCAATTGGTAGTGGGCAGGTCAATGCCACCAAAGCGCTGGGTATGACTTATGGGCAGACCATGCGTCTGGTTATTTTGCCACAAGCCTTTCGCAAAATGCTGCCGCTAATCTTGCAGCAGTGTATTATTTTATTCCAAGATACGACGTTAGTTTTCGCTATTGGTTTGACAGATTTTTTCCGCGCCGCCTATGTACGCGGTGAGCTGATGGGTTTGCTGACGCCTTACATTTTGGGTGCTGGTGCGGTGTATTTTATCATCAGTGTCAGTGCCTCCGTGGGCGTCCAACAATTGCAAAAGCGTTTGCGATTTTGATAGATATTTATCTTGGTTTGCGCTTTTTGAGTGTTGAGGCTTTGGTTGAGTAGTTGATTCAACTTTTCTTAAATGACGATTATTAAAAACAATGTGGTTAGGAGCCAGTGATGAGCAAAGCTGATACATACTTAAATGCCTTTGGCGGACTGGTCACCAATAATGGTCATGCTAGTGATGAGATGGTCATTCAAATGTCCGATGTCAGCAAATGGTATGGGGATTTTCAAGTATTGAGTGATTGTACGGCGCATGTACATAAAGGTGATGTCGTCGTCGTGTGCGGGCCATCAGGTAGTGGTAAATCAACCTTGATTAAAACGGTCAATGGACTGGAGCCTTTTCAAGAAGGTGGGATCATGGTGAATGGTATCTCAGTTGGTGCGGCAAAAACCAATCTACCAAAATTACGCAGCCGTGTCGGCATGGTCTTTCAGCATTTTGAGCTGTTTCCACATTTGACCATTATTGATAATTTAACGGTGGCGCAAATTAAAGTATTGGGTCGCAAAGAGAGCGAGGCCAAGCAAAAAGCCATGGCATATTTAGATCGCGTTGGACTAACGGTACAGGCCGCGAAATATCCCGCGGAGCTATCGGGTGGTCAGCAGCAGCGTGTGGCGATTGCACGAGCGCTGGCAATGGATCCTGTAGCGATGCTCTTTGATGAGCCGACTTCTGCGCTTGACCCTGAGATGATTCAAGAAGTACTTGATGTTATGGTCGAGTTGACTCGCGATGGCATGACCATGATGTGTGTGACCCATGAAATGGGCTTTGCCAGTCAGGTAGCCAATCGTATTATCTTTATGGACGAAGGTCATATTGTCGAGAACTGTAGTAAAGATGAGTTTTTTGAAGGGGCAAAAAGTGATCGCGCGCAACTTTTCTTATCGAAGATTTTGAATCACTAACCATTTATATATTTTTTCTCATGTAGCTCTAGGGTGATATCAAGCGTCTATTTATCAATAGGCGCTTTTTTGTGCGTGATAGCTTGATGTATTTAACAGTGATGTTGATATGATTGGTCTATAAGTGAGTAGATGAGTGCATGGCTGTTTACTGATACAATAGCGGTCAATATGCTAACAACTAAAATAATTGCTTATCTATATGGGAGCTAATATGAGCGCTGAAAACTCAGAAGTATCAAACAACGGTATCGTCATTATTGGTGCAGGTTTGGCAGGCTGGCATGTCATTGATGCCATTCGTGCGAAAGACAAAGACATTCCAATTACCTTAATTACTGCCGACAGTGGCGATCGTTATCACAAGCCAATGCTGACCATGGCTATTAGCCAAAAGAAAAGTGCAGCAGATTTGGTCAGAGCCACTGGCGTTGATGCCGCAGAAGCTGCAAATATTAAGCTACTTGCCAATACGCAAGTGACGGATGTTGACGCTAGTACTCAGCAGTTGCAGCTTATCTCTGCACTGCGCTCAGATCCCGTTTATACCAATTACGCTACGATCGGCTATGACAAGCTGGTACTAGCGATGGGTGCGCACCCTATCTTCCCAAAAAGCTTGCCAGAGGATTTAGTATGGCATGTCAATCATATTGAGCGCTTTGGACAGTTGCAAGAAAAGCTAGCCACTGGCAGTCAGCACGTCGCTATCGTTGGTGCTGGTATGGTCGGGACGGAGATTGCAGAGGACTTATTAAAAGCAGGTCATCAAGTGACGCTCATTGATCTAAACGATGCGCCACTATCACAAATGCTACCGCCAAAAGCAACTTCTCGTATCGCCCAAGCGGTCAATTCGCAAGGGATTAACTTTTTAGGAGGGTATCAGGTATCTGCTATTACTCGTATCAGTGATGGAAAACTGCAGGTCAGTTATGAGGCGCTAGCATCAGCGACAGACAGCAGTACTGCTGAGCCAATTGAACCGCTTATGGTCGATCATGTGATTGCCAGTACAGGTCTGACCGTCGATGACAAACTGCCTACCGCAGCTGGTGTCGATTTTGACCGTCGCACTGGGATCGTGGTGGATGCGCCGACCTTGCGTACCAGTACAGCCAATATCTATGCTATTGGTGATTGTATGTCGATCAATGGGGTAGCATGTCGCTATGTCGCGCCATTGCGAGCGCAGGCAGCTACCATTGCTGATGATATCTTAGGTCATGAGCATAACGGCTATGAACATAAGCCACCGATGATTCGTCTAAAAAACAAAGCCATCTCTGTGATGGTAACAGGCGTACCGCAAGCGGTTGGCAATTGGCAAGTTAAAACCGAAAGTGAAGATGAGCTTGTCATGGATTTACTTGGTGACAACGATGCAGTTAGTGCAACGGTAACGATCAAAGCACCTGCAGTGCCTAAAGGCTAAAAGATAAAATCTAATTGTAAAAGTATTACAGACCATAGCCAGTGTTGCCATTTAGTGCAGCACTGGCTTTTTTACGGCTATTACTTTTTAGATTAATCATAATCGATACGCACTGTATCTATATGATTGACAGTCTTTTGTTTAAGGCGCTATATTGGTTGGAGCGTGATTTGACTATCATGTCTATTGAACAAACATATTCAAGGAAGAATATCGTGTTTACGGTAGTAGCACATTTTTACTTTCTATGATTATAGAAAGTTGTCTAATAATCAGTTTTATATCAGTACAAACATTAAACACCAAACAGCAAAACGAAAGGACTCGTGATGACTCAGATTACCGATTTTGACAGCATTATTAATGAAAGTACGCCTAATAACAATATTCTCAATAATATCCCCAAAGTTAATGTAGGCGTGCGTTCAGCAAATGCGCCACTCACCCAAAGCCATGATAAAGGCATTGATGTGCCGCTGATTGAGGCGACCATCGGTGATTTTTTTGATGCCATTGTCAATAAATATCCTGATCGTGAAGCTTTGGTTTCTCGTCATCAAAATATTCGCTGGACGTATCGCGAACTACAAGAGAAAGTTAATCAGTTAGCGAGTGCCATGATTGAAATGGGGCTAGAAATCGGTGATCGCATCGGTATCTGGTCACACAATAATGCTGAATGGCTGTTGATGCAATTGGCAACCGCGAAAGTCGGCGTTATCCTCGTCAATATTAATCCTGCTTATCGTACCTTTGAGCTGCAATATGCGCTGAATAAGCTGGGCTGTTCGGCATTGGTATTGATGCGTCATTTCAAAAGCAGCGACTATACGCAAATGATTCGTGAGCTATGTCCCGAGATTTATCATAAGAACTATCAGCAATTGGACTTGGTGGAGATTCCAACGATTGAGCGCATCATTTGGATTGATGACTCAGAAAGCGATGAGAATTTTAATTTTATGCAGAAATTCTCCGCTTGGATGGCAGAGGGTAACGCAAACGACCCTCGCGTAGTTGCACGCCAAGCCCAGCTTAAGAATACCGATGCTATTAGTGTGCAGTTTACCAGTGGGACGACAGGTACGCCAAAAGGTGCGACCCTAAGCCACCGCAATATCCTCAATAATGGCTACTTCCTTGGCGAAGGTATGAGGCTGACAGAGGAAGATAGGCTATGCATTCCATTACCACTTTATCACTGCTTTGGGATGGTGGGTGGTAACTTAGCCATTTTGACCCATGGTGGCTGCGCGGTGTATCCCAACGATGGTTTTGATCCGCTCACCGTATTGCAAACAGTCGAAAAAGAAAAATGTACCGCCTTGCTCGGCGTACCGACGATGTTTATCGCAGAGCTCGATCATCCAGACTTCGACAGTTTTGACTTGACCAGCTTACGTACTGGTATTATGGGCGGCTCTAGCTGTCCGATTGAGGTCATGCGCCGCGTCATGGATAAAATGCACATGAGCGAGGTGACGATTGCTTATGGCATGACCGAGACCAGTCCAGCTTCTTGTCAAACCAGCTCGCAGACGCCACTCGAAAAAAGAGTCTCTACCGTAGGGATGGTACTGCCCGCGCTTGAGGTCAAAATTGTCGACACTGAAACGGGTGATGTCGTCCCGATTGGAGAGACGGGCGAATTACTCACTTATGGCTACGCGGTGATGAAAGGCTATTGGGGCAGCCGCTTTAAAACACGCGCGGCGATTACTGATGGCTGGATGCATACGGGTGATTTGGCGGTAATGGACGAAGATGGCTACATCACTGTGGTGGGTCGTAGCAAGGACATGGTCATTCGCGGCGGCGAAAATATCTATCCAGTAGAAGTTGAGAACTATCTCTATCGTCATCCGAAGATTCGCGATGTACAAATTGTTGGTGTTCCTGATAAAAAGTACGGTGAGGTACTCGCGGCGTGGATTATTACAAAAGAGCCAAATAGCTTAAGCGAAGAAGAGGTAAGGCAGTTTTGTTGTGACCATATTGCTCATTATAAAGTGCCGACCTACTTTCGTTTCGTTGATGAATATCCAATGACCATCACTGGTAAAATTCAGAAATTCAAAATCGTTGAGCAAATGATAAAAGAATTGGGTCTGGAGTGATTTGAGACTATTAACCACTGGAAAAGCCAGCTTTTTTCTATGTGTGATAAGGCTGGATTTTTTGATTTAAGTCATTCAAGAAATTCGTCACTTAATCATGACTGATGAATTTATCTTATAATATCATTTTAAATGATACATATTGTATTACTATTATTGACAGTCTTCGATTTAAGACGGTATAGTAGCTAACGCTAGTTAATACCTGTTCAAGGAAGAATGAATCGGTGATAGGCGACTAATAAGCACCATAAAAAGTAAAACGAAAGGACTCGTTATGACGCAAACTTCTGATTTTGATGCGACTCAAATTGATTTTGATACTATTCTAAATAGCATTCCTAGTATTAATATGGGCGCACGCTCAGCAAATGCACCGCTTACCCAAAGCTATGATAAAGGTCCTGATGTACCGCTCATTGAAGCGACTATCGGTGACTTTTTTGATGCTATTGTATCCAAATATCCAGAGCGCGAAGCCTTGGTTTCTCGCCATCAAAATATTCGCTGGACCTACCGAGAACTGCAACAGCAAGTCAATCAGTTAGCGAGTGCCATGATTGAAATGGGGCTGGAAATCGGTGATCGCATCGGTATCTGGTCACACAATAATGCTGAATGGCTGCTCATGCAATTAGCAACGGCAAAAGCCGGTATTATCCTTGTCAATATCAATCCTGCCTATCGTACCTTTGAGCTGCAATATGCCTTGAATAAATTGGGCTGCTCAGCGCTTGTGCTAATGCGCCATTTTAAAACCAGCGATTACGCCAGTTTAATCCGCGAACTGTGTCCTGAAATTTATCATAAAGACTACACCCAGCTTGATTTGGTCGAGATTCCGACGATTGAGCGTATCATCTGGATTGATGAGCCAGCATCTGAAGAAACCTTTGGCTTTATGCAGAAATTCTCTGCATGGATGGCGGAAGGCGATGCCAACGACCCACGTGTTGCCGAGCGCCAAGCCCAGCTCAAGAACACCGATGCCATCAATGTCCAGTTCACCAGTGGCACGACTGGTACGCCAAAAGGTGCGACTTTAAGCCATCGTAATATTCTTAACAACGGTTACTTCATCGGTGAGGCCATGAACCTTACTGAAGAAGATAGACTGTGTATTCCAGTACCTTTATATCATTGCTTTGGTATGGTGCTCGGTAATTTAGCGATTCTGACGCATGGCGGTTGTATCGTCTATCCGAACGATGGCTTTGAGCCGCTGACGGTATTGCAAGCAGTCGAAGAAGAGAAGTGTACGGGTCTACATGGCGTGCCAACGATGTTTATCGCTGAGCTTGACCATCCGGAGTTTAAAAACTTTGATCTATCGACTTTGCGTACGGGCATCATGGCAGGCTCTAGTTGTCCGATTGAAGTCATGCGCCGCGTCATCGACGAGATGCACATGAGTGAGGTCACCATTGCGTATGGCATGACAGAGACCAGTCCCGTATCTTGTCAGACCAATGAACATACGCCGCTTGATAAGCAAGTATCGACTGTTGGTTTAGTGCAGCCTGCACTTGAAGTCAAAGTTGTCAATACGGAAACGGGTGAGACTGTCGCATTGGGCGAGACAGGTGAACTGCTTACACGTGGCTATTCAGTGATGAAAGGCTATTGGGGCAGTCGCTTCAAAACCCGCGCAGCCATCCAAGATGGTTGGATGCATACGGGTGATTTGGCAACCATGGATGAGGACGGTTATGTCAAAATCGTTGGTCGTAGTAAAGATATGGTCATTCGCGGCGGCGAGAATATCTATCCCGTCGAAATCGAAAACTATCTGTATCGTCATCCTAAGATTCGGGATGTGCAAATCGTCGGTATTCCTGATAAAAAATATGGTGAAGTACTTGCGGCATGGATTATCCCTAAAGAAGCAGACAGTTTGACAGAAGAGGAAGTTCGCCAGTTCTGTAGCGAGCATATTGCCCATTACAAAGTACCGACTTATTATCGTTTCGTGACCGAATATCCAATGACCATCACTGGCAAAATTCAGAAATATAAAATCATTGAACAAATGAAAGAAGAGCTGGGTTTGTAGTCAGATGATTATTTAATCTGTAATACTAAAGACTATTTAGCATCTGTTATATTGAAAATTATTATTATGAGTCAAGACTAAAAGAAAAAAGCCACTCGCATTTACGTATCTACGTATTAAAGAAAAAGGGATATCATGAGCGCTATCATAACCAGTAAACTGAGTCCAAACTCAAGCGACTTTCAGCAAAACAGTGCCGCCATGCAAGCGGTGGTCGATGACTTATATGGTCACTTGCGTAAAGTCGTGCAAGGCGGTTCAGAGCGTGCCCGTGCCAAGCATTTAGCCCGTGGCAAACTCTTGCCTCGTGAGCGTGTCGAGCGTTTGCTCGATGTAGGTACGCCATTTTTAGAAGTGGCACCGATGGCAGCGCACGATATGTATGGCGAAGAGATTCCAGCGGCGGGCGTGATTGCGGGTATCGGTCGTATCAATGGTATTGAGTGTATGATCGTCTGTAATGATGCCACGGTAAAGGGCGGCACTTATTATCCAATGACGGTCAAAAAACATCTGCGTGCACAAGAAATCGCGCAAGAAAACAATTTGCCTTGTGTTTATTTGGTGGATTCAGGCGGGGCTAACTTACCCAATCAAGATGATGTGTTCCCTGATAAAGAGCACTTTGGTCGCATCTTTTTCAATCAAGCCAATATGAGTGCGGCAGGTATTCCACAGATTGCCGTGGTCATGGGCAGCTGTACGGCTGGCGGGGCTTATGTGCCAGCGATGAGTGATGAGTCTATTATCGTGAAAGACCAAGGTACTATCTTTTTGGGTGGTCCTCCACTGGTCAAAGCGGCGACAGGTGAAGAAGTTACTGCCGAAGATTTGGGCGGCGGCGATGTACATACCCGTCTGTCTGGGGTCGTCGATCACTTAGCACAAAGCGATACCCATGCGTTGTCGATTGCGCGCAACATTGTTAGCCATCTAAATCGTCCTGCGAAGCAAGTGCCCAATCAAATCAAACCGCGTCCACCACGCTATGATGCCAAAGAGCTATATGGCGTCATTCCAACGGACAAGCGCAAGCCATTTGATATCAAAGAAATCATTGCTCGTATCGTCGATGACAGTGCTTTTGATGAATTTAAATCACGATTTGGCACGACGCTGGTTTGCGGCTTCGCTCATATCGAAGGAATGCCAGTCGGTATCATCGCCAACAACGGCATCTTATTTAGTGAATCAGCGCAAAAAGGCACGCACTTTATTGAGCTGTGCTGCAAACGCAAAATCCCATTGGTATTCCTGCAAAACATCACTGGCTTTATGGTCGGTCGCAAATATGAAAACGAAGGCATTGCACGTCATGGTGCCAAAATGGTTATGGCAGTCGCCAATGCTAAAGTACCAAAATTCACGGTCATTGTCGGTGGTTCATTCGGTGCCGGTAACTACGGCATGTGTGGCCGCGCTTATAGTCCGCGCTTCTTATGGATGTGGCCAAATGCGCGCATCTCGGTAATGGGTGGCGAGCAAGCAGCATCGGTCTTGGCAACGGTCAAGCGTGACAATTTTGATCGTAAAGGCGAGGCATGGAGTGATGATGATGAAGCTGCATTTAAAGCGCCGATTCTCGATATGTATGAAAAGCAAGGTCACCCATATTATGCCACCGCGCGCATGTGGGATGATGGCGTAATTGACCCTGCTGATACACGTCATGTATTGGCATTAGGGTTAAGCGCTGCCTATAACGCTCCGATCGAAGAGACGACTTTTGGTGTTTTTAGGATGTAAGCATTTTCAGACCTTCCCATAATAAGCGGCTACTGCATCAACCTCATTTGAAGTACGATTTGTACATCTACATTCGGTTTTCTTGTATTAACATTATTATGGATTGACCAAGCGTTGGTTTAAGTATTTACATAAAAATATAGAGAAAGTTATGCAAAAAGACAGTGATAAAAATTATAAAAGCCTATTGGTTAAAGTGGAGCAGCACGTTGCTACGGTGACATTAAATCGCCCTGAGATACGCAATGCTTTTAACGATGAAATGATAGCTGAGCTAACCGATGCATTTAATACGCTTGGTGCTGATGATGAGGTACGTGTCATTGTGCTAGCAGCTGCTGGCAAGGCCTTTTGTGCAGGAGCCGATTTGAATTGGATGCGTGCCATGGCAGATTATAGCTATGAAGAAAACTTAGCAGACGCAGACAAATTAGCACAGATGCTTAAGACTATTTATGAGTGCCCTAAGCCAACGGTTGCGGCTATTCAAGGTGATGTTTATGCAGGCGGCATGGGATTGGTAGCCGTCTGTGATGTTGCCATCGCTGTCAAAATTGCTAACTTCTGCCTAAGCGAAGTGCGTTTAGGCTTAACGCCTGCAACGATTAGCCCTTATGTCATCCGAGCACTGGGTGCTAGAGCATCGCAGCGTTATTTCTTAAGTGCTGAAGTATTTGATGCCAAAAAAGCACGTCAGCTTGGCTTTATCCATGAGCGAGTTAGCGAAGAATGGCTGGCTGATGAGGTCGCTATATTTTGTAGCAAAATCGTCAAAAATAGCCCTGATGCAGTCAAAACTTGCAAGCAGCTATTACACGACGTCGCTGGTGCGCCCATCACTGATGAGCTGATCACCGATACAGTAAAAGGTATCGCTGATATTCGCTCATCAGAGCAAGGTAAAGAGGGCGTGCAAGCCTTTTTGCAAAAACGTAAGCCCAATTGGTTGACGGCAGATTAATAATGCACAAGAGACAAATGAGTAAATAGATAAGACCTCAAATAAAAACGATAACACACAGGGATAGTTATGTTTTCTAAAATTCTAATTGCCAACCGTGGTGAAATTGCCTGCCGAGTAGCCGCGACTGCCAAGCGTCTGGGTGTCAGCACCGTCGCTGTTTACTCTGATGCGGATCGCGAAGCCAAGCATGTGGCTGTCTGCGATGAAGCGATTTATTTAGGTGGCTCAGCACCGAAAGACAGCTATCTAAAAGGTGACGCGATTATCGCGATAGCGCTTGAAACTGGTTCACAAGCGATTCATCCGGGTTATGGATTTTTAAGCGAAAATGCTGACTTTGCGCAAGCCTGTCAGGATGCAGGGCTGGTATTTATTGGCCCTTCAGCTGATGCTATCCGCGCTATGGGCGGCAAGTCTGAGTCCAAGCGGTTGATGGAGATAGCGGGCGTGCCACTGATACCGGGCGATCATGGTGATAATCAAGATGCAGAATTTTTGCAGCAGCAAGCAGATAGTATTGGCTATCCTGTCTTGATCAAAGCCAGTGCAGGTGGCGGTGGTAAAGGCATGCGTATCGTTGAAAAAAGCAGTGATTTTATTGATTTATTAGACTCCTGTCGCCGTGAAGCCATTACCAGCTTTGGTGATGATAAAGTATTGGTTGAAAAATACGCATTAAAACCACGCCATATCGAAATCCAAGTATTTGGTGATACGCATGGTAACTATGTGCATTTGTTTGAACGTGATTGTTCCGTACAGCGCCGTCACCAAAAAGTATTAGAAGAAGCGCCTGCACCGGGTGTTGATATTGCGATGCGTGAGGCGATGGGAACCGCCGCTATCGAAGCGGCTCGCGCGGTCGATTATGTCGGCGCAGGCACGGTTGAGTTCATCGTTGAGCAGCGCGAAGATTCTATGAATTTTTATTTTATGGAAATGAATACGCGGTTGCAGGTTGAGCATCCAGTCAGTGAAGCGATTACTGGTGTCGATTTGGTTGAGTGGCAGCTCTTGGTCGCGGCAGGTCATCCATTACCAAAAACCCAAGCCGATCTGACTATCAACGGTCATGCTATTGAGGCGCGCATCTGTGCCGAAAATCCTGACAATAGCTTCTTGCCCGCGACCGGTACGTTGTTTACGTATCAAAAACCTGAACACAGTACCTTTATGATTGATAAAGACGGTACTGGCGTACGTATCGATGATGGCGTGCGCGAAGGTGATGTGATTAGCCCGTTTTATGACTCTATGATTGCCAAGCTGATCGTTCATGCGCCAACGCGAGCGCAAGCGTTAGCCAAGCTTGATCGAGCACTTGCCCAAACGCGTATCGTGGGTTTACCGAATAACGCGGCATTTTTACGCTATATCTTAAATACAGAATCTTTTAGCAAAGCCAATCTCGATACGGCATTGATTGAGCACGAGCGTGATGCGATTTTTAATCAGCAGCCTTTGGCATTATCGACGCTGGTTGTGACCGCCATTACTCGGCAACTTGCCAGCGAGATGGCAACGCAAGAGTCAGATATCGACCCATTTAGTAAACCTACCGGCTTCCGTGCCTATAGTGATTACACTCGCTCATTTAGCTTGGTTTATGATGAGCAATCATACAGTGCTCGCATCAGCAATTGGCACAATGCAAGTTGTTCTGATAGTAAAAAAGGTAGCGATAACCTCAGTAGCTTTACGCTCGTTATCGAAAAAGAAGTCGCGAATACGCAGGATAATAGCAATATCAATGTCGCTGCTGAGATAGAAATGGTTTATGAAGGTCAAGTGAGCTATGCCAGTAGCGACGAGCACAATCATACGCTATGGTTAGAGGGTGCACGTATCAGTGCACAAAGCTGGGTGAATAACGAGACGGTCTATGTGTTCACCGATAGTGGACGTGATGAGATTATGCTTATTGATATTATGGCGCACGTGGGCGAAGAGTCTGCCGCGGTTGGTAGCTTGAAGTCACCAATGCCAGGACAAGTGGTTGCATTCAAAGTAGCTGTTGGCGATACCGTGAAAAAAGGTGAGCCATTAGCTGTCATTGAAGCGATGAAAATTGAGCATACCATTACTGCACCGACGGATGGGGTGGTGGCAGAATTGCTATTTGCAGCCGGTGATTTGGTCGCTGATGGTGATGAGCTATTGCGCATTGATGCTGGCGAAAATACTGAGAGCGAATAGCTGACCAAGCCTAATAAAAAAGTCTCATAAAAAGGCGAATAACAATAAGGACGACAAGCATGAGCCATTCGTATCCAAACCATTCATATCCAAGCCATGTCAGAATCGTTGATGTCAGCCCGCGTGATGGACTACAAAATGAGTCAACGACGGTACCGACTGAGGTTAAGCAAGCGCTTATCAATGATTTGATTGCGGCAGGTGTCAAAAAGCTAGAAGCAACAAGCTTTGTCTCGCCAAAGTGGGTGCCACAGATGGGCGATAATAGCGCGCTGCTTGACGTGCTCGCACCTACGCGGCATACAGAGGTTTGCTATTCAGTCTTAGTACCCAATATGCGCGGTTTTGAAAATGCTATTTTGCACCGTCCTGACGAAATCGTTATTTTTGGCTCAGCTAGCGAGACCTTTAGCCAAAAAAACATCAACTGTAGTATTGATGAGAGTATTGAGCGCTTTGCACCAGTAGCTGCTGCGGCAAAAGCGCAGGGTATCAAAGTACGAGGCGTAATCTCTTGTACGGTTGGCTGTCCTTATGAAGGCGACATTGACCCAAGCCAAGTAGCGTATGTGACTAAGCGTCTGGTAGAGATTGGTTCAGAGCAAATTGGTATTGCCGATACCATTGGTGTTGGTACGCCGCTCAAAGTGCAACGAGCCCTGCAGGCAGCTCTAGAATATACTGATATCTCTATGCTATCGGGTCATTTTCATGACACTTACGGTCAAGCATTGAGCAATACGCTAGCCGCACTACAAATGGGTGTTAGCGAATTTGATACCTCAGTGGCTGGACTGGGCGGCTGTCCTTATGCCAAAGGCGCAACAGGCAATGTCGCGACCGAAGATGTGGTGTATATGCTGCATGGTATGGGTATCAGCACTGGTATCGACTTAGATAAATTAGTCGTGGCAGGCGAGCGTATCAGTGCGTTTTTAAAGCGTCCAAATGGCTCAAATGTGGCACGTGCCATCATCAATAAACGCCATTAATAAACGTCAGTCTTAATTAGTATAGTGGATTGACTGTGACTTCAAAAATGACATTATAAATACAGTTATAGTGGTTTTAAAAAAATATTAAAAATCGAAATTTAAAAACATCAAAACACAAGGAATAGTTATGAGTTTACCTGGATTGAATTTTCAGCTTGGCGAAGATATTGATGCATTACGCGATATGGTACAGCAGTTTGCAACCAATGAAATCGCCCCGCGTGCTGCCGAGATTGACAGTAGTGACGAGTTTCCCATGGATTTATGGCAAAAGATGGGTGATATCGGTCTACATGGCATCACTGTTCCTGAAGAGTACGGTGGCTCTAATATGGGCTATGTCGCACATATGGTCGCGATGGAAGAAATCAGCCGCGCTTCGGCATCGGTAGCGTTGAGCTATGGTGCGCACTCAAACCTATGTATCAACCAAATCAAACGTAACGGTTCTGAAGCACAAAAACACAAGTATTTGCCAAAACTGGTCAGCGGTGAGTTCATCGGTGCCTTGGCAATGAGTGAGACGGGTGCTGGCTCAGACGTCGTTAGCATGAAGCTTAAAGCTGAAGAAAAAGACGGCAGTTACGTGTTAAACGGCACTAAAATGTGGATCACCAATGGCCCTGATGCGGATGTGATGGTGGTCTATGCGAAGACCAATCCTGAGCTAGGCGGCAAAGGCATGACAGCCTTTATCGTTGAAAAAGGTATGGAAGGTTTTGGCACAGCACAAAAGCTGGACAAACTCGGCATGCGTGGTAGCCATACGGGTGAGATGACTTTTAACAATGTGACCGTACCGAGCGAAAACATCTTGGGCGGCCTCAATGAAGGCGTTAAGGTACTGATGAGTGGGCTAGATTATGAGCGTGCTGTATTGGCTGCGGGTCCTATCGGTATCATGCAAGCGGTGATGGACAATGTTGTGCCTTATATCCATGATCGCAAGCAGTTTGGTCAAGCCATCGGCGAGTTCCAGCTTATCCAAGGTAAAGTGGCAGATATGTATACGATACTGCAAGCAGGACGCAGCTTCTTATATACCGTTGGTAAAAATCTCGACATGCTAGATCAGCGCGGTGCTGGTCATAGCCGAGAAGTGCGTAAAGACTGTGCCAGTGTGATTTTATGGTGTGCCGAAAAAGCCACTTGGATGGCAGGCGAAGGCATTCAAATATTTGGCGGTAACGGCTATACCAATGAGTATCCACTTGGTCGCTACTGGCGCGATGCCAAGCTATATGAGATCGGTGCAGGTACCAGTGAAATTCGCCGTATGTTGGTCGGTCGTGAGTTGTTTAATGAGACCAAATAATACTAATAGGTATAAATAATTAGCTAATTTTTATCGAATTATGTTCACTGTAAAACTAAAAACGTGCTACGTTATGTCTTTCATAGCGTGGCACTTTTTAATGACTTAAATAAAAGACTTTTATAATGATTCGTAAACGAAATACCAAGTTCGCTCTTAATCACATAGCTTCCAACAAGACAGCTTCTCATTTTCTTACCAACATAAAATCTATCAGTACTTATGGTCTGTTAACCACTCTGTTTGCATTATTTACGATGACAGCGAGTATGGTGCCTGCACAGGCAGAGCTGGTTGATTTGTCTAATCGTGAACCCGTTACTCAAATTTCTATTAGCAATGCAAATTGGGTGGTAAGACCTATTTTGAGAATCGAATCTCATTGTATAAACACTATGAGTACCGGCGATAAGCTCACTCTCTTGTTATATGGATCGATTGATAAACAAGGCAAAATTACTAGAGTACAATTCAAAAAAAGCAGCGGTAATCAATGCTTGGATGAGAATGCTATTCGACAGGTAAGAAGCGGCCGAATGAAACCAGTCATGGTTAAAGGAAAAGCCGTAATGGCAAGTTTTAGCTTACCTATCATTTTTACAGTGCCATAGGTAGTAATAGAGAAGTTAGACGTGTTTAAACCAAAAAAGCAGTACGCCTAAAACGTACTGCTTTTTTATTAATCATTTTATAAGGTTCATAAAATGATTACGACTGTTTGGTATGATCAAAATATCGTGCCAGACCATTCAACAATAAGTCATCACGCAAACGTACTGGTCGATTAACATGCTGAGAAATAATAGCTGCATCACCACCCGTCATGATGACTTCAAAGTTGGGATGGCGATGGCTAATCTCATTGATGGCACCGACGATAGAGAGCAAGATACCGCGATGTACCGCATCTTGTGTGGTCATGCCTTGACCCACACTATCAAAGGTGCCATTGGAGATGGTGATTTGCTTAGTGCCCGAAAACAGTGACTCACGTTGCAGATAAATACTGGGGAAAATATAACCGCCCAAATGCTCAGCATGATCAATCAAGTCAATGGTCACCGCAGTACCGCAGCCAATCACGCATTGACGTTTTTTCTTATCCACGGCGCCGAGCATCTGTAGCCAACGATCACAGCCAAGCTGTTCGTCATTATAAGCACTCTTCATCAAAGCATGCGCGGCATCGACATGGACAAACTCAAACGGAATATTCAGACGACCTAACGTCTCTGACACTTTAACATTCAAATCGTCGCCCAGCACCGATGAGATACCAATAAAATCAGGCGCATAACGCTCGAAGCGATCGGTCAAACCCATCAGTAGTTCGGCAGGCGCTTGCAAATGTTGCTTGGCATCATGCGCGACTATTTGTCCGATATCATCGGTGAGCCAGTATTTTAGACGGGTGTTGCCAAGATCTAACCAGAGCATAAAAATCCCTTTATATCGTGCCCATTGGGTCTTTGATTTAAGCCTTATCAATAACGTCGATGCGTCCGGTAAAAAGCGCAGAAATCTTACCGCTATCTTGACGCAATTGCAAACATCCATGTGTATCAAGACCACAAGCATAACCTGTGATGCTATCTGTTTTACCGTTATGCTCTTGAGTAACGTGCAAGCGTAATCCTGCCAATGCGTCCATCGAATCAAACTGTTTTAAAAAGCTGTCCAAATTATAGCTTTGACCAGTGGGCTTCTCTAATCCTAGATGCTCAAAGCGTGTCATCGCGGCTAGCAGCGCTTTACTCATTTGTTGGTAAAGTATTTTTAGGCTTGGCAGACTCACAATATCTGTCTCTGGTTTTAGCCTCTCATAAATATCCTGTAGGCTAATCGCCTGATAACTCATGCCTTCAGAGGTCTTCGCAGTGAGTTTGGGCGTTGCCTGTACATTAAGTCCTACGCCCATCACCACGCCGACCAATTTGCCCGTTTGGGTAACAGGTTCTATTAAAATACCCGCAAGTTTATTAAAAGGTAGGGTCTGTGCTGCCAGTTTGGGCCCATTTGACACTGAGTCAGATGGCGGTTGATAAAAGCCCAAATCATTTGCCCATTTTACCCCAATTGGCGTCAATCCTTGCGCGTGCAATTGCTCATTTAATATTTGAATAACGGGCATTTTTGCCAGTTCAACGCCGATAATCAGCGACAGTAGACCGCTAATCGGCAGATGAACAGGGTGATATAACGACAGATAGACATTGCCGCGCGGTGATTGCCACGAGCGCCCGTGCTGCCCACGACCTGCACTTTGGGTTTCAGCGGTCAGTAGATGCATCTGCGCAGCATTTAACGTGCCATGTTGTACATCTGCTATTAGCTCGCTATTGGTAGAGGCACTGCTGACAAGGTGGCGATGGTTCAGCTGTGGTAAATGATGAAGCTCTAATGAGTCGTCAGAAAAATTGGAAAATGGCGGCATAAGTTTCGTCGATGTGGTTAATATAGCGTGGATAATCTTTGTTATACTGGGCGATTGTCATGAGATTGTCACGATTAGACAGTATCAAATAAACAGCATAAAGGTCGGATTATGATTTAGCAAATGCGATAGGCAAGTGATTATAAAACTAAAGAATTTTTATAAAAATAAGTGTGATAAAAGGCTGATTCGATGATGTTATATGTGTGGTTTGTGATTGCAGGGGCATTTGCGGGTGTCAGTGCAGGTCTATTTGGCGTTGGCGGCGGCATGATTATCGTACCAGCATTGGTATGGATTTTTACCGCTTATGATTTTTCACC
Organism: Psychrobacter sp. Ps4; assembly: GCF_022129285.1. Taxonomy (NCBI): domain Bacteria; kingdom Pseudomonadati; phylum Pseudomonadota; class Gammaproteobacteria; order Moraxellales; family Moraxellaceae; genus Psychrobacter; species Psychrobacter sp. Ps4. Next base: position 38,772 of record NZ_JADQAK010000011.1, read on the forward strand.
AGAAGTGGTGACCCATTTGGCGATTGGTACGTCACTGGCGACCATCGTTGTGACCTCGATCAGCTCAATGACTGCGCACAATAAGCGTGGCGGCGTGCGCTGGGAAGTATGGCGCAAAATGGCACTCGGCTTGGTCATCGGTAGTTTGGTGGGAGCTGGTATTGCCGATATGATTGACGGTAAAGTATTGCAAGCCATCATCGGTGTCGGCGCGTTATTGGTTGCTTTAAAAATGCTGTTTTTGTCCAATAAAGAGCAGCTGGGTAAACCGCTACCGTCAACTGGCGTACAGTTTAGCGCGGGTACAGGGATTGGCATGGCGTCGTCTATTTTTGGTATTGGCGGTGGCAGCTTAACCGTACCGTTTTTAAATTGGGCGGGGTTACCGATGAAGCAGTCGGTCGGCACATCTGCCGCTTGTGGCTTACCGATTGCATTGGCTGGCGCGGCAGGGTTTGCATGGTTCGGGCAAGATGTTGTCAATCTGCCTGAGGGCACGATAGGCTTTGTGCATATCACGGGATTTTTATGTATTTCTGTCGCTAGCTTTGCGATGGCAAAAGTCGGTGCCAAGCTTGCGCACCAGTTGCCTGCGCTAACGCTTAAGCGTGCCTTTGGGGTGTTGTTATTGTTTGCAGGCGGGCAGCTGTTGTTAAGCGGGATTGGAATTCTCTAGAAATTTATACTCTAACTTAGGCAGTGTTTTTAGGAAGGTGATGAATGGATGTAGTATTAGTGAGTCTTCTAAGTGTTGCTTTAGGGGGAGCAATTTCATTTGCAACGAGTTCTATATTAAATTGGCAAAACCACAAGCGTGATCTTCTAAAGTTAGGACTAGAATATAAAAAAGAAATACAAGTATTTAAACGAGAGAAATATGAGCAGTTGATTATCAAATTATATAAATTAACCTATATGGTTCACGAGGGTATCTACTTTCGCTCTAGAGGTGAAAGTTTAATCGTTCCCATAGAGACGTTTATGATGTTGATGACAGAAGTAGAAACATTGATTATGTTGCACTTCCCATTATTAGAGGAGGACTATGAAAAGTTCTCTAAGCAACTGATCGACTTATACACTGAACTATATGCTGGTAGTTTTGAGCAATGTGAGATCATTAAACAGGCATTTGATAGAGAGGCTGACAAACTATTAAAGGTTATCAAACAATATGCTAATGAATATACACAAATAGCCACTCCTTAGAAGTATCTTTATTTATTTACTATCTTTTATTAATTTTAAAGAAATCCTATTTTTTATCAATCGCATCCAGCCCCAAACGCATCCATTTTCTTGCTAGCTCATCATGGTCGCTGAGCATACTCCACAGCGCATCTTCACTAAAGATAGAGTATTCATCACATGAATACTCAATTGGCAGATCCGCTTCACGATCTGCCATCCATTGCGGGTCTAGGTAGTAATTTTTCAACTCATTTTGCAATGCTTCAGCTTGCAAAAACTGCTGCTGCGCCTCAAGCTGTTGACGATGCAGCTCGCACCATTGCTCATATTTTTGCTGTAGTTCTTGCGGATTATAGTTAGGCATTTTTATACTCTTATTTTTTGATAGTTATATGAATAATTATTATTTTAAGCCATATTATAGCATCTGTCACAAACCCTAAAAATTTAGCACAATTTGAGGTAGAATAGCCGCCTGTTTTCGCCATATTTACTGATCCTTCATGCGCCTAAAATCTCTAAAGCTGGCAGGCTTTAAATCCTTTGCCAATCCTACGACTTTTACCTTTCGTCATGGTATCACCGCCATCGTTGGGCCGAACGGCTGTGGCAAATCCAACGTCATTGATGCCATTCGTTGGGTGCTGGGCGAGACCTCTGCCAAGCAGCTGCGTGGCGGGGCGATGAGTGATGTTATCTTTGCGGGTACGCAAGATAAAGCCGCCAAAAGTGTCGCTAGCGTTGAGCTAACCTTTGAGCATACGCAAAATGAGCAAAACGGTATTCGCCATGAATTTAATCTGTATCAAGAGCTGTCCGTTCGTCGTCAGGTAAATAAAGAAGGGCGCTCGGATTATTTTATCAACGGTACGCGTTGTCGTCGCCGTGATGTGGTCGACGTGTTTTTGGGTACGGGACTTGGCGCACGTAGCTATGCGGTGATTGAACAAGGCATGATTGGGCGTATCGTTGAGTCTAGCCCCATGCAGCTGCGTGAATTTATCGAAGAGGCGGCAGGGGTGTCGCGCTATCAAGCTCGACGTGAAGAAACGCAAAAGAAGCTCGAGAAAACTAGAGATAATTTAGCACGCCTGCATGATATGCAAAGCGAGCTGGTCAACCAACAAAAACGTCTGTCTAAACAAGCCGCCAGTGCTGAGCGTTATGAGGAATTAGCGCTAACGCTTGCTGATATTAAGCAGCAGCTCGCCATTCAGCAGCTCTATCAAGCCAAGCATACTCAGCAGCAGCAAAAAATAGCGCATGAGCGCAGCGCCACTGAAGTATCAACTTTACAAGCCAACTATGACACCCTAAAAGCCAAGCAAGATAAACTTGCCGCGCATATCAATCAAGAGCAATGGCTCAAAGACGATGCTCAAAGTAACCATTATCAACAGCAGCTAAGCTATCAAAAAGCAGAGCATCAATTAGGTGATGCCAAGTCACAGCTGACTGCTATTGAGCAACAGCTTGCCAGTTTAGAGCAGCAGCGTGAGCAAGCAGTCGATGAGATTGAGCGCTTAAAAGCTGAGCAAGCCGAGCAGCAGACTGTGCTAGAAGCATTGCATCCGAAGCTTATTGAATTAACGACTAAACGTGAAGCGCATAAACGCAACGAGCAACCATTACAGCGCGCCTACCATGATGCGCAAAACAAGCTGTCACGCCTGCAAGATACTGCGCGTTCGTTTGAGCAGCAGCAAGCCATTAATAACCAAGCACAAAAACGTTATCAGCAAAACCATGATAAGTGGCAGCGTCGTCATACAAACTGGCAGCATTTATGGCAGCAATTACAACAGTCGCTATCACCAGTTGCAAGTGCTGGTTTGCAAGATAATTCTGATACGAATAATTTGCAGCAGACGTTAGTGGCGCAAGTTGCTGAGCTAAACAAACAATTGCAGCAGATTGAACGCCAACAAGACAGCGTCGATGAGCGACTGTCTGAGCTACAACCGCAAGCGCAGGATTTACAACAGCAATTGCATACGCAGCAGCGCGAGTTGAGCGAGAGTGAGAAGCGCCACGCCGTATTGGCAGGTGAGTACGATACCCTGCATCAAATATTGCATCCTAAGCCGACACCAAAATCGCAACAGTCTGCTGATGCAAAAACTGCTGATGTTAAAAGTGATTTAGAAAGCAAAATAGTCAGCGACTATAGCCAATTGACCATTACCACCTTGCGTGACCAGATTGAGTTAAGCGCAAAAGGGCAGCAGCATGCAGAGCTACTTGATAGTGTGTTGGCATTGTGGTTAGACAGCCATGTGCTGGTTTCTAACCAAACTTATCAACTAAATGTTGATAACGCGAGCGATGACTCTGAGAAACCGCACAGTTTATGGCAGGTGCTTGAGCATGACTTTGCCAATCTGTTTACTTATCAAACGGCACGAAACACGGCTGCTAGTGCAAACGATAAAACCCTATTAGAGACAGGTCACAGCTTGTGGCTATCTGCTCAGACAAATGGTACAGATTCAACGCCATTTATCAGCGATTTGCCAGATAACTTGGTTGAATCAATATTGCCTTTATCACAGCTGATTAGCGCACCGAACTTAGCGCTTTGGCAGCAGTGCTATTTATATATTACACAGCCTGAGACAGATAATAGGCAAACGTTAGAAGCGCTTGCTGAGATTTTAAAAGCATTGCCATCGTCAGCTATTTTACTAACGACTGACGGCTGGATTATTAGTAATCAGGGTACGATTAATCTCAGTAAATTTGCTGGTGCGCAAGATGAAAAAAACGATAGCAATAACGGCAATAACCAATTTTTAACTCAGCGTTTGCAGCAGCGCAGCCGTTTACAAGCGTTAGAGAACTTGCTTGATGGTTTTGAAAGCAAGATACAAGACCAGCAAAAGGCGATTGCTAATAACCAGCGTAACTATGATGCAATGACTGTCAGCTTAGAAGAAACACGCGCGCAAGCTGAGCAATTAACCCGCGATAAGCATCAGTATCAGCAAAAGCTCACTACTCAGCGCGCTAACGCTGAACGTTTGCAAGCGGACAGCCACCGCCTCAATGCTGATAAAGCAGCCCTTGAGCAAGAGCAACAGGAGCTGGTACAGGAACAACAATCGCTCAATCATGAGCAGCAAGATATCCAAAACAAAATAGCAGCGCTAACGCCACAAATTGCCGATGCTCGTGCGGCAACTCAGCAATTACAAGCAGAGCGCAGTGAGCTAAGTCGTATCCGTCAAGCGGATGATGACGCTTGGCAAGCCTTGCAACTTCGTATTCAACAGAGTGAAATGCGTCTAGAGCACAGCACTAGCAGTCTTACTCGGGCAAGTGCGCAATTTGAAAAGTCGCTACAAAGTGAGCAAAATCTAAAGACGCGTCATGAGCAGCAGCAAAATACACTGCCAGCACTGCAAGCTGCATTGCAAACAGCACAGACCGCGCGCGATGAGCAGCAGGCTGTATTAACAGGACGCGAAACCGCGTTAACGGTGCTCAAGCAAGAATACAATCAGCAGCAGGTTGAGCTGGATAGCTTGCAAAATACACTGCAAACCCAGCAAAATGCGCTTGCCAATCACTCGACCGAGTTGGCATTAAGCGCTGCAAAATTAGAGGATGCTAGTAGCCATACGCAAGAAGCGCTAGATGCTTATTATAAGGTGAGTCATAAATATACAGCGCAATTGGATATAGCACGGCAGCCACAGCATCAGCAACAAGTGATGAGCGTTTCAAACTTATTGGCAGATTTTATTGCGCATGATCGCCGTGTGCGCCCAGATAAAATCGCTGAGCTTGAGGCTGAGCGCGTGCAGCTTGAGCAGCAGCTAGGCAAAATTGGCGCGGTCAATCTCGCTGCCGTGGCAGAGTTGGCAGAGGTTAATGAACGCTTAGAGCCACTCGCGCAGCAGACAACCGATATTGCTGCGAGTATGCAGACGTTAACGGAGGCGATTGCTTCGATTGATGAAACGACCAAGACGCTATTTATGCAGACGCTCGATGCCGTCAATATTGAGCTTGCCAATTTATTTGCCAAAGTGTTTGGTGGCGGGCAAGCCAGTTTAACACTCAATACGGATGATATGCCCATTAATGCACCAAAATCAGAACAGTGGCGGGCAGGGCTAACCTTGATGGCACAGCCAAAAGGCAAACGTAACAGCCGTCTCGCTGTGCTTTCAGGCGGCGAAAAGACGCTTACTGCATTGAGCTTGATTTTTGCGATATTTAAGCAGCATCCCGCGCCATTTTGTGTGTTGGATGAAGTCGATGCACCACTTGATGACGCCAACGTCGCTCGCTTTACCAGTCTTATTCATGAATTAGCAGACGATTTGCAGTTTATCTTTATCAGCCATAATAAATTAACGATGCAGATTGCCGATGAGTTAAAAGGCGTGACCATGCCAAGCGCAGGGATTTCTACCTTGGTCAGTGTGTCACTCGATGAGGCAGCGCGTTACCTTTCTGATTAAGAGCAGCGTTGAATAGCAAAAATAATTGATAACTGGCAGCAGTTGTCGGTGGTATAGTTAGAAATGATGTGACAATATTACAACGTCACGCAAGTGTGTCAGCCTCACGGTAAACGATGACTATATGGTGACGATATTCATTAGCCATGCTAGACTATTGCCATTTATTCCCTCTTATGTATTCCCTTTTGTCATATATTAGGATGTATCTCTTATGACCGCTATTCAGTTTATATTGATTGCCATTGCCGCATTTATCATGCTTGCAGGGCTATTTATGGTCATTCGTAGCTTTAAGCGCCGCAATAATGCTGAAGCGGTAGCGGTCAATTATGATAAAAACGGTATTCCTATCATACCGCGTCATGAACGCAATATCGTCGATCAGCCAGACTTGGATGATACAGTCGCTGGCGAAACAAGTATCGCCCCTGATCGCAGTTATCTAAATGCGGTGGTCGAAGACGAACCTTTGACCCAACCTCATACCCATGTTGATACGCAGCTGACAGCTGGGCATGCGGATGTTAATGACAGCGATACTGGCACAATAGATGATGCTGATTATGTGCGCTGGCAAGCAGAGCAGCAGCGTGCTGACAATAGCGAGTTTGCAGAAGCCGCTGAGCAGATGCATATCGAGCAAGAGCCTGATGCATTTTCTAGCTTGATGTCGGCAACTGACAGCTTGATGCCCTCTATTGATACCGCAGACGAGCCAAGCTTCGATAATAACAGTCCGATACTCGATCAGCATCTCTCAGAGCCAGTGGATGAAGCGCAAAACGGTCCACTCATCAATGCCAAAGACAACATTAATATCACTATCTTGCCGCATCAATATCGCGACCGTCCAGCCGCAATTATCCGTGGTCGTGACTTATTGGCATTAATTGATAAGTATGGTCTGCGCTATGGCGCGATGAATATGTTCCATCGCTATGAGCAAAAAGACGGCACCGGTATGCTCTGGTTTAGCATGATGGGCATCACCGATAGTGGTATCGCGCCTTTTGATCCGCATAGCGTGGCGACCAATACTTATAATGGCGTGGTAGTATTCTTATCGCTGCCGCATCCACAAGCGCTGCGTAGCTTCGATAGTATGATGAGTATTGCTTACATGATGGCAAGTGATTTGGACGCCATTATGCTCGATGAAGAGAACGAACCAATCACCCCTGAATACAAGCAGCAATTGCGTAACCAAGTTCGCGATTATGAAGGTTAGTTTTAATGTATGAATACAGGTTGATCAATAAAAGCTGATTCATATTAGCAGTATTCTAAAAGGCAAATAGCGCTTGACGTTATTTGCCTTTTTTAGTTTTTGGTTGACGCGTTTTTTATTAGCCTGATTTTCTATAAACTTGGTTTTCAACAGAATTATTTTTCTGCAAAATGCTAGAGTCGGTTCAAGATAATTTAGATACAAGGAAGGTGAGAGAAAGTACTACACATAGTAGACTGAGCGAGCCTGACACAGTATCTAATTTATATAGGAACGACTATATCCGAGCATCCTACAAACTTGTTATCATATCGGCATCTTGAATCGCAAAGAAAAGACGCCGACTATGACTGACCCTATCTCACCGCTTACCTCTAAAGACACTAATAAAGACATCAATACTGCGAATCCTATAAAAAATGATGATGCTATCGTCACCCAGATGCGCACTTTTATCGATGCGCTTAAGCAGCACAATTATGCCTATTATGTGCTTGATAATCCCATTTTAGAAGACAGCGAATACGATCAGTTGCGCCGCTCTTTGTTGGCGCTTGAAGAAAAATATCCCGATTTGGTACAGCCAGACAGCCCAATTAACCAAGTTGGCGATATGCCACTATCGGCTTTTACTCAAGTCACTCATGATATTCCGATGCTCTCGCTTGGCAACGTCTTTGATTATGATGAATTACATGGCTTTATGCGCCGCGTGAATGATCGCCTCAACGATGCGCAGAAAAACCCTGAATACGAGATGGAGCTAAAGCTAGATGGCTTGGCGGTGTCACTCAAATACGCTTATGGCAAGTTTGTCCAAGCGGTGACACGCGGTGATGGGCAAACTGGGGAGGACATCACCCAAAATGCCAAAACCATTCGCAATTTGCCACTTTGGCTCGCGGCTGCAAGCGATATTCCATTATTAGAAGTGCGCGGTGAGGTGCTGATGCCGAAAGCGGGCTTTGAGCGTTTGAATCGCCTTGCTGAAGAAAAGGGCGACAAAACTTTTGCTAATCCACGCAATGCTGCTGCTGGGAGTTTGCGTCAGCTAGATCCCGCCATTGCTGCTAGCCGTCCGCTCGCATTTTACTGTTATTCAGTCAATCAAGGGTTGCCTGAGCATATCAAAACCCAATCGGCAGCGCTTGCATGGCTAAAGACCATTGGCTTTACCGTCAGTGCGGTGGAAGTAGTGCAAAATCCACGTGAGGCTCAAGCTTATTATGAATCGGTAAAGGAGACACGTGGCGAGCTGCCGTTTGAGATTGATGGCATGGTCATCAAGGTAAATAGCTTGGCGCTGCAGCAGCAGCTTGGGTTTTTATCGCGTGAGCCGCGCTGGGCAACCGCTTATAAATTCCCTGCCGAAACCGTCATGACACGCTTGCATGCTATCGAGTGGCAAGTCGGACGCACGGGCGCGATTACGCCTGTTGGCAAATTAGAACCTGTGAAAGTCGGCGGCGTCACGGTCAGCAATGTCACCTTGCATAACTTTGGCGAGATTCAGCGCTTGGATGTGCGCGCAGGCGATATGGTCAGCGTCCACCGTGCAGGCGATGTGATTCCTAAAGTGACCCGTGTTTGGACAGATCAACGTCCAGAAAATTCTGAACCCGTTACATTGCCATCGACCTGCCCAGTATGCGACTCACCTGTGGTGTTGCCCAAAGATGAAGCGTTGGCGCGTTGCACTGGTGGGCTATTTTGTCCCGCGCAGCAGGTCGAGGCGCTCATTCACTTTGTCTCGCGTCGGGCGATGGATATCGATGGCCTAGGCGCAAGTTGGTTGATTAGCTTTTTTGAGCATGGCTTGGTGAAGACAGTCGCTGATATCTATCAATTGCACAATCATCAAGACGAGCTGATTACGCTTGAGAAGCTGGGCGAAAAGTCGGTACAGAATATCCTCAGTGCTATCGAAGCCAGTAAGTATACGACATTGGCTCGCTTTATCTATGCGCTGGGTATTCGCGGTGTCGGTGAGACGACGGCGCAGAATTTGGCGCAGCAATTTGGTGACATTGATAGCCTGATGGCTGCTGATATCGATAAGCTACTGCAAACGCCTGACGTCGGTGCGATCACCGCTGAACTTGCTTATAAATTCTTCCGCGCACCGCACAATATCGAAGTTATCACGGCATTACGAGAAGCTGGCGTGCACTGGGATAAGGTTGAACAGGTAGCGTCAGAAGGATTGCCGCTCGATGGGCAAACGTGGGTCATTACGGGCGCACTTGATAGCATGGCGCGTGATGAGGCCAAAGCGAAACTACAGGCGCTTGGTGCTAAAGTATCAGGCAGCATCTCAGCAAAAACAACGGCTCTACTGGCAGGTGATAAAGCTGGCTCGAAGATGGCGAAGGCAGAGAAATTAGGCGTAAAAGTGGTGGGTGAAGAAGAGTTTTTGGCGATAGTTGGGGAATAGGATAAAACATGAAATGTTATAGAAGTTTTAGTTATAATGACATTTGTTTGATAAAATAGAGCGACGTATAAATATGAATTTTTTAGAAGTTGATAAATTAATTATATTTATTTTGTTTATTGTGCCTGGGTTTATTGCAATAAAAACTTATAATTTTTTATATCCATCAAACATTAAATTTTCTGAGCAGGTAGTTGATGCTGTTTCTTATAGCTCAATAAATTATGCATTATGGATAGTACCTAGTTTTTACACGTACAAATATTACATGAATATAGGTAGTTTCTTTGTTCTTGGTGCACTAGCTGTCGTAGTATTGTTCATTTCGCCTGTTGGCTTGGCATTTTTCTGGAAATGGATAAGAGGGGTTAAGTATTTTCAGAAATTTGCTGTACATCCAATAGGAAAGCCATGGGATTACTACTTTGCCAAAAAGAAAACTGGCTGGGTAATAGTTAATATGAACAGTGGTAAAAAATTGGGTGGCTCTTATGGAGTTGATTCATTTTCGTCAAGCTACCCTCATGAAGAGCAAATTTATATAGATGAAGAATGGGTTATAAATGCAGATGGTGGTTTCGAAAGGATTGTAGAGCAAAGTGCAGGTATCATAATTTTCTTAAAAGATGCTGAGTCTGTATCATTCTATTATAGTGGAGATGAACTAAATGACGACTGAGATTAACAAAGATCGAGTTGTTAAACGTATTATCGATAAGGGTTATCAGCCGAGTGATGAGGGTTATAAACCTGAGCCTCATAGACCTGGGCATAGGCCTTCAACATCTGAAAGTAAGCCTAAAAATCCTCCTAAGAAGCGTTGATAATATATTAAATAGTACATGCGCACTATTTAATAAGAATTACACTGTAGAAGCACAACGTAATAAGACATGACAGCAACTGTCCTAGTAAACTATTTTTTGTGAAATTATAGGGTTCTCAAATGAGTAATAAAATTAACGATGATAAAATAAAAAGCTGTTTTATTGGGGATGGCTATCAACCAAGTGATATAGGTAATAAGCCTAATGGCAGGCCTCAAACTGGGCATACACCTGAGCGTTCTGAAGCTAAACCTGTAAATCCACCTAAAAAGCGCTGATTATATTATTGAGTTAGCGTAGGGTGCGCCCAGCGCACCTAGAAAAAAACTACTCTAATTTATCTGAAAAACTCTCTGAAAAACCAATTGACTCATTACCCCAGTCTTCCGCATAAACACCTTGCTTCACATAACGATGAAAGCTCGAATATGGCCAGTCTACTACCTTTTTAACTAACCCATGCTTAACAGGATTATAGTGCAAGTAATCCATATGCCTTATGAAGTCTGCTTCGTCTTTTATTTCATGTTCATAAAATCGACGTTGCCAAATACCTCTTTCGCTTCTTTTAATTTTTGAACGGCTTAACACATCTATTGGTAAATGATATTGCGGACAGGCTTGGGTGGTTAATCGTTTTATCTGCGACCAACGCATACTATAATTAGCATCGTCAGTAGGCATTTTCCAAATACAGTGTAGATGGTCGGGTAGTTGTACCCATGCAATGATTTTAAAAGGATATTTTTGTTGAACTTGTTTGATGCTTTTTTTAAAGGCTTTTAAGAAGTCATCTTCACACAGTATTTTTCTTCGATCGTATGACACCAAAGTAAAAAAGTAGGTAGCACCTTTCATGTATGAACGAATGTATTGTGACATTTATATTTACCGTATGAATTTTAATACGCTATCGGTGCGCAGGGCGCACCCTACAAATTAAATTACTCCACTACCTCTCCATGCGCCTTCGCTTCACCTTTTTTACCATCTGGCTGTATCACGATAGGCAATACCAATCCTTTCGCAAAGTCATCAGACAGCACATAGTCATAGCTACTGGCAGCGACATCAGGCGTGGTATGAATGATGAGTTTCATCTCATTGCCATCGGTTAGCTCATGTAAAACATAGCTTTCACTTAGCTGATCCAACGCTTTAGATAGTGCTTCATTACTTGCCATGCTCACCGTCAGATTATGCTGAGCCGTCGCATTATCTACCTTGAAATACTCTGCATAATCACGGACATTTTGGCTATCGAGCGCAAACGGATATTGATAATTGGCAGGGTCAGCGGGCTTTTCACCGCTATCCATGACTGACCAATCAATAGTCTTAGTGGCTGTCGTTGATGAGTCTGCGGTCGCCACCACTGGCTCAGAAGCTTGAGCGGCAGTTTCAGCATTGTTGTCGCAGCCTGCCAGTGCCCACATGCTGGCAGTAGCGATGATCATCATATTCATTAGGCGCTTAGCCATCGACGTATCCTCAGTATTATTAATCATAGACAATGTCCTATCAGCGCTATTTTGACAGGTTTCTTGATGCTTCTCTAGACAAAAGCAGCAAACCGTTCATTCTAATCAATGCTTAACCTGAATCTAGGGTTTTGATGTCAGTTTTTATATAGCCGGTACAATATAATTCAGATACAAGGAAGGCGAGCGAAAGTACTACAAATAGTAGACTAAGCGAGCCTGACACCGTATCTGATTTATATAGGATTGACTATACAGACATTCAGCGCCATTATTGCTTAATCAATACGCAAAAAAACAGCCATCCTATGATGACTGTCTTGTATATGTCGCTGGTTTTTTAAAACTGGCAGGCTGTTTATAGCTAGCTAATTAGATTTGGCAGTTTACTTGATATTCTTTACCGTTTGCCCATTTGATGGCAAAAATACCTTTGTCGCCTTTCATATGCCATGCATAGACAGCTTCTGGGTTTGACTCATTAACGTAGCTTGCGGTATCACCTTGCACATCACCATTTAAGATGATTGGTTGCTCAGCCCATTTTACTTTAGGCAAGGTTGCATTGAGCATCACTTGTTTTTTATTAATAGATTGTTTAGCCATGATGGTGCTGTCGTCAGTACAGGTATAAGGTGCTGGTGCCATACGATCATAAGCGGCATCGGTGACGCTTTCTGATGCAGGCGTGTTTGATGCATTTGGCGTAGTAGGAGCTGTGGTCGCACAAGCACTTAATAGGGCAAGGGTAGGTAGGGCAACAGCAAATTTAGTTAGGGTGTTCATGGCATTCTCCAAAGATATAAAAATCATAATGTATTTATTTTTAATAATGCGTTAAGCATATAGCGCATATGGTAACGAAAACAGCGCTTGAAGAATGTTAGAAATTGTTTGTTACGTGTTCATTAAGTTACTTAATCACTGACTAATGTAACGCATCATTTGGCGCGTTTTGGTCGGTATTTAAGCTTTGATTACGTATTTATTAAAAATAAGCCGCTTCAAAGGAAAAAGCGCCTATCGATCTTTTGACCGATAGACGCTTTTTTATGAGATTAAATAAGTGTTCGTCATTCATTTAAGCATCTGTATTTAGCACTGAGATACAGAGCTTTAACTACTTGGTTTTACGCGGTGGCAGACCAGTATGCTGGGTTTGGAAATTGCCTTTGCTCACGCGCTTTTTGGTATTTTTGCTGACCGTGTTTTGACTCGCAGCGCCTTTAGCGGATGCGCCATTGGTTGACGAATTATTATTACGCTTCACCGAGTCATTACCGAGGCGGCTGTTCTTTTTACGCGCCGATTGATAGCTGTCTTGTGCCGCATCGCGCCCTTCTAAACTGGCGTTGAACGGCGGGATTAAGCAGCCACGATTTTTACCAATCAAATCACCACGACCCATATCTTGCAGAGCTTTACGCAATAATACCCAGTTTTTTGGATCATGATAGCGCAAGAACGCTTTATGCAATTTGCGCTGCTTACCAGATTTGACGATATCCATGTCACCTTCATCACGGCTGATCTTATGTAGCGGATCTTTATGCGTGTGATACATGGTGGTCGCTGTCGCCATCGGGCTAGGATAAAACGCTTGTACTTGGTCAGCGCGGTAGCCATGGCTTTTTAGCCACAGCGCAAGGTTCATCATATCCTCATCTTTCGTGCCCGGATGCGCGGCGATAAAGTAAGGAATCAGATATTGCTCTTTGCCAGCTTCTTGGCTGTACTGCTCAAACATGGCTTTGAATTTATCATAGCTGCCCATGCCCGGCTTCATCATTTTCGATAAGACGTTTTCTTCTGAATGCTCAGGCGCAATTTTTAGATAGCCACCGACATGATGGCTGACCAATTCTTTGACGTATTCTGGGTCTTTTACCGCCAAGTCATAGCGCAAGCCAGAGGCGATGAGAATCTTTTTCACGCCTTTGATATCACGCGCTTTGCGATATAGTTTGGTCAAATTACTGTGATCGGTAATCAAATTTTCGCAGACGTCAGGATAGACACAAGAAGGCTTACGGCAATTCTTTTCAATGGTCTCATCTTTACAGCTCAGACGATACATATTGGCCGTTGGCCCGCCAAGGTCAGAGATAACGCCAGTGTAGTTAGGTGCGGTATCACGAATGGCTTCGACTTCTCGTAGGATAGATTCTTCCGAGCGGTTTTGGATAATGCGTCCTTCATGCTCAGTGATTGAGCAGAAAGTACAACCACCAAAACAGCCGCGCATGATGTTGACCGAAAACTTAATCATGTCATAAGCAGGGATGCGTGCATCGCCATAGCTTGGATGCGGCAAACGTGCGTACGGCAAGTCAAACACATAATCCATCTCTTCGGTCGAGAGCGGAATCGGTGGCGGATTGAGCCAGACATCGATGGAGGTGTGTGAGTTACCAGCGCCGCTACTATGACGTTGCACGATGGCACGGGCATTACCCGGATTGGTCTCAAGATGTAAGATGCGGCTGGCATGAGCGTATAATACAGGGTCAGATTTGACGTGCTCATAATCAGGCAGACGAATGACCGTCTTTTCACGTGGTGGCATTTTTATTTTATGCTTACGCGCCGTCATTGGCTTATCAAAACCACGCATTTGCACCACTTGCGTTTCTTCGTCAACTTGCTCAGCATTTAGAATTTTATTGGCAACTGGTTCAGAAACAAAGCCCGGATACTGTGAAGCCATTCCTGAGAGCGCTTGCCCAACTGGTGAATCGCTGGGTTTGTCTTGTTCGATTGAGCATTGATCCACGTCTTCGGTCATCACATATGGATTGATAATCGGGTCAACACGGCCCACGGTATCGACGTCATTACTAGCAACTTCGGTCATATCGTCTTGCCAATGGCGGCGTGTTGGCGTCAACAGGTATGATGTACCGCGCAATTTGCTCATTTGCTCAAAGCTGTAGCCTTTTGACAGACCATGTACCACATCGACGATGGCGCGCTCAGCATTACCGTACAATAAAACATCGGCACGGGCATCCATCAAGATACTACGGCGGACTTTGTCCGACCAGTAATCATAATGAGCGATACGGCGTAGGCTGCCTTCGATACCACCTAGGATAATTGGCACATCAGGATAAGCTTCACGGCAGCGCTGGCTATAGACGATAGCGGCGCGGTCAGGGCGTTTATTTGCCACGTTGCCCGGCGAGTACGCATCATCGCTACGAATCTTGCGATCGGCGGTATAGCGGTTGATCATGCTGTCCATGTTGCCTGCGGTCACGCCGTAAGCATAGACAGGTTTGCCCAATTCCATAAACGCGTCTTTGCTCTTCCAATCTGGCTGAGCAATGATACCCACGCGAAAGCCTTGTGACTCTAGTAGACGACCGATAATCGCCATACCAAAGCTTGGATGATCGACATACGCATCGCCTGAAATGATGATGACATCACAGGCATCCCAGCCCAAATCATCCATCTCTTTGCGGCTCATAGGCAAATAAGGCGCTGGCTCGTAACAGCTTGCCCAATGTTTGTCGTAGTCGTAAAGTGGTTTGGTGCCTTGTTTAAAGGCGGTGCGGGCGATGGTATCGGCAGACATGAGCGGACCTGTTAATTAGAAAAATGGCACTAAAAAAAGCCGTTATTCATTAAAAATATTAACGGCTCATTTAAAAGCGCTCATTTTAACATGAATTGTATTCATGATGTGATAAACGATGACAAAGAATTGACGATAAGTTATTGATAGTTTAAGTAATCTATGAATAAAAAGGCTTGTAGAAACTAAGCGAATCTTTATTCCAAATCATCGTTTATAGTAAGGATTTACTACTCTAATAACTGAAATGGGAAAGTAACTACGTCAAAAGCTAATGCAAAAGGCAATAAAACCAGCTTTTGCGCCGTATTAGCGCCACTACGAGACACTTGTTTTTGCTGGCTTTGGGTATAAAAACTGACCGTATAAGGTTTGCTTAAGGCACGATAATTCGACTGAATCATGCTTAAATTACTCACTTGCGGATAAATAGCGCCTTTGACAGGAACGCTAAAGCAAAAACGCTGAGCATTGATACGTTGGTCACTGGCTGAGGTGCATTCTTTGCCGTTGTTTTGCAAAAAGAACTGATAGTCAGAACGTTTAAATTCATCTTTTAGTTTGGCATAAGACAGCTTCATCTCTCCCTGAAAGTAGCCATCATTATTGGGCACATAAAAATTCATCTCATTATCGACTTGGATATTTTTTGGTGTCAAATTGGTCAGTAAATTCACCATCTCTGTCCCACCTTGGGTCAGCACGTAGCTGTTCTTTTCGCCAACGATAACCATGGTCGCGTTGGGCATTTTTGGCAATGCCTGTGCAGGGCGACCAAAGGCCACGATTTGATCTTCAGACAAAACGTGTTTAGTCGTTGTGGTGCTGACTCGATTGTCACTGTCTAATAATGAGCTAGTGGCACAGCCAGAGCTGGCGAACAATGCCGCAAGTGATGTACCGACTATCACTGTCTTAAAGCTTAATGCTTTTAGTACTGGATTATTACTTTCTTCTTTTCTAATGGTACGGATGTTTTGAGTCATGGTAAGGCTTCCTTGTCTACTAGGCGATGGACTATTAGTGTGGCATCTATTATTTACTGCCAAACTTTCGTTGATATCGTACCTTGTTTGACCGCGACTTATCTACTTTTAATTAAACAGCCAAGCAGTTTTCATAATCAAATTAATCGAGCAAAATCTTTGTACCACTTTTAGTAAAGTTCATCACAAATTGGCTTTTAAAGTTGCGCACATTATTCTCATAGGTGAGCAAACCAGTCGTGAATCGATGGTAGTCACTCATATTTTTGGCATTGACCATCAACATAAAATCCGCATCACCAGACACCTCATAACAGCTCATCACCTGTGGCTGTGTATTCATCAAGCGCTCAAACCGATGTTGCATCGAGGTATTTGAGCGCGCCATCTCTATCATTACCACAGCAGTGAGTCCGTAACCAACTTTATTTGGGTCAACGATAGCGACTTGCTTGGTAATGACGCCATTGCTGATTAATGCTTGGATACGGCGCTGGGCAGTTGCGATAGACACATGCACTTGTTCTGCCACGGTTTTTAATGGCAAGGTCGCATCGTCCTGTAGCAAGTTTAAAATCGCTTTATCGATATCATCTAAAACTTGACTCATGGTGTTCTCTCTTTTAGAAAGCGTTTCATTCACTGGATTTTTTATAATTATTATCACTATAAGTAAAAATTTAAGAAAATATTTATTTTTAAAGGTTATAAAAGATAAATTTATTCATAAATAGATTTTTATAGCAATAATATATCAACGACACTCAGTAAAATAGGTGCTATTAATCAAGGTCTAACAATTAAAACCTAGCCATAACAAATAAAAGCTCACAGCTGGTTTTCTAAAATCTATTTAAACTTACGGTGTCTTTATGTCTATCTCAATGCTTTCTACTGTATTTGCAACTACGCTCGCAACGACTGTCTCACGCTTGCCATTGCCAGCGATTTGGACGGCGGGTAGCGCACAGCAACGCACATTAATTTTGGGCATCATACTAGCAATCTTGTCGAACCTTTTATTTGGCGTGCTGTATGCTTACAGCAGCTTTTTGGCGCCGTTATCAGGTACGCAAGTTTTTATCTGGCGGATGCTAGCAATGTGGGCGGCATTGATATGCTATCTACTGGTTAGTGGACGTTTAGGCTTGCATGTCAATAAAATAAAAAATCTAGTATCAATTAAACAGTGGGCGTGGTTACTATTGCCCACACCGATATTCTTAAGCCAATTTTGGTTATTTATGTGGGCACCGGTCAATGGGCAGGGCGTACAAACCGCGATGGGGTATTTTTTATTTCCGCTGATGATGGTTATATTTGGTTGCGTGCTATTTGGTGAAAAATTAAGCCGTTTGCAATGGTTGGCGGTTGCATTTGCTGCATTAGGAGTCGGCAGTGAAATTATCCGTACGCAAAGTGTCTCTTGGGCAACGCTTTGGGTCTGCGGCACGTATCCGCTGTATTATATTTTGCGTCGTCTGCAAGGGATTGGCGCGGTGACTGGATTATTGGTTGATTTAACGATATTTGCACCATTTGCTGTGGCTTATTTGTTTTTATTCGCACCGAGCAGTTTAAGCTTAGTGAGCGGTTCTGGCTTTTTTATCCTGATGCTGGCGGGACTTGGTGTCATGAGCGTGTTGGCCATGAAAACCAATGTGGATGCCAGCCAAATGCTGCCAGTAAATGTCTATGGCATGATGAGCTATTTAGAGCCTGCATTATTATTTATCTTAGCCGTGACAGTGCTAGGCAATCCTTTCGAGTCAGCGATGATTTATAGTTATGGTTTGATTTGGCTCGGTATTGTCTGTCTGATTATGCACGGTATACGTCAATTACGCAGTGCTCATAAACAATCGCAAACGACAAAGATTGCGCCAGTTGTTTGAAAGTTAATAAGTAAAATAGATTGAACAAATAAAAACGGACGATTCAGCATAAAGTTGAATCGTCCGTTTTTTTAAGATTAACACCAATCTGTTGAAAGATGGCTTTAATCTAAATCCTTCTTAAAGCCACGCTGCTTATCACGTTCCCAATCACGGTCCTTAAGCGTTTTGCGTTTGTCGTGCTGTTTTTTACCCAGTGCCAAGCCAATTTGACATTTCACCAACGAGTTTTTCCAATAGCAGGATAATGGCACGCAGGCATAGCCTTTTTGGTTGACTGCACCCATTAACTTTTCGATTTCGCGGCGATTAAGCAGCAGTTTACGGGTACGGATACTATCAGGACTGACATGCGTCGAGCTGGAAAGCAGCGGTTGAATATGGGCACCAAATATAAATGCCTCATTATTACGAAAAATAATATAGGCTTCGGTGATGGTCATTTTACCCGCGCGAATGGCTTTTACTTCCCAACCTTGTAACGACAATCCTGCTTCAAACGTTTCTTCAATAAAATACTCGTGTCGAGCTTTTTTGTTCGCACAAATTTGATTCTCTGGTTTTTTTGATTTTTTTGACATAATTTCTCCATAAGGACTGCCTACAACTACAAAGTCCTTATCTGACTAGTCCTACTGATTCCTCATCCTAACTCAATAAATGGCATTGTCTTTTATTTGGTTTATAAAATGGATGAGTCGAACCGCCTATTGTAGCAAAGCCTCTAACAAAAATGTAAGTCGGCTATTAGGACAAATGTAGCCAATATAGTCGAAGTCATTTAAGGGGGGGTACACAGCAATCGGGCGCAAACAGAAGACTGAGTACATTAAGTGAGGTTAAGGCGGTAACTATTTACAAATGCATCGACGATAAGTATTAAGTTTGAGCAAAATTTGCTAGCATATAGCCTACTATTACTGACCCTATTAGCCACGCTATGAGCCACTCTACTTCTGCTAACTCCTCAAAGCTGCACACTAGAATTTTATATCCTGGTACCTTTGATCCTATTACCAATGGTCATGTGGACTTGGTCACACGCGCCACCAAACTGTTTGACGAGGTGGTGATTGCGGTTGCCTCAGGACATCACAAAAAGCCTTTATTTAACTTTGAGGAGCGCGTCGCCTTAGTCGAGACGGTATTTGCTGACTTACCACAAGTATCGGTGGTGGGTTTTGAAGGTCTACTCGTTGACTTTATGCGTGAAAAAAACGCCACTGCTGTCTTACGTGGTCTGCGTGCGATGTCAGATTTCGAATATGAGTTTCAGCTGGCCAATATGAACCGTGAGCTTGATGAAAACTTTGAAGCGGTTTTTTTGACGCCATCGCAGAATTACTCATTCATCTCATCGACGATGATTCGAGAAATCGCCAAACTCGGTGGTGATGTGACTAAATTTGTCCCGCTATGTGTGTCACAAGCTTTTGCTGAAAAACTCAATCTTAGATAGCAAAATACCCACTGACAATGAAGATGTGTCGAACATTTAAACGCATCGAAATCGTCAACGCCAATTGTATAAGTGCTATAAGTAAAATATAAGGAGCAGTCTATGGCGTTATTAATTACTGATGAATGCATCAACTGTGATGTGTGCGAGCCTGCCTGCCCAAACGAAGCCATCTCAGAGGGCGATGACATTTATGTGATTGACCCTGATTTATGCACCGAATGCGTCGGTCATTTTGATGAGCCGCAATGCGTAGTCATTTGCCCTGTCGATTGTATTCCTCATGATCCCAATTATGTCGAAACCGAAAGCGATTTGTTGTCAAAATATAAACGCATTACTGGTCAATAAAATATGACAGAATCACTCTCATCTACGAAATCAACGAACGACTTTGACCAGCAACATCTCTGGCATCCTTATGCTAGTCTACCGCCGACTTATCCTAATATTGTGATTGATCACGCTGATGGTATTTATATCGTCACGCAAGATGGTACGCGTCTGATCGATGGTATGTCATCGTGGTGGGCGAGCGTCCATGGATATAATCATCCCAAGCTGAATGCAGCGATGATTGAACAATTGGGTAAAATGGCGCATGTCATGTTTGGTGGTTTGACCCATCAACCCGCAATAGACTTGGGCAAAAAACTGCTGTCAATTGTGCCTGCTGGACTGGATGCCATATTTTATGCCGATAGCGGCAGCATTGCGGTAGAAGTATCATTAAAAATGGCATTGCAATATCAAATTGCCGCTAAGCGTCCACAAAAGTGCCAATTTGCCTCGACCCATTCTGGCTATTATGGTGATACGTGGCATGCGATGAGTGTCTGCGACCCTATTAATGGCATGCACAGTCTCTATGGTAAGCAATTACCGATGCAGCATTTTGTCGCAGCACCGCCACTGGGCTTTGAGCGTGATATTAGCCAGTCTGAATATGATGAATTAACGGATTTCTTTGATAAAAATAGCGATAAGTTGGCTGGATTTATTATCGAGCCGATTATTCAAGGCGCAGGCGGCATGCGCTTTTATAGTCCTCAATATTTACAACTGCTTCGCAAATTGTGTGATAAATACAAAGTAGTACTAATTGCCGATGAAATTGCTACGGGTCTTGGGCGTAGTGGCAAATTATTCGCTTGTGAGCATGCGAGTATCAGCCCTGATATCATGACGATTGGCAAGGCATTAACTGGCGGTTATATGACATTTGCCGCAACATTGTGTACGCGTAACATTGCCGATACCATTAGCCAAAGTGATTATCCGGCACTGATGCACGGTCCGACCTTTATGGGCAATCCGCTGGCCTGTGCGGTTGCGTGTGCCTCGATTGATTTGATTATGTCTTATGATATTGAAGCACGTACTGCAAATATGCAATGGACTATGGAGCAGCAGCTAGCGCCAGCTGTGCTGCTAAAAGGTGTTGCTGAAATCCGTTGCTTGGGTGCAGTCGCCGTCATTGAATTACAAGAAGCGGTTAAGATGCCCGTCTTTCAGTCGCTACTTATCGAGCATGGCATTTGGGTCAGACCATTTGGCAAATTGGTGTATATCATGCCGCCTTATGTCATTACTAATACTGAGCTTGTGACTTTATGCCAATCTCTATTAAAAGTAGTTACAATTTATCTGTCGCAAATATCGAGTGCAGCTTCGAATAGTGAAGTTCATCAATAAAAACTGTCTTATACACCA
This sequence comes from Psychrobacter sp. Ps4, assembly GCF_022129285.1. NCBI lineage: Bacteria > Pseudomonadati > Pseudomonadota > Gammaproteobacteria > Moraxellales > Moraxellaceae > Psychrobacter > Psychrobacter sp. Ps4. Next base: position 60,038 of record NZ_JADQAK010000011.1, read on the forward strand.
GTCAATGTCTTTCATAAGGTGTGCTATGAGTGTTCTATTTGTTTCAGGTATCGATACCGATATCGGTAAAACTTATGCTACTGGTATCATTGCCAAATCATTGATGCAGCAAGGCGTCAACGTCATCACTCAAAAACTGGTGCAAACTGGCGTGGCGATGAATGCTAATACTGGCGAGATGGGAATTGCTGATGATATCCTTACCCATCGTCAGCTGATGAACCTTCCGTTGCAACCTTGCGATCTTAATTTCACCACTTGTCCTTACCGTTATGAGAAGCCTGCATCACCGCATTTATCCGCCGCACTTGCCAATGCAACTTTAAACCCTGAAATCATCACTAAATCTACGCAGCAATTGCAACAAAGCTACGATGTGGTGCTCTTAGAAGGCGCAGGCGGATTATTAGTGCCAATCACTGAGCAACTATTAACTTTAGATTATATTGCTGAGAAAGGCTATCCGGTTGTTTTGGTCACCTCAGGTCGGCTTGGTAGCATCAATCACACGTTACTGAGTTTAGAGGCAATAAAAGTACGTGGGTTATCTGTACATAGTGTTATTTATAATCATATCCATGATAATGCTGCTCAGACGGATGTTGAGATTGCAAATAGCACAATTGATTTTCTACAAAACTATCTAGCACAGCATTATCCAATGGCGCATTGGTTAGCCTTATCTGTACAAGAGCATGATGGCAGTGGCAATATGGATTTTATACTCCCTAAAAACTTTGTATAAATCAGTGCTAAAAATAAGACAAAAAAACTTTCCGAAAGCCTCATTAATTTTGCTATACTAGCGCGCTTGGTAGGCTAGGCAATCGCCGCTGCACACTGGCAACAGAAATGCAGGGGAGGAAAGTCCGGGCTACATAGGGCAGCGTGCCAGCTAACGGCTGGGCAGGGTAACTTGACGACCAGTGCAGCAGAGAGTAGACCGCCTTTGGCTTATATGAGTATCGCAAGATATTCATGTCATCGGTAAGGGTGAAAGGGTGCGGTAAGAGCGCACCGCGTGGCTGGCAACAGTTCACGGCATGGTAAACTCCACGCGTAGCAAGACCAAATAGGCATCGGCATGGCGCGGCCCGCGTTCGATGCGGGTAGGTTGCTTGAGCGTACGAGCGATTGTGCGCCTAGAGGAATGATTGTCCACGACAGAACCCGGCTTATCGGTTTACCAAACCTTTTTTATTGTTCGTGATAAAAATGCAGAAAATTTGAATAAAATTCATATTTTCTGCAAAAAATGCCCTTATAGGGGTTGACGACAGTCAACATCTTGGGTAAAATGTGCATCCTAAAATGGCGATGTAGCTCAGCTGGTTAGAGCGCATGACTCATAATCGTGAGGTCAAGAGTTCAAGTCTCTTCATCGCCACCATTTTTAGCAATACCTGCAATATTAAAAATGCCAATCATTATTTGATTGGTTTTTTTTTGCCTGAAATAAATTATTTAAGAATATGGTGAATGGCTCAATACGCACCATAAAACATTATAATTACCTACTGATTTCTTGCTAAATCATAGCTTTATCTATTTAGGTACAGATTAATTGTTGTAACTTATGTCCCGCTTACTTATCATAGGGGCTGTTTTCGGTAAAGTCCTGTAACGCCATGTCTGTACAACTACCTCCTTATCGTCCTATTAAGCATCGCAGTGGTCTAAAAGTCATGGGTGCCGCATTTCATGCTTTGCTGATGCGTGAGCTGCAAACGCGCTTTGGTGGTTATCGCTTGGGCTATCTGTGGGCGCCATTAGAAATCATTTTTCAAATGCTTATATTTCTAGTGATTTTTGGCGTGATTATTGAACGTGCATTACCAGGGATGAGCTTTCCATTGTTTTTAGTTGCTGGAATGGTTCCTTTTCGCATGTTTCAGACTATTGCGACTAGAGCACTAGGGGCTGTTGAGGCCAATCAAGGACTTTTGATGTACCGTTCAATACGGCATATTGACGTCATTATTGCCAGATCAGTTTTAGAGCTTATTATTTATTTTTTAACATTTATTATATTGTTGGTTGGCTTGGCTTTCTTTAATGATTATGCCAGTTTGGGAAATCTACACATTCTATTATTTTGCTGGATAACGCTGTTTATGTTCAGCTTTGGTATTGCCTTAATTATGATGATTATAGGTTATTATGGGGGTGAAATTACCAAGGTAATTACGATTATTTTTACCATATTGTATTTTGCTTCAGGTATCCTTTATCCCATCCATATTGTTCCAGAGCCATACTTCAGTTATTTACTCTATAATCCTTTTATCCATAATATTGAGTTGATACGACACGCTTTAGCGCCTAATTATCCCGCTTATCATATTGACATAACCTATTTTTTAAAGTGGACGGTTGCAGTAAATTTCTTAGGTCTGCTCATGTATAAAGCGGTAGAAAGAGACTTAATACGTTCTAAATAAATCATAAATTGTGATACCAGTTTTAACTTAGGGCAAACAGATGATTGAGATTAAAAATGTTTCTAAGTCATTTATGACCAAACAGGGTCGGCATTATCTATTTAAAGACCTAAATCTGACCATTGGTGATAAAAAAAGTGTGGGTTTACTCGGTCGTAATGGTGCGGGAAAATCAACTTTGCTGCGTATTATTTGCGGACTAGATAAGCCCGATCACGGAGAGATTATCACCAACTCGACGATTTCTTGGCCAGTAGGGGTAGCCGGCGGTTTCCAAGGTAGTCTGACTGGTCGTCAAAACGTTCGTTTTGTTTGCCGTCTTTATTCAAGCGGTCCCTATATTGACGAAAAAATTCGTTTTGTCGAAGAGTTTGCAGATATCGGTAATTATTTCGATATGCCGGTAAAAAGTTATTCATCAGGGATGAAAGCACGCTTAACATTTGGCTTAAGCTTGGCTTTCGATTTTGATTATTATATGCTCGATGAAGCAGGCGCTGTTGGTGATGCGGCTTTTCGTAAGCGTAGTGAAGAGATATTGGCCGCGCGCCGTGAACAAGCAGGATTTTTAATCGTATCGCATAACATCGGTGATATTAAGCGTAATTGTGATATTGGTATTGTGCTAATGGATCAAACAGCACACGTCTTTGAAGACACAACAGAAGCGATTGAGGTATATGAAGAGCATGTCCATAAAGCGAAAAAATAAGATAATTGACTTCTCGCTATTTATTGGCTTGGTGGTCCTTCCTTGGGTGTTGGTGATATTTTATGTCATGACCATTGCTCATCCGCGGTTTGTCTCGACGGCTGATGTGGTAGTCAAACAAGTCAGTGATACCAGTGTGCCTTCTGGTGGTGGGCTGTCTGCCTTGTTGGGTGTAAATAGTACCAGTAAAGAAGATGCGACTTATCTGACCGAGTATATTCTATCTAATGATATGGTGAAGCGCCTTGATAATAAGTTCAAGTTCCGCGAAGCTTATCATGTCGATGGCTCAGATCCACTCAATGAGATTGAGCCTGATGCCACCCAAGAAGAGTTACTTGAGTACTTTAAAAGACGCGTGCACATCAATCTTGATGAACAAAGCTCTGTGCTGTCAGTATCGACAGAAGCCTTTGATCCAAAATATGCTTTTGAGCTCAATAAAACGATCCTGAATGAATCTGAGCAGTTCGTTAACCGTATTTCACAAGAGGTGGCTCGTGATCAGCTGGTATTTGCTGAGACCCAGCTAGATGAATCACAAGATCGCCTAAATGATGCCAAAGAGCAGCTATTAAAGTATCAAAACGAAAATGAGATCTATGATCCACAATCCAATGCTCAAATTGTGAATCAGCTGATTGGTAGCTTGCAAGCGCAATTAAGCTCATTACGTACCGAAGAGCGTCAATTACTCAGCTATCTCAATCCAGATGCACCGCAAGTGGTGTCATTAAGAAGTCAGATTAAAGCGGTTGAGGAGCAAATCAATCAAGAGCAAACCAAGCTGACATCACCGAATACCACCAAGTTGAACCGTCAAGCGGTACAGTTTGAGACTATCAAGGCAGATGTTGATTTCGCTACTGAGCTCTATAAATTGTCGTTATCTTCACTTGAGAAGGCACGTTTAGAAGCCTTTAAAAAAATGAAAAATTTGATTGTCATCTCAACACCATATCAAGCTGAAGAAGCAACTTATCCACGCCGTGCTTATATTATTTGGACGTCGCTAGCATTACTTTTGATGCTTTATGGATTTGTGCGACTAGTGATGGCGGTTATCCGTGATCATCGTAGCTAGTTTTAACACACCAGATATCAGTAATGATCGATAGATCAGCAAAGGAATACCACTCATGAATATGAAACCACGTCCTCTTGTGACCGTGATAAAAGTGTTAAGTTTGGCCATGGCAGCCAGCAGTGTATCAGCACTAGCAGCAGGCAGTTATGCTGATCAAATTTCAGGATCTAGCTTTGGCACCAGCAATAACAGCATGAGTCAAGACCAAAACAGCAATAACATCAATGTCTCAACACAGGCATTTGCAGGTGGTGTATCAGGACAGGCGACCGCGCAAGAAGCGGTTAATGCCTCAAGCTTGCCAAGTCAGTCAGTCATCAATACCACGCGCCCCTATCAAGACATCAATACGCAAGACATGATGTTTGGTGAGCAGCTCTTCCGTGGAGCATTTTCGACTACCTCTGGCTCTACCTTTAATGACAGTTACGTGATCAACCCGGGTGATAACGTCCAAGTACGGATGTGGGGCGCTTATCAATATGCGGCTACCATGACCGTCGACCCACAAGGCAATATTTTCTTGCCAAATATCGGTCCAGTACGTGTCTCAGGTGTGCAAAATGGCAGTCTGCAAAATGTGGTAAAAAGTGCTGTCAGTCGTATTTATCGCTCGAACGTTGGCGTGTATGCTTCATTAGAGCAAGCACAGCCAGTGAAGGTGTTCGTAACAGGTTTCGTCAAGCAACCAGGCTATTACGGCGGTTTAGCAGCAGACTCTGTATTGTCTTATTTGGATAGAGCAGGCGGCGTTGACCCAACACGTGGTAGTTATATTGATATTCAAATCAAACGTAATGGGCAAATGCTACAGCAAGTCAACCTGTATGATTTTTTACTAGCGGGTAAATTACAAGCATTCTCTTTTCGTGACGGTGATGTGATTACGGTCGCGCCGCAGAAAAAAACCTTTGAAGTAGGCGGTCAAGTTCAAAACGAATATACCTTTGAATTTGATGTGAACGATCTGACCATTGGTGATGTATTGCAAGTGGCCAATCCAGCAGCAAATGCCACCAACGTTAGTATCACTCGCAGTGCAGGACGTGCACAGACGGCGGAATATTACTCGTTGGCAGAAGCTCAAAACGTGCCTGTTTATAATGGTGATCAGATGGTAGTTACCTCCGATCGTTATGCGGGCACAATCGCGGTGCAAGTAAAAGGTGCGCATACGGGTAATGGTGCCATGGTTGTGCCATATGGCGCTCGCTTAAAGGATATCGTGCCACAGCTACAGCCAAGCCCACTCGCTAAACTGACGCATTTGACCATTTATCGTGAGTCTGTTGCTGAGCAACAAAAACGCATGATTAATGAGTCGCTCGATCGTCTAGAAGAGCTGACGCTTGCCACGCAGTCGACCACTCGTGAAGAAGCAGCACTGCGTCAAGACGATGCAGCGTTGGTTAAGCAGTTTGTTGCCAAAGCGCGTAATGTTAAAACGACGGGTCAAATTGTTGTCGTCCCGAATTCGTGGCAGGATATTATCTTACAGCAAGGTGATATCATTGAGATACCTGCGCAAACGTCTGTCATTACCGTTAATGGTCAAGTACGAGCACAAGGCGCGCTGACCTTCAACCCAGATTATACCGTTGGTGATTATGTTGCCAATTCAGGCGGTTTCTCTGACAATGCTGATGTTAAAGAAATCTTGATTATCCATCAAAATGGCGCCAGTGAGGTGGTCAATACCGCTTACCGTATCCAGCAAGGCGATGAGATTATGGTATTACCAAAAGTCAAAACCAAGCGCGTAGAAATTGCTCGTGGCTTATCGCAAATTGTTTATCAGTTGGCCATTGCTGCTAAAGTGGTTCTCGATTTATAACCATTATTGAAAAGTTGTATAACAAGAGAAAAAGTCATCTGCATAGATAGATGCAAAAGTAATGAATAAGGGTGTTAAAAATGGCAAAAAGTGCGGCAGATGATGTCAATGTGGCAGTGACCTCTCACTCTGATAATGCCCTGCTTTTGCCATCATCCCAATACCAATTGCCACAGCATTTGGCGGTCATTGGTAAGGGTATGCGTCAAAACAATGTACTTTTGTCTCAGGTATTGCAGGCAGATATTCAGCGCTGGTATCCGTGGTCAGGTATACCGCAACGTATCAATGCAGGTAAAACGCTTTTACTGTCTGCATTGCCATTACCAAATATGATAAAAAATCAGATAACTCATTTGTCCAGTTCCTCTCTCTCTTTTCAGCAACCCGATGCCTTTATCGGTTGGGGTCGTAAAAAAAGTTATCAACGAGCTAATAAAGTGGCTAAGCGGCAAAAGCTTGAGACATTAAGTGTCGAAGATGGCTTTTTGCGCTCATTAGATTCTGGTATTAGTAGCCGTCATGGCCTGAGTGTCGTCGTTGATGACCTTGGTATTTATTTTGATACGACGCATGACTCACGCCTTGAGCGGCTGATTATTGAGCGTACTAAAAACGCTACTACGCCTAATAATTACGAAATAGATGACGCGCGTGCGCGGCAATTGATGGCACGTATTTGTAATGAGCAGCTCAGTAAATATAACGCAGTGATCGATTGTCCATCCTTGGATGAATTGATAAGTGAAGACGGCGTTAACACAACGGCAGATTCATTGAAATCGCATGTTTTATTGATTGACCAAGTGGTTGGTGATGCTTCTATCACCGGTGCGGGCGCGGATAAACGTCAGTTTAAGAAGATGTTAAAATCTGCGTGTCGTAATCATCCTCATGCCCATATTTGGATAAAGGCACATCCTGCGTCAAAATCAGGATACCTGACCCGTTTAAAACTACCTAAACAGGTTCGGCTATTAACTCAAGCACTCAATCCTATACAGCTATTAGAGCAAGTTGACCATGTTTATACGGTCAGCTCACATATGGGCTTTGAAGGGTTGATGTTAGGTAAAGCAGTACATTGCTTCGGGGTCAATTGGTATAGTGGCTGGGGTCTAACTGATGACAGCGGCGCACCCAAAAAGCTGCTTGAAGCGGTCGAGAAACGTCGTCAAAAACTTGTCAGCAAACTGCTAGAGTCTAGGGGACATTCAAATCCTGCGTTGTTTCCTACATCATTTGCTAAGAAAACATCTGCGACGTTAGAAACGTTATTTTATAGCGCTTATATAGATTATAGTCGTTATGTAGATCCGGCCACCAAGCAAGCCTGTGATATTGATACAGCGATAGAATGGCTAGTGATTAATCGATATTGGCAAGCGCGCCTTGAAGGGGATCTCACGATATATGAATTTAGTCGCTGGAAATTACCATTTGTAAAAGCTTTTACGAATCTACCGCGTACGACATTATTTATCAAACCCAAGCCACGTCTCAAGAATCTACTGCATCCTGATCATTTTCGTGTTGATTATCAGCAGCCTCTACTAGTGTGGGGTTTGGCTAAGCGGCAACAAGTACAAAATAAATTACAGCGTAAGCTTGAGAAACAGCCGCATTTATCCCTACCGTCTATATACTGTATGGAAGATGGGTTTATCCGCTCAAATGGTTTGGGCGCGACGTTGTTAGCACCGTTGTCGGTCGTCATAGATAAGCAAGGTATTTATTATGATGCAACCCAGCCCTCAGATTTAGAGACGTTGCTACATCATTGTCAAGCATTGAACCCACAGCAAAGTATCCGTGTAAAACAGCTGCAAGATAAATTGCTGAATCAGCGGGTGAGTAAATACAATGTTGGAGCTGATGTCGACAGTGCTAATAACCAGCATACTTCGTGGATGGATGATGCTAGGGTATCTGGCAAGCGCCGTCTGCTTATCATCGGTCAAGTCGAAGATGATTTATCGGTGCAGTACTGCGGCTCAACGATCAAAACCAACAGCGGCTTGATTGAGCGTGTATGCCAAGACAGTCCTGAGGCTTATCTTATTTATAAGCCGCATCCTGATGTTGAAGCAGGGCTAAGGGCTGGTAAGGTTAGCGCAGAGTTTTTACAACAGGTCAGTGCCGTCGCCTATGATACCGCGATGCCTGATTGCTTAGAGTGTGTCGATGAAGTACATACGATTAGCTCATTGACTGGCTTTGAGGCGTTGCTGCGTGGTTTAGACGTTACTTGCTACGGCTTACCGTTCTATGCTGGTTGGGGGTTAACGGCAGATATTGATGCCCAGTTATCACCGAAAGCTGACTATTTAGAGAGACGAAAACGCGACACTACATTAACGCTTGAGCAATTATTATATTGTGCGCTTATTCGCTATCCTTTATATCGTTTGCCTAATGGCTATGGGCTTGCACAAGTAGAGCAAGTGATTGACTATTTATACCCTCCTAAAAGCGCTCCTTTGCTTAAAGATATTCATAATACAGAATCTCAAGCGCAAATATCTAACCCTATAAATAGCTCGATTAACCATGCGACTTCAGTTTTATCCATGTTATCTGAAAATTTTCAACGCCAAGCGACGACTCGTTTTATGCAGCAGCGTCATCAATTGCAGCAGCGTCTGCGTAAACTATCTCGTTAGTTTATTCTAAACTTGAGACGCAAATCCATTGCGACAAGTAGGGACTTTTTCGGTATAATCAGTGATGATTGATTTGTATTCACACGGCTTAATATTCAAGTTGTTTAATAAGTACTCCCGCTTTTATCCTTCATCTTCTCATTAATGGTAATTCAATACTATGGCAGCTTCGATGTCTCACTTGCTTACTCATCGACATGTCCTGCTGTTACAAGGAAAGATGGGCGGATTCTTCAACCGTTTTTCGACATTTCTGCAAACTCAAAATATTAAGGTTAGTAAGATTAACTTTAATGCAGGTGATGCATTTTTTTATCATCATGATAATACCTATGAATATACTGATACCTTAGCGCAGTTCTCTTCTTGGTTGCAGGCTTTCATTGAAGAAAATAGCATTGATGCGATTGTCTGTTTTGGTGATTGTCGTCCGCATCATACCCAAGCTGCTTGTATCAGTGAGCAGTTGGGCACCTCTTTTTTTGTATTTGAAGAAGGCTACTTGCGTCCCGATTACATTACATTGCAAGAATATGGCATTAATGGCTATTCGCGCTTAAATACGGCAGATATTAAAGCGCTCAAAAAAGCCAATGATAAACCACTGTATACTCACAATCGATTTTATCGTTTGAGTATCGCTGCGATTGTCTACTATATTATCGTTTGGATATACAAAAGTCGCTATCCGCATTATTCGCACTATCGCGGGATGACGGCGTGGCAAGAAGCAATCGCTTGGCTCAAAGCACCATGGCGTAAATTGCGAGGGTATTTACCTGATAAGCAATTGCAAAATAAGCTGACCAAAGAACAAAGTAATAATTATTTTTTGATTAGTTTACAAGTGCATAATGACTCGCAGATTACCCATCATAGTGACTACCGTGATGTGGTGCAGTTTATTGATGAGTCTATTGCCAGCTTTGCAGAGTATGCTGATAAGCAGCAATTACTGGTATTCAAGCATCATCCGTTAGATCGTGGTCATCGAGATTATCGCGAACTGGTATCTAGCTTGGCTAGACGCTATCAAGTGGCGGAACGTGTGTTTTATGGTTGCGACATGCACCTGCCAACCTTGATGAAACACAGTATTGGGATGGTGACCATCAATAGCACGACAGGTTTGCAATCGGTATATCACAAAAAACCTACCAAGATCATGGGTCGCGCGATTTATGATACGCCGAAACTGATAGATCAGAAACCACTTAATGAGTTTTGGCAACAACCTAACCACCCAGATAATGAGTTTTATCTTAGATTTCGTGAATACTTGATAGAGCAAACTCAGATCAACGGGGCTTTTTACGGTAAGTCACCATGGATGTATAAATATCTGCATAGCGCAGGATGTGAACCCATAGAGAGCGATCTGTCCAAAACCAATACCCCTCAGTAGATTATTGATTGTTCATATCCAGTTAGCATGAGTCTTGTCGAAGTGAATAAGGTGCTATCAAGCGGCTCGCTTTCTATCTGTACAGTTATCCGCTCGTAACTTCACTTGTAAATACTCCCTCTGCTAATAAAATCGCCTTACTTTATGGTAGAAAACTGCTAGAATACTCTTTCATGCCTGCGCATAAGAGTTGACGTCCTGAGCGGTTGATTGGAGATGATAATATTGGCAAATAAGCTGATTCTAATTATATTCTTTTCAACGATGGACAGCTATTTTAGCGGTTGCGCCTGACAGCATTTATTTCTTAATTTTATTATTCTATCACCCTTAATTTAGTAGGCGCTTTGTGACTGCATTAGCAAATATTCGTAACTTTTCAATCATTGCCCACATTGATCATGGCAAGTCGACGCTTGCTGATCGTTTTATTCAAATGTGCGGTGCCTTGCAAGATCGCGAGATGCAGGCGCAAGTACTTGACTCCATGGATATTGAGCGTGAGCGCGGTATCACCATTAAAGCGCAGTCGGTAACCTTATTCTACGATCATCCTAATGGTGAGCGCTATCAGCTCAACTTTATCGATACCCCAGGACACGTTGACTTCTCATATGAGGTGTCGCGTTCACTAGCCGCTTGTGAAGGGGCGCTATTGGTCGTTGATGCTGCGCAAGGGGTGGAAGCTCAGTCCGTGGCCAACTGCTATACTGCCGTTGATCAGGGTCTAGAAGTCATGGCGGTACTAAATAAAATTGATTTGCCACAAGTCGAGCCAGAACGCGTTATTCAAGAGATTGAAGACATCATTGGGATTGACGCAGTTGATGCGCCACGAGTTTCTGCTAAGTCGGGTTTGGGCGTCGATAAACTGCTAGAAGCATTGGTTGAATTTATCCCTGCACCGACTGGTGATCGTGAGGCGCCACTACAAGCATTGATTATTGACTCTTGGTTTGATAACTATTTGGGTGTGGTCTCATTGGTTCGGGTACGTGAAGGTACTATCCGAAAAGGTGATAAACTTTATATCAAATCAACCAAAGAATCGCATTTAGTCGGCTCGATCGGTGTCTTTACGCCCAAGCCTGTCGATACGGGTATCTTGGAAGCGGGTGAAGTCGGTTTCATTATTGCTGGTATCAAAGATATCGCTGGCGCGCCAGTGGGTGATACGATTACCCACGCCAAAACGCCAGACGTTGAGCGTATTCCAGGTTTTAAACAGATTACTCCGCAAGTCTATGCCGGTATGTTCCCTGTTGATTCTACTGATTTTGAAAAATTCCGTGAAGCGCTACAAAAGCTACAAATCAATGATGCGTCATTGTTTTTTGAGCCTGATACCTCAGATGCACTAGGCTTTGGTTTCCGTTGTGGTTTCCTTGGTATGCTGCACATGGAGATTATCCAAGAGCGTTTAGAGCGTGAATATGACTTGGATTTGATTACTACTGCGCCATCCGTTATCTACGAGATCGTCAAGAAAAATGGCGATATCATGTATGTTGATAATCCATCAAGACTCCCTGAGCCGAATAATATTGAAGAGTTCCGTGAGCCCATTGCCCGCTGTCAGATTTTAGTACCGCAAGATTACTTAGGTAATGTCATGACGCTATGTATTGAGCGCCGCGGCGTACAGGTAGATATGCGTTTTATGGGTCGCCAAGTTCAGTTGATCTTTGATATTCCAATGGGCGAGGTGGTCATGGATTTCTTCGATCGTCTAAAGTCAGTTTCACGCGGATTTGCCTCACTGGATTATAACTTTGAACGGTACCAAGTCGATAAGCTGGTCAAAGTGGATGTACTGATTAACGGCGAAAAAGTTGATGCTTTGGCTATGATTGTGCATGAAACCCAATCACGCTACCGTGGTAATGCGCTAGTGACTAAGATGAAAGAGTTGATTCCGCGTCAGATGTTTGATGTGGCAATTCAGGCGGCGATTGGTAGCCAAATTATTGGGCGTAGTACGGTGAAAGCCATGCGTAAAGACGTCTTAGCTAAGTGTTATGGCGGTGATGTGTCGCGTAAGAAAAAGCTATTGTCTAAGCAAAAAGCCGGCAAAAAACGTATGAAGCAAGTCGGTAATGTGGAGATTCCACAAGAAGCCTTCTTAGCGGTATTGCAGGTTGAGTAAGTCATTACTAATTGACTGGTCAACGATAGTTTTGTTGGTGTAATTAGTGGCGCAGTTGATAGTATAGATAGCTAGATAAGTCGCTCGTTAATAGGCAATTGAGTATGGATTTTGATTTTAATTTAATTTTAGTACCATTAACCATTGGTTTGGGTATTATTTGGCTATTAGATAAGCTGGCCCTGAAACAACGTAAAACTCGCGGGCGTGGTCAAGAAAGTCTCTTGGTACGCTGGGCTTACGATTTTTTCCCCGTATTGGCAGTGGTGTTAATAGTACGCTCGTTTTTGATTGAGCCTTTTAATATTCCTTCATCTTCTATGGTGCCGACATTATATACGGGCGATTTTATTGCGGTTAATAAGTATGCCTACGGGGTGCGCCTACCGCTGACGTATAATAAAGTGCTGGATACGGGCGTGCCTGAGCATGGTGATGTGGCGGTATTCCGCTATCCTGAAAACCCAAGTATTTATTATATTAAGCGTGTCATTGGCTTGCCTGGTGATACTGTTAGTTATGATCAAGGGACACTTTCTATCAATGATGTCCCAGTTGATACTAAGCCTGTCGATTTTGCGGCGAACCCTGAGTTGACCTCACAGCTTTATTTACCAGGACAAATTGGTTCAGGGCAAGTACTGACCGAAGACAGTGCGGCAGCGATGGGTGAGCAAGAAGAGGGTGAGGCGCAATACTTTCAGGAAACACAAGGTGAAAACAAGCATCTTGTTCGTTACTTGAATGGTATGAATAGTTCTCAATATGCACCATTTTTGCAGCAGCAATCGCCAGAAGTGGTTAGCTCAGCAGGTACTAAATGGCGTATTAGCGTTCCAAAAGGTCAGTATTTTGTGATGGGCGATAACCGCGATCGTAGTGCTGATGGTCGGTTTTGGGGATTTGTTCCTGATGAGAATTTAGCGGGTAAAGCGGTTTATATCTGGATGCATAAGCCACCCGGACTTAATTTACCAACCTTTGAACGCAATGGTACTATTGATTAAGATTATGTAATTAAGATTATGAGATGCTCTATTGGTTGATTTATCGATAATAGTTTTATGCTAATATTGTTGCTATCTAATAAATGGCTACCTAGTATTTCGGTAGCTCCTAAAAATAGTTGTTTACCAGTAGAGGGATATCATAGTGCAGCAATTATCTGGAATCGCCACACAGCGTGGTGCTAGCGTAACGAGTATCGTTTTAATTATTCTTGTGTTAGGAGTTGCTGCCAAATTGATGGTTGCTATCGTACCTGCTCAGATCGGTGATTATCAATTGACCAAAACCTTAAGCGCACAGCTTAAGGAAGCAAATAATAATAATGAGACGGCCAAACAGTTTGTCGAGCGTGTTAATAGACAGCTATCTATTAATGCTGATTATGATACTCAGGCGGAAGACGTATTTACTTTTATTGATAAAAAGACGGGACAATTGGCTATTCGTAAACAATATGCAGTCACCAAAAATTTCTTTGGTAATGTTGATATCGTCAACCGCTTCGAAGGTGATATCGATATGACAACAGCAGAGTAACTAAAAAGAGTGTTAGATCACTCTTAAACTTTTTAATATCTGAATGTCTTTATAATATTCATTAATCCATACTATTACTAACCAAATCAGTAAAACAGAAGGGATAACCACAAGCCACGCATGAAACCAACTTTGCAGCATTCCCAAGCGATTCCTACTCCTCAGCAAAATAGCACGTCTGTCGACACGCTGATTGTTAGCTCAGAATTTATTCAGCAGTTAGCCGTATTAACACGCAAGTTAGGCTATGTGTTTAAGGACTTGAGTCTCCCCAAACTTGCGTTGACACACCGCTCATTTGATAGCAAAAAAAATTATGAGCGTTTAGAGTTTTTAGGAGACGCTCTGTTAGGAATGATTGTGGGTGAGGCTTTATATCATCGCTATCCTAGCCAAAATGAGGGTCGCTTGACTCGTATGCGTGCCACCTTGGTACGTCAAGAATCATTGGTCATTATTGCGCAAAACTTAGAGCTCTCTAATCATCTGATATTAGGGATAGGTGAGCGTAAAGGTGGTGGGCGCAATCGCGCTTCTATATTGGCTGATGCCGTGGAGTCGTTGATTGGTGCTATTTATTTAGACAGCCAAGATTTGGATATTACTCGCGATTGTGTTCTCTCATGGTATGGTGATTTGATTGACAACGTTAATGACCAAAAAGCGTTAAAAGATGCCAAGAGTCGATTGCAAGAGTGGCTACAATCTAAGCAATTTGATCTGCCACATTATGAGCTGATGGAGACACGTGGTAACGCGCCGCATCAAATTTTTGTTGTACGTTGCCATGTTAATATCAATAACTGTGTTGATATTACTGAATCTGGTGAGAGCCGCCGTATCGCTGAACAAAAAGCAGCAGAACTAATGATTAACCAGTTGCATAAACTGCCGAGCTCAGCTAAAAAGCGATCCTAACTAGGATTAACCTATGGATCGCACATACCACTTTTTTGACAGTATATGTTAAGTGACGTTTTAAAAATCGTTTATTTGAATTAGCGTAAACGTCACACATTTCAAAACCTTAAATATTTCCCAGCCGATGATTGTTTTGCTTTTTTAGTGCTGATACAGCCAATACATCATTAACCACCATTTGACTGGGTATAAATTCTATAGGATTAACCTATGAGCAATCGTACTGACTTGCCATCCAATGATGAAGATAATGCCAAAAATATGACCGAAAACACAGAGTTGAATCAAAACCAAGATAATATCGATACTACTAACGATGGCATCAATCAAGCAGAAGATATTACTGTAGACAACGATATGGCAATTGAAGAATTCTTTGCCCCTAGTAGTCATGCAGGTATTGCTGATGATTTTAAAGCGGGTTATGTCGCGATCGTTGGACGTCCAAACGTTGGTAAATCGACTTTGATGAATCACTTATTGGGTCAAAAGCTGTCTATTACATCACGTAAGCCGCAAACGACTCGTCACCGTATCCACGGTATTTTGTCAAATCATGAGATGCAGGCAGTATTCGTTGACACGCCGGGTATTCATCGCAATGAAGTACGTGCTATTAATGAGCGTATGAATAAAGCTGCGGTATCTGCATTAGTAGATGTTGATTTGGTATTATTCGTTGTTGATTCAGATCAATGGCGTGATGATGATTTGTTAGTTCTACAAAAGCTTGGCGACACAAATTTAAATGTGGTATTGGTTATTAATAAATCTGATACCTTAAAAGATAAAGGCAGCGTGTTGCCGCTGATTGAGACGTTTAATGACAGTTTTGATTTTGCCGATATCGTACCAGTATCTGCCTTAAAAAACCAAAACCTAGATCGTCTACAAGAAGTGATTGCTTCGCATCTTCCTATTGCTGCTCCTATCTATGATACCGAGCAAATTACTGACCGCTCAGAACGATTTTTGGCCAGTGAAATTATCCGCGAAAAAATCATGCGTAGCGCTGGTGACGAAGTGCCATATGACTTAACTGTACAGATTGATGGGTTCAAAGATGAGCCTGCGCACACTGATCCAAAAACAGGGCGTCCACGTAAGGCTTGTACTTTCATCGATGCAACTATTTATGTTGAACGTAGTGGTCAAAAGGCCATTGTGATTGGTGATAAAGGTCAGCGTATTAAGCAAGTGGGTATGGATGCTCGTAAAGATATGGAGCAGCTGTTTGATAAAAAGATTATGCTGACACTGTGGGTGAAAGTGAAACGTGGCTGGTCTGATGACGAACGTGCATTGACTAGCTTAGGATATTGATTGAAGAATAGCGCTTGAATCACTTTTCTATAGTTTTGATGCTGAGGTGATAAAAAATGCGTAACGAAGCGTTAGTCGGTTATTTATTGCATCAGCGTCCTTATCAAGAAAAGCGCGCCTTATATTATCTGTTTTCTCAGCAACATGGCGTGATCCATGGTATTGGAAAAAAAGGCGCGCCATTGTTCATGCCATTGCAGCTCTTTGCCAGTGGTAAACGCGATTTAAAAACGTTTAGTCAGATCAATATTGCATCGCAACACACAACTCAAACAGGCATAGCAAAAGATGATGGCATTGCCACTGTTGTAGAAGCATTGCCCTACGAAAATATCACAGGTCAACATCAATATGCGGCGTTGTATTTAAACGAAATACTATGGCGGTTGTTGTCGACTGAAGATCCAATGCCAGTATTGTGGCTACATTATCAGGACAGTCTGTCTCAGCTTAGGCGACCTTTGAGCGCCAACGAATTACGGTTGTGCTTGCGTCAATTTGAGCAGCATTTATTCAATGAGTTGGGTTTTAGCTTAATGTTGACTCACGATAGTGTTGAAAACATCATTCAGCCTGACGATTCTTATCGCTTTTTACCTGATGTTGGTTTAGTGCCTGTCTTGCAGAATGATATACAGACTGAGCATTTAGATAATACTATGGGGCAAATTTTTTTCAAAGGTACTGATATCATTGCGATGACGCAGTTAGGTATTACTGACAAAAACTTAAATAATTGGTTAAAAATGCATCGACAGCTTATTGACCATTTACTGGATTATCAACCATTGCAAAGCCGCCTACTGTGGCAGCAGCAACAGCGTTACCAATAAATAATAGTACTATCCTCAAAGTGCTATAACCAATCCGATTGCTACTGAGACGGTCTAAAGTTTCATATTCTTGTACCGTTGATCAGTCAATTGGTTTTCGTTATCAAAAAATCTCTTATGACCACTGCTTCATTACCTTCATTTAACAACCCTTTGCAAAAACCTTTATTAAGTATAAATATTGATCACGTAGCAACTCTGCGTTAAGCGCGTGGGGTTAGTTATAAGCCCTTTAGCCGCCGCTCTTTGGTGCGAGAAGGCGGGAGCAGATAGTATTGAGTTACATACAGGCGCTTATGCTGAGGCAAGCTTGGTAGCCGATATGAACATGCAAAATGCTGAGCTGAAACGAATTAAGCAAACTGTTGCTACTGCTTGACGCAGTGATAATAAGCTCTTAATTAACGCAGGTCATGGTCTGACACGTGATAATGTGAACGCTATCGCACAAATTGAGGGTGTTTATGAGTTGAATATTGGCCATACACTCATTGCAGACGCTGTATTTGTAGGACTCGAGCAGGCAGTTATTATGATGAAAGAAGCAATATATACAGATCTACAAAGCTATCAAAAAATATCATTGGTAATTTATGTGAGTGGTAACTTATACCATTAGTAATTTCTTATTCGTCACATTCAGTGGGATGGTCTTCATTAAGTTTTTGTTTAACAATACCTCCTTGGTTAAATGATATTAGATACATTGCTTCATTATAAGCAACGATGGGACAGTATTTTATATGGCCAAAATGTCCTCGTGGTTTGCCACTATCACCCCAAAATTTGGTGTAGTGGCGTCGACTTCCAACTCGTAAACTTAGCTTACTGTATTTAGGATTTAAAGACTGCTGAACGACTAATGAATCTACCTGAGCATCAAAGTGATTATTGTCATTTTTATCTATGAATAACAAAAGTGTCTTATCGCTGTCTCTATGGCAGCGCCCTCCAGTATCAGACAAGCAAACAATCACATTCTGTCTTCTGATGTAACTCTCAGCCTTGGCTAAGGCAAGAGAATTCTCTAACTGACTTTGAATCCGTTTGGCTTCCATACGTGCTAATTGCGTTCGTATGACTGGGGCTGCGATCGTCACTATAATTGCTAATACACATACAGTGACGATAAGTTCGACCAGCGTAAAACCCTTGTTATTTCTATTAACAGTGCTTGGGTCTGTTCTAGTGTTTGTATTAGGTGCTCTTTTATAGAGAGATACTATATATCTGTGATACACATAAAGAATCAATCGGCTTTGAGCTAGCCTGTGCTTATTTGAAGTAAAAACCCATAACATAAATGCTGAGAGCTCTTTGTAACTTGATAATGTTTTATGCAGCAATGCCATGAGGCTTGTTACCTATAATAAGTAGTTTAGTTCAATAAAACAATCTCGCTTCTTTAGATGTTATTCAATCCAATCATTGCGTAAAATCGAGCCAATATGCGCGCGAAATTTTGGAGTAATGATCAAATTTATGATGTATGAAATAATGTTGAGTGCTATAATATAAACAGAATATATGTCTACTGTCAAAAAATGTTTCAATTAGTGAATGACTGGTTTTAATAATAGAGAAAAAATACTAACTGTACTAAAATACGCCCAGACAATAGATACTGTTAGGTTTACTATCTATTGTGAACTGACATACAAAAGATAAAAAGCGTAAGGTGTGTTAGTTCTAGGTAACTTAAGCTGGTTATTGTGTTTTAGTTACGACATTATCGTGTAATAATGTGTAGCTCGTCAACGAAAAAAGTTGTAAACTGAATTGATAATCGCTAAGCTACTCCTTAATTGGTTTTGCTTTGTCACTTAAAATTCGTAAAAGATGTCTATTTTAGAGCATCTTGAGAAGCGGTTTTGCTTAATGCATCACTCAAATTATCCTTTGGAGGAAGTCCATGAAATTGAATAAAATTGCTCTAGCTCTGGTTGCTGTAGCAGCTGCACCTTTAGCAGCTAATGCTGGCGTAACTATTAGCCCATTGTTACTAGGTTATCATTACACTGGCGAAGCTCATGACGAGCAACGCGAAGTCCTTAAGACTGGTAAAGACCTTTATATGAATGGTCAGAATCCATCACAACCAATTGATGGTCGTAACGGAAATCTAAACGGTGGCGTAGCTAAAGAAAGCAGTCTATATACTGGTGCTGCACTAGGTATTGAGCTAACTCCTTCTACTCAGTTCCAAGTAGAGTACGGCGTGTCAAGTGCAAACGGCGAAGCTTCAGAAAGATCAGCAGACGCTGGTGTTAACCGTTTTGACGTAGAACAAACCATGCTTTCTGGTAACTTCTTAATCGGTACTGAAGAATTTACTGGTTATACTGATAGCGCATTCAAACCATATGTATTGGTTGGTGCTGGTCAATCTAAGATTAAAGTAGAGAACCAAGAGCAATATGTTGCGACGGGTAATGCGCAAGGTACTACAGCAGGTCAACCTGTATCAGCTGGTACTGAAGTTGCAGAGTCTAAAGATACTATTGGTAACCTAGGTCTAGGTGCTATGTATCGTATCAACGATGCTTTAAGCCTACGTGGTGAAGCTCGTGCGATTCATAACTTTGATAACAACTGGTGGGAAGGCATGGCTTTGGCCGGTCTAGAAGTTGTACTTGGTGGCCATTTAGCACCTACAGTAGCAGTACCACCAATGCAAGAGCCAGTTATCGATACTACTCCAGTAGTCGTAATTGAATCTGATCTTGATTCTGATGGCGATGGCGTACCTGATAGCATCGATGCATGCCCAGGCACTCCTATGAATGTTGTAGTAGATGAGCGCGGTTGCCCAGTACCAGTAGATATTACTGATGAGCTGAAAATGGAACTACGTGTATTCTTTGATAACGATAAATCAACGATCAAATCACAGTATCAACCTGAAATCGCTAAAGTAGCAGAGAAGATGCGCGAGTATCCTAACTCTACAGCACGTATCGAAGGTCATGCTTCTAAAACTGGTCCTTCAGCACGTTATAACCAACGTTTATCTGAAGCCCGTGCCGTTGCTGTTAAATCTATGTTGACTAACGAATTCGGTATTGCTCCAAACCGTATATCAACAGTTGGCTATGGTTATGACCAACCAATCGCTCCAAACGACACTGAAGAAGGTCGTGCTATGAACCGTCGTGTTTATGCCATCATCACTGGTGACAAAACAATGACTGTTGAACAAACTAAAGATATGGTTGTTCAGTAAATAGTATTGGATCAATTGTTTTACTAAATATATAGTTACAAAAAAAGTCACCTAATGGGTGGCTTTTTTTTATTTATGGATTGAGAAAAGCAAGTTATTACATAAATTTGTGAAGCAATAATGTTATACTAGCTGCCCAAACATTCTGTAAATTGACAGAATGTACATTAGCATAGCTATCTGTATGATGAATTTATCAGTGTAGATACTTGATTATATTGAAATTATTTGATTAACCGCATCTATTGTGCAGTCTTCTAAAAGTAAGTACTCAATATCTATCTGGTTGATGATAAAAGTTTATCCAGCGGCGCTTATTGCTACTGCATTTTTTTAAGACGAAACGAGCATTTTATATGGCGAACGATATCAAACACCTGCGTAACATTGCAATTATTGCCCACGTTGACCACGGTAAAACAACTTTGGTTGATAAGTTATTACATCAGTCTGGTACTTTTGGCGACCGTGCAAACATTGCTGAACGTGCAATGGATTCAGGCGATATTGAGCAAGAACGTGGTATTACCATTTTGGCTAAAAATACAGCCATCCGCTGGACAGATAAGACTGATGATACTGAATATCGTATCAACATTGTTGACACCCCAGGTCACGCCGACTTTGGTGGTGAAGTTGAGCGTGTAATGTCTATGGTTGACTGCGTGCTTCTAGTCGTTGATGCGGTTGATGGCCCAATGCCACAGACCCGTTTTGTGACGCAAAAAGCGTTCGAGCAAGGTCTAAAACCTATCGTTGTCATCAATAAAATTGACCGTCCTGGCTCACGCCCTGACTGGGTAATGGATCAAATCTTTGATCTTTTTGATAACTTGGGTGCAACTGATGAACAGCTTGATTTCCCAGTTGTTTATGCCTCAGCATTAAATGGTATTGCAGGTTTGGAAGCTGACGATTTGGCTGATGACATGACACCGCTTTTCAAAACGATTGTTGATGTGGTTCAGCCTCCTCAAGTTGATGCTGATGCACCGTTCCGTATGCAAATCTCAAGCCTTGATTATAATAGTTTTGTTGGCGTCATCGGCATTGGTCGTATTCAGCGTGGTAAAGTTAAAACCAATACTCAAGTGACTGTAATCGACAAAAACGGCAATACCCGTAATGGCCGTATTTTGAAAATTATGGGTTATCATGGTCTTGATCGTATTGATGTTGAAGATGCACAAGCTGGTGATATCGTTTGTATTACTGGTATTGATTCGCTTAATATCTCAGATACGATTTGTGATCCTAGTGCTGTCGAAGCGTTACCAGCATTAACGGTTGATGAACCTACCGTTTCTATGAACTTCCAAGTAAATAACTCACCTTTTGCTGGTCGTGATGGTAAGTTTGTGACCTCGCGTAATATCCGTGAGCGTCTTGAGCGTGAATTGATTCATAACGTAGCATTACGTGTAGAAGATACAGAATCTCCTGATAAATTCAAAGTATCAGGTCGCGGTGAACTTCATCTATCTGTATTGATCGAAAACATGCGCCGTGAAGGTTTTGAAATGGGTGTTTCAGGCCCAGAAGTTATCGTTAAAGAAGTTGATGGTAAATTACAAGAGCCGTATGAAAACGTTGTCTTTGATATCGAAGATGAGCATCAAGGTTCTATCATGGAGCAGGTTGGCTTGCGTAAAGGCGAGATGACCAATATGGAACTTGATGGTAAAGGTCGTATGCGTATCGAAGCGACGATGCCTGCCCGTGGTTTGATTGGTTTCCGTTCTGAATTCTTAACCTTGACTTCAGGTACAGGTATCATGACGTCAAGCTTCTCACATTACGGTCCACAAAAGATCGGTGATGTTGGTGGTCGCTCGAATGGTGTCTTGGTTTCTATGGCAAAAGGTGTTTGCTTAGGTTTCGCGCTATTTAACCTGCAAAAACGTGGTAAATTGTTTGCTGAGCCACAGCTTGAAGTTTACGAAGGTATGATCGTTGGTCTTAACTCACGTAACGATGATATGGCTGTTAACCCAACGACTGCTAAGCAGTTAACCAACGTTCGTGCGAGTGGTACTGATGAAGCATTGACGTTGACTCCAGCAGTCAAGTTCACACTTGAGCAAGCGCTTGAATTCATTCAAGATGATGAATTGGTTGAAGTAACACCTAAGGCGATTCGTCTGCGTAAGCGCTATTTGACTGAAAGTGAGCGTAAGCGTCACGGCCGTGGTAAAAAAGGTGCTTAATATTGAGCCATGAATTACTGAGTAATTTATTGGATTGATGTTTTATAGAAGCATTTGATGCTGTTGTTATTTAATAATGGGCATCAAGATAACTAAAAAATTAGCAGTATAGAGTGAACTAAATATGGTTCATTTTATGCTGCTTTTTTTTGTTGTAATTTCCATAAAATATAGACAGAATAACCGACAGTAGTAGTGTTTCTCACTATTACTCTTAAGGCTCAAGACTGGGTCGACTGTTGAGATACTTATTCGATTATAGATTGGTATTTTGAGGAGAAAATAATGAGTATGGTTTCTGAGTTTAAAGAATTCGCTCTAAAAGGTAATGTGATGGACTTAGCGGTCGGTGTCATTATCGGTGGGGCATTTGCTACTATCACAACGTCCTTAGTTGAAGACATTATTATGCCAATAGTGGCTTTCATAGCAGGTGGCGAGATCAATTTCAAAAACATGTTCTTAGTGTTGGGTGATGCGCCTGAAGGTGTTGCCATGACCTATGATGCCCTCAAAGCAGCTGGCGTTCCTGTATTAGCCTATGGCAGTTTCATTACTGTACTGATTAATTTCTTAATTTTAGCATTTATTATTTTTATGATGGTTAGAATGGTTAACAAAATGCGTCGTAAAGAAGAAGTGCAAGAGCTGGTAAAACAACCTTCAGAAGAGGTGCAATTGCTTCGTGAAATTAGTGCTAAGTTAAGTAATACCACTGTTTCAAAATAAAATATGATGATTTGATTAAAAACATAAAAAAGGCTAACGTCGTGTTAGCCTTTTTTATGGATAATTTATAAATGCATTGTCTTTAGCGCAGTTGTATTATTTAACCAGCTGTTAATATAAAGACTATGGCGTAACTACGACATAATCGTTGGTATTAATCAAAATCTCAGATGGTTGGTCAACGACAATACGGACAACATTATCATTAGTCACTTGTGATTTGTAATAGTTGTCTTCAGCCACAGTACAACCTAAACAACGTCCCATCGCATCCCAAGGTTCAACAAAAAGTTTCTGCTGCGCCTGATCTGCATTACCACCGATAAGCGAGAAGGGTAGACTAACTAGGTAGGCGGCAGTACCAGCAACGGCACTGACCAGTTGTAAAGGTTTACCCACTACAGTATCAACCACCATTGTCTCATAAGAAGGCCCAAAGTCTGTCTCATCAATTTCTATGGCTGCCAAGGCAGGCTGCATAGTAGCAGCCATTAAACTTAAGCTTGCGACTATAGTAAAGGCTTTTTGCTTAACTGTGCGTTGGTTTTTAGCTTTAACAGTCATAACGATGTCCTAAAATTCATAATTGGTATGATTAATGGCTGCTGCTATTCCCACACAGAGACAATTTCCCTATATAAACAATGCGCAACGATAAGTAAGCTAAATATATTACAGATGTATAAACATTATGCACTATTTATGTAAGTGCTCATACTATTAAAGCAAGATGTGTGTCAATAAGCAACAAAAATGGCGCGCTATATAATAATCTTAGTGCAAAATAATAAGACACTTGGTAAAGAGTATTGTGCTGCTATATTATACGACTTGATACCTAAGTTATTCTGGTACTTAAGGTGAAACAGATAGTGATAGTTTCAGATAATATTTAAAGGATTGGCTGACAGTTGGGACAGAATACACTGGCGCGACCATTAATTTTGATATTCTCAAGTACAGCATCACAATGCGGGCAAGTTTTCCCTTGTCTACCATAGACATTTAATGTCTGCTGGAAGTAACCGGTTTGACCATCTGCTACGGTGAAGTCTCGTAGTGTCGAACCACCAAGCGCTATCGCCTTTTGTAGAATAACTTTAATATGATCGACTAAAATAATTATCTGAGCATGGGACAGTTGGTGAGCGGGGGTGGCTGGATGAATAGCTGATAAATATAGGCTTTCAGTCGCATAGATATTACCGACACCCACGACGACCTGTTGTTCCATGATGACTGATTTTATAGCGCGAGCAATGGGCTGCTTCTTTGATTTGGCTTTGCCAATTGCTACGGTATCAGCACTGTGATCAAGCAAGTTTGACCGTTGAATCAATTGATACAGGTAGTCTGCAGTAAATTCATCTGATAATGGTTCAGGACCTAAATGATCTAATAGCTTAGCACTATAATCCTTGTGCCATAACACTGACCCAAAACGTCTTGGGTCATAGTAATGTAGCTGGACTTTTATATTATTAACGCCCTTAAAAATAATGATGAGATGATCATGCTTGCGCTTTTCAGTACCGTAGCTCTGCTGCTGCAGGCTGCCCGACATACCTAAATGAACCAAAAGTTGACGCGGTACTAACGTAGCAGTTTGAGCCGCAGTGCTATCATCATTGGGTAATAAAGGTAAAAAGTTAAGAATTAAATATTTTGCGCGGCGCTCAACGCTATCTAGCGTGTAATCAATCAAGCTATCTAAATTATCTGGCATCGCCCAGCGCAGCTTTGGCTGGAAAACTTTTATATCGATGATGCGTTGCCCTAATAACGGTGCAAGGCTGGTTTTGGTTGTTTCTACTTCAGGCAGTTCAGGCATGATTTTTTTATAATAACCTTATGATTCAGTGGACGTATTTTGTGATTTTATATCTAAGCGACGGCGCGGCGAGCATGCAAGATACCATGCTGTTGCTCTAGTTTCGCTAAAAGCTTAGATAGGTGTGCCAATCCTGAGACTTCAATATGAAATTTTAAAAAGGCAATGTTATCATCATTACTAAGCGTCTCAACTTGACGAATATTGACATTTTCTTTATCAATAATTTGCGTCAAGTCACGCAACAGTCCACGCCTATCATAGGCTTCTACGTGAATATCAACGGGTTGATAACGACCAGCTTGTACCCGCCACGAAGCCTCTATTTCGCGCTCAGGATCGCGTTCAATCAAGCGTGAATACTCAGGGCAACCACGATTATGGACACTGACACCTCGTGATAAGGTAATGTAACCAGCAATTGGCTCGCCATGCACAGGGTGGCAACAGCCTGCTAGATTAATTTCTATATTATCCAGCCCATCGATACGAATTTTATAAGCATCGATTTTTCCTGCCTCTCTAGCATCTATACTTGGCGCAAAATTTTCTGGCGGTCTTTCAGGTTCTAGGTGTAGCTGACGAGAGATGTGGCTGGTGAGTTGGTTGAGACCAATGTCGCCTGTGACCAATCCAACGATAATATCATCAGTCGTATTGACATGGAAATGCTGAATATAGTCGTTTAAATCGATGCTATTGGGATGTACCGATAATCGTTCAAGCTCTTTACTGAGCATTTGACGACCAATTTCAATGTTCTTATCACGGTCTTGCTTATTGAACCATTGACGCAATTTTGAACGTGCACGGTTGGTATGAATGTATCCAAGTGAAGCAACTAGCCAATCACGGTTGGGCTCACGTGATGCTTTGGTGATAATTTCAACTTGTTCACCCGTTTTGAGTTGATAGGTTAATGGTACATAGCGCTGATTGACTCGCGCAGCTTGGGCACGATTACCGACTTGTGTATGTACATAATAAGCAAAATCAAGAACGGTCGCCCCTTTTGGCAGTTCAGTAATGTCACCATCACGGCTAAAGATATAGATGCGTTCGAGCTCGTCAAAGTCAACGAGTTGCTCTTCTTCGTCAAACTCCATACCCTCTATTTCTTCACCAGTTAGTAAAGATGAGCGAGGTTGGTTACGGGTTTCATTATTGATCGATAACAGCTGGCGCAGCGAGCTGATTCTTTGATTAAGATAATTATCTTTTTTATTCTTTAGACCTTCTTTGTAGTTAACATGAGCACACATACCAAGCTCAGCTTCGAAATGCATTTCATGAGTACGAATTTGTACTTCCAGTGACTTGTTTTCAGCAATGACTGCCGTATGTAGTGAGCGATAACCATTGGACTTGGGGTTGGTAATATAGTCATCGAATTGTTCAGGGATATATCGCCACAAGCCATGTACCAATCCAAGCACGTGGTAACAGTCTGATGGGTTGGTGACCAATACTCGCAGCGCGCGAATGTCATAAAGCTGATCAAACGATAAGCCTTTGAGCTTCATTTTTCGGTAGATAGAGTAGATATGCTTGACACGTCCAGAGACCTCACCTTCGATATTAGCCTCTGCTAGTGCTTCATTAAGCTTATCTTGTACGCGCTGAATATAAGACTCGCGTTCGCTGCGTTTTTCGGAGAGCAGTTTGGCAATCTCTTTATAGCGCTCAGGCGCAAGGTAGCGAAAGGCTAAGTCTTCTAGCTCCCATTTAAGTTGCGCGATGCCCAAGCGATGCGCCAGTGGGGCATAAATAGTCATAACTTCACGCGCCACACGATTCTGTCGCTCTTCATTAGAAAAGGTCAATTCGCGCATGGCGAAAGTACGCTCAGCCAATTTGATAAGCACGACGCGTACATCATTGGTGACGGAGATTAGCATGCTATAAATATTAGATAGCTGGTCGCGCTGATTGTTTACGAAGTGATCTTCTAGACGCTTATTGCTTTCAATAATCTCAGACAGCTTACCCATTGCCAAGGTATCTTTGACGAGGGTCGATATGTCTGCACCGAATTTTTTCTCGATATCAGCGAGGCTTATGATTGATTTTCGCGCACTACGATAGAGCATTGCAGCCACAAGAGCGTCTTCGTCTTGGTAGAGATAGGTCAATATGTCTGTCATGCCAATACCAGTGACATAAGCGCCTGAACGCTCAGACTCGCTGGTATTCATATGACTGCGAATAAATTCACAAGCAGCACTCAAGTGAGGTACAGACTCTTGTCCGATACGTTTGGCGACGTTGTCTAACCAAGTAGGAACATCAATATTGACTTGATCTAAATCAATCGCTTCCAGCTCTTTATCTGAGAGAGCATTATTTTTATCTAAAAGCGGGTTATCAGAATATTCGTTTTCAAGCTTTGGATCATGACTATGAAAAGCATGTAGTGCTGAGCGATCAAAAGTGGTGTGTAGCTTATGAGTGGACAGCTGGTATTTGATATCGAGGGGGATTTGGGCATAGCTATTGGCAGACTGGTGCGAGCGTTGGCTCGCGACCAGTTGAGCGGCAAGTGCTGCACTATCGGCTTGGGTGGTCTGTCCATCCACCAACGGTAATCCTTCACGAATTTTTACCATAGCCGACTCCTCTTAGCTATTTTGAATTGATTATAACCTCATCTACTATGCACACACGTTGAACTTACGATTCATAAAGTATCAGCTATAAACCAATATAACTGCTAAAAAATCTGTTTTTTAGCAGTCATAAAATGCGCGTAAAATATATAAAGCTATGAGTGCAAACGTTCACAAGAATGGAAAAAACCAGCCTAGGAATATTGTTTACTATTATCTCACTTTAAAGAGACAAATCAAGCGAGGCTATGTAATGTCTGCGGTTAATCAGGATAAATAACCATCATTTTTTGCCACCGCTTGACTCAAATTTTGAATCAAGCTCAGTGACATGCAGTATGGCTATTGAATGCTCTGAACCGCTTACTTAACCGTAAATTGAATTACACCGCTACTTTTTCAAAACGAGCGATGGACTCAACATGACCGGTATGACAGAACATGTCCATCACGCCAGCATGAGTCAGACGATAGCCTTGCTCTAATAATGCTTTTGTATCACGGGCGAGGGTTGCAGGGTTGCAAGAGACATAAACGATTCTCTCAGCGTTAAATTTCGGCAAGTACTGCATAATTTCCCAAGCACCAGAACGCGGCGGATCGATCAATAGCGCATCAAAGCCTTGATTCGCCCAAGGTTTATCAGTACAGTCTTGCGTCAAATCTTGGCTATAAAATTCTGTATTATTGATGCCATTACGACGTGCGTTATCGGCTGCACGTGTGGTCATCGCTTCGCTACCTTCGACACCAACTACAGAACCTGTCTCACCAACGATGCGCGCAAGTGGCAAGCTAAAGTTGCCTAGACCACTGAATAAATCAAGTACGCGTTCACCTGCTTTTAAGTCTAACAAATCGCAAGCAAGCTTGGTCATTTGACGATTAACGGACAGGTTCACTTGGGTAAAATCTGTCGGGATAAACTCGAAAGTCAAATCGTATTCTGGCAATTGGTAATATAAACGACCAAATTGCTGGCTCATGTCATCATCTGCAGTCAATGCAATACGCTGGATACTGTCCGCACCCTTAGACTGCAAATATAGCTGCCAGTTGCGTGCGGCAAAAAATACTTTTAGCTTTTCTATATCAGCGTCTGATAACGGCTCCAAGTTGCGTACGATAAGGGCAACGGGCTGATTGCCATCTGGCAGCTCAGGCATTTCCTCACCCATGGCCAACTCAAGCTGAGCAATCTTATTACGACTCTCTAGCGTACTAATCAGTGTTTTTAAGTTTTCAATCTCAAAACCAATTCTTGGATCTAAAATATGACACTCATTTAATTCTGCCAAAAAGTTACTTGAGCGCTCACGAAAACCGACAAGCGCGGTTTCTTTTTTGGTGACATAACGCACACCCAATCGTGCTTTGGTACGATAACCAAGACGATCACCAACCACTGGAGCAAGCCAGTTATCAGGCGTGACATTGGCTTGGTGTATCAGCATTTCAGCCAATACAGATTGCTTAAAGTTGATTTGACCGTCTGGCTGCCAGTGTTGCAAATTACAGCCGCCGCAGACGCCAAAATGTGGGCAGGGCGGTACGGCACGTTCAGAATTTGGGTTGGCAGTAATACTGACAGCCTCGCCTTCTTCAAAGCTGGCACGGCTATTGGTTATTTTGACCAAGGCACTTTCACCCGGCAATGCAAAGCTTACAAAGATTTTTTTGCCATGTTTGTCTTCGACATGGCCATCGTCTATACCAAAACCATTACCATAAACGGCAACGCCGCGACCATCATGCGACAAACCATCAATGGTGAAGGGCAGAGGTTCTGCATCCTTTAGACGGCGGCGTGTCTTTGATGAGGGTTTAGATTTTTTCTTATTAGGCGGAATAGTAATCGTTTGGGTCTCGCTCGTTACTGGCGTAACATTAGAGGGTGTAGACGTTTTTGAATCGGTGGGTTGCATAAACCTGCCTTAATAATAAATGATAAATAACTAAAAAAATGAGGATAAACGCAATGTCTTATAACGCGCCTTCATATAACTTCATTTGTTATGATGTGGGCGCAGATGACCAATCAGCGATGAAGTCTTGATGGCGAGCATGACCATCCGCTTGGGTATATTTTACTAAATAGTCATAGCTCTGCTGCTGCCAAGCGGCAAAATCTTGTGAGGATAACTGTCCAGTTAAACGCAACCAGCGCAAATAGATTAGCCATGTATTCATGACGTCAGACTCGCAATAAATAGACAGCGTTTGCCAGTCATTAGTGCTGACAAGCTCACCAACCATACTACCGTCGACAGCTGTTTTACCTGGTAGACCATATAAACTTGCGACAATATCCATGGCTTCGCGGCGGCTGGCACCGTACTGGCTAAATCTGTCCATCAAATCAAGGTGACGCGTGTGGAAGCGATTGACGTAATTATCAAAGCGCATGTTTTTGATGCGCTCGCCTTCTTCAAATAACCATGGTGCTGATAAATCGTATTGCATAGCCCGATATATCAGTACAGGAATATCAAAACCTGAGCCATTCCAACTAATAAGCTGAGGCAGTTTTTCGAGGTCACTAAATGCCCGAAAAAATTTGGCAAGGATGTCTTTTTCACTGAATTTATCAGCGGTCAATGAGAACAACGAAAACTTGCCATCTTTGATATATAACGCTGAGATACAGACGATACGCTGCAGTGGCAAGCGCATAAAATCATGCCCAGCTTCTTGTATTCGAAGCGCTGTGAGTGCGCTCAATGCATCTGCATCATTCAACTCTGCCAATTGCGGATAGATACGGCGCGCCGCATCGGTATCAGCGACAGTTTCGATATCAAAGACCAATATAGGGTCGGATGGTAGAGCTTGTGACATAAGAAATCCTGATTGAATCAACTAAACTGAGCAGCGTTGTCTGTGCGTTAATTAACTTCTATATTGTTATCGACATTGCTGGCGTCAATATTGTCGTCGTTAATATTGTATAAACCCGTCGACAAATAACGATCGCCGCGATCACAGACAATAAAGGCGATGACGGCATCAGGGTTTTCTTTAGCGACTTGTACGGCAGCCCATGCTGCAGCACCTGATGAAACGCCCGCGAAAATACCTTCGGTTTTGGCCAGTTTGCGCATATAAACTTCTGCGATACGCTGATCCACATCCATGATTTCATCAACCAAATCTGCGTTAAAGATACCCGGCATGTAAGCTGCAGGCCAGCGGCGAATGCCAGCAATCGAAGCTTCTTCATCAGGCTGTAGCCCGATGATTTTGATATCTGGATTTTGTTCTTTGAGGTATTGCGATACACCGGTAATAGTACCAGTGGTGCCCATTGAGCTAATAAAATGAGTGATTTTCCCTGCCGTTTGCGCCCACAGTTCAGGCCCTGTGGTCAGGTAATGGGCTTGACTGTTATCAGGATTATTAAACTGATCCAATACGATGCCTTTGCCATCTGCTTGCATTTGCAGCGCCAAATCGCGTGCGGCTTCCATGCCTTCATCTACCTCGATTAACGTCGCACCATACGCAATCATGGCGTCTTTGCGCTCTTGAGTTGAATTGGTTGGCATCAGTAGCGTTATCGGATAGCCACGCATCGCCGCGACCATGGCTAAAGCGATACCAGTGTTGCCACTCGTAGCTTCAATCAGCATGTCGCCCGCTTTGATGTCACCACGCTGTTCTGCTTGATAAATCATATTAAACGCAGGACGATCTTTAACAGACCCCGCTGGATTGTTACCTTCAAGCTTGGCCAGTAACGCAGCACCATTAGTCAGCTGCTCTTGCTCAGGTAAGCGCTGTAATTTAACCAATGGCGTCTGACCGACGCAATCAGCAAGTTTGGTGATTTGAGTAATGAAATTAGGGTTGGAGATAGCCGTTGCGGACATAAAGTATCCTTGTGAATTTTTAAAATTGATTTTTAATTACCGTTTATTTTTTAATTATCATTTTGATTTTTGAATAAATATCTTGATACGGCTGCTATTGAGTGAAGTGAGTGATTTGATCATTAATGACATTTCTGTCGCTTTAACCAAATAGCAATAAATGAAAAGTTGCGTCATTATATCATTTTGTTTTTGGCTACGCTGAAGGCATCAAGAGATTTTGGTAAATGAGTGGTGTTTAAAAAGGGCTGGACAGTTAAAATGCCTTTGCATCATAGCCACTCACCATGATCGATGAAATGCGTTATAGTTATGGCAATATATAGGTACGGCAATAACAAGAATCACTAAATTTATCATGGGTAGGCAGTTATCATTTTTGAAATGACGATAGCTTTGAAATGAGCACAGCCCCTAAAAAATTATGATTGGCTAACACCGCTTACCGCCGCTATTGATTCATAGTGCAATTTTCTGTAGAGAGTAAAGCTAGCATGGCATACAAAAAACGTTTTGATACTAGCAGTGCGTATGGCCAGTTGATTATATTGGTGTTTTTACCCATTTGTATCTTGGCAGCGGTGGGCGGTATTTTGGTCTTTTATGAGACCATGCGCGCCAGCAATTCCGAACAAGAAGTATTGGCGGAGGCGGTGCTGATTCGTTATACCCCAGCGATTGCAGAGCTAATCCCTGAGCTGTTAGCGCAAGAGCGCCAGCAAGCAGACGGCGAACCCAATGCGGATGGCGAAGTCAGAGCAAATGATGCCACTCAAACGACCATCACGAAGCTTGAGGAAATCCAAGATAAACTGGGTCGTATGCAGTCCGAGCAACATGTACAGCGTATTGCGATCATCAATGAAAGCAATCAAGTGCTCGCCGCAGTCGGTTATGGACTGAACGAAGCATGGCCTGTAATAGATACAAAAAAGAATTTTTTATCGCAGCAACCAACGCCTATTGGAACCGCTTATGGCAGTGTGTTAGGGGAGTTTGAAGGACAAAAACTGTGGCTACTCGTCGATATGGACAATGAACCACTCTACATCGCCCGCTACCGTATCGCCATGGCGTTAGTGATTACCGGCTTGTTCACCATTTTGATTTTATTGCTGAGTTTAAATATTTATTCAAAGCGCTGGATAGCACCAATTTATGAGCTACGTTTGCAGTTGCAGCGTACCCATGTCGACAATCTGTATCAGCCTATTCCTGTTGAGTCAGATGGTGAGCTGAACTTATTGCAGCAAGACTTGGTCAAAACTTTGCGCCGCTTGCATAGAAGCTTTCAGGAACTAAAAGACCATGCCGAGCAAACCGAGGATGATTTGCGCCTTGCGTTTGATGAGATGGAAATGCAAAACATCTCTATTCGTAATGCACGTGATGCGGCAATTTCAACCAGCCAAGCCAAATCGGCGTTTTTGGCCAATATCAGCCACGAGCTGCGCACGCCATTAAACAGTATCGATGGCTTTATCAATTTGCTGGCAAGGCATGGCGAACTAAATCCTGAACAAGATTTGTACGTGCAAACCATACGTAAGTCATCAGCACACTTGCTTGCCTTGGTTAACGATGTTCTGGATTTCTCTAAGATTGAAGCGGGCAAGCTGGTACTTGACCGTCATGAGTTTGACCTTTATGACACCATTTATGACGTGGTCGATATGCTTTCACCTGTATCCGCAGAAAAAGGTCTGCGCATGGCGGTGCTGTTTTATAATGATGTGCCGATGCGTATTAATGGCGATGCCCTGCGCCTCAAGCAAGTATTGACCAATATCGTCGGCAATGCGATTAAATTTACCGATAGTGGCGACGTGGTGGTGCGTGTCAGCTTAGATGACCATCGTGATAATTATCTCATGATCAGTGTGCAAGACAGCGGTAAGGGCATTTCTTTGGCTGATCAAAAGATGCTGTTCCAAAGCTTTAGCCAAGGCGACCCTTCAATCACTCGTCAGTATGGCGGCACAGGGTTGGGGCTCGTTATCTCCAAGCAATTAACGCGGCTGATGGGCGGTGATATTGGCTTTCATGATAATGCTCAAGAGAATATTGCCAATCAGGGCGCAACGTTTTGGTTTCGGATGCCAGCACATGTCGATGTATTGGAAGCGGCTACAGGACAGACGATTGAGCTACCGGTCTTGGCTCCATTGGCGAGTGAGACCGATGAGTTTAATGTATTGGTATGGATCAATCATACCGCCTCTATCCAAGTGCTCAAAGCCAGCTTGCAATATTTGCCGATTAAATTGACCCAAGCCAACTCATTACCAGGCGTGCTTGAGTCATTAAAAGAGCATGGTAATTATTGGGATTGGGTCATCGTCGATGATGATACCCAAGACGATATGATGGCATTACTCAAACAAATTCGTCTGCATTACCAAGGCAAGCTTGCGGTATTTGGTTATCAAGTTGCTGCCGATCAAGCATTATTAAATCGTTATCATGCCAATATTTTGTATGAGCCTTTAGACAAAAGACAGCTTTATGCCATGCTCGACACCCAAAACCGCAGTACCAAAAAAAGCGTGCAAGAACCGCGCTGGACAGGGGTGACGGTACTGGCAGTCGACGATCATCTGCCCAATTTGTTGGTGCTCGATGCATTACTTAGTGAGCTTGGCATCCAAGTCATCACAGCGAGTAGTGGTTTTGACGCCATAGAAATTATCAGTAAACAACAAACCAAAAATCTTAAAACCACAAAGAATGATAAGCAAAGTCTGTCGAATAAAACGCAAATCTCTAAAGCTGAAACGCGCGATGAGGTGAATAAAAAATCAAATAGTACGCTTTATGAAGAGGTGAATACCGACGATAAAGTTGCTACTCAGGATAAAGGTCATATTGATCTAATATTCATGGACATCCAAATGCCGCGTATGTCAGGGCATGAAGCCGCAAGACAAATTCGCAATATTGAAAATGATGAGAGCCGTATCCCGATTATTGCATTGACTGCCCATGGTTTGGCTGATGAGCGAGACAAACTGATCGCCAGTGGCATCAATGACTATGTAGGTAAACCCATTAGCCAGCCTCAGTTATTACAAGTGCTGCAAAAATGGCTTGGACGCACAACGACAATGCCGCAGTTAACAGCGTTGCCTGATACCAATCTGCACAGTACGGATGTGCACAATACTGATGTGCAGGTTATCGATTTATCAAAAGAGAATTCACACTCTACCGACTCACAAAATAGGGAGGCTGGAACGTATTCAACGTGGCCATCAGACTCTACAACCATTGCCTATCCTATGGTGAAAGGTGATGAGAATAACCGTCATAGCGGTTCTAATACAATCAATCAGCCAAAAATAACGCGTCCTTTATCATTGAAGAAAATTCGTGATAACTACTTGCGAGACAGCCAACCACGCGAGGACTATAGACGCGAAACACCGCGCGACACCCAGCCACGCTATGAGAACTTGCGCTTACATAAACAAGGACAGTCGCCACTATTAAAGCCATCGGAAACACCGATAAATAGTGCTCACGATGGAGTGGCAACGCCTACAGATTCACACACATATGCGCAAGGAACAAAGAGTTGGGACAGCAGTCACCACCATTTAAGCCATCACTCTTTGGGGGCTAACGAAAGTGATGGGTTTGCTATTTTAGATTGGCAAGACGCGTTGACCCGCTCAGCGAATAAGCCCGACTTGGCAGCCAAGCTTATCATTATGATGCTTGATACTATTAATGATGAAAAGCAGGCGCTGACGCAAGCGTGGGACGCCCGTGATCGCAGTATGCTAGCGCAAATTGCCCATCGCATCTTAGGCGGCAGTCGTTATACTGGTGTGCCGCAATTACGTCAGGCCAGTCAAGACCTAGAAGATAAATGCTTGTTGAATGTCCAACACACCACCCCTGCGCAGTTTGCCATGCTTGAGCCATATTATGCCGCGTTAATAACAGCGTTAAATAACTTGCAGGCGCTGGATTTGTCAGCCTATCCTCAGCTAAATTATCATCGTTTGAGTGAAAATGATATGACATGGAAAATGATTTAGAAATGATGGTTTTATGACATAAATAGTGAATCGAATCGACGCAGTCAGTTATTGATGAGGTAGCGTCGTAACAAGGCTGTTAATATTGTTGCCATCAGCTTTAGACATATCGGCATCATATTTAGATGCCATTTCTATTTTATTCATGAATAAGGATTGTTATGAACGCGATTGCCACTTACCAATATGAAACCTTACAAGTTAGTATGACCGACAATATACTCACGGTAACCTTGAATCGCCCACACAAAAAAAATGCCATGAGCTTTAAAGTGGTGAAAGAATTGATTGCCGTCGCAGAACGCATTGGTAAAGATAAAACGATACGTGCGGTGATTCTAAATGGCGCTGAAGGCACGTTTTGTGCGGGCATCGACTTGGGTGATTTGAATCATCCGAAAAATCAAGCGTTCGCCGTTTGGGAGCTGGTAAAGCCATGGCAGAGCTCGTTCCAGCGAGTTTGTCTGGTATGGCGCGATGTGCCTGTACCGGTCATTGCCGTACTAGAAGGCTATTGTATCGGTGCAGGTCTTCAGCTAGCGCTGGCTTGCGATGTGCGTATCAGTCATCCAGATTGCAAGCTGTCTATTATGGAAGCTAAGTGGGGGCTGGTACCTGACATGGGTTTGACGCAATCGGCGTTTGGCGTGGTACGTGAAGATGTGCTAAAAGAGCTTGCCATGAGTGCGCGTATCGTGATTGCCAGTGAGGGCAAAGCATTGGGTCTTGTCAGCCATTGCAGTGAAGCGCCACTTGAGCAGGCGCAAAAGCTCGCTGCTGAATTTGCAGAGCGCTCTCCTGATGCGGTGTTGGCGAGTAAGCGAGTGGTCAACGCTATGTTCCAGCAGCCAGCCACTACTTTATATAAAGAAAAAGTATGGCAGCTTAAAATGATGCTCGGTCGTAATCGCAAGCTTGCGTTAAGAAAAGCCAAGCAAGCCAGTACGGCATTTGGTAAGCGCCAGTTCCGCTAAATATTTTTTACTAATTATGCCGCTACGCTGACGATCAGACCTGTTTTGACAAATTATTGTGATTGTTTTTAGTTGTTATTGTTTGTTTTATTCACGTCATACC
Organism: Psychrobacter sp. Ps4; assembly: GCF_022129285.1. NCBI lineage: Bacteria > Pseudomonadati > Pseudomonadota > Gammaproteobacteria > Moraxellales > Moraxellaceae > Psychrobacter > Psychrobacter sp. Ps4. Next base: position 96,533 of record NZ_JADQAK010000011.1, read on the forward strand.
TCTATTGAAATGTGAGCGGATAGTACGATATAACACTGTCCACTTGCGCCGCTGTATGCAAATGTGCACTAATGGTGGCAATGACCCTTGTTTTCAGTATTGAGTAAAGACTAAATATTAAAGACAATGGAAGCCTGAATACTACAATAACAATCACTAGAGTGTATTGAACCTTTATAACGATTTAATACACTCTATATAAAATGGTCTGAATATGTCTGCTCCAAAATCCTCTCTACCCAATCGACCCATTGCTTCTGAGCGCGTACGCTCTGCTGATTTGCCTGTTGCATGGATTATGATGCTTGGACTTATCGTGGCAGTGGGGCCATTGTCTATTGATATGTATCTGCCTGCATTACCATCGATGGCAGATGACTTTGGTGTCTCCACAGCCTTTATGGCCAACTCTGTTCCTGCCTATTTTTTAGGCTTGGTATTTGGCCAGTTATTTTATGGACCATTTAGTGATCGTGTTGGTCGTGTTAAGCCTTTATATATCGGTATGACGCTATATGTCATCGCATCCATTGTTTGTGCGACTACTAATAACGAGTATGTATTGTTTGTTGGACGGACGATGCAAGCGCTTGGTGCGTGTGTCGGCGCGGTGGTCACTCGTGCTGCGATTCGCGATCGATTGACTGCTAAGCAAACCGCAAAAGCCTTTTCTATTATGATTTTAGTGATGGGTTTAGCGCCGATATTGGCCCCATCGCTTGGTGCACTATTTCTACAGTTTTTTAGCTGGCACTCTATTTTTTGGTTTTTGGCTGCTTTTGGCACGTTGAATTTATTACTCACAAAGTTTTTCTTCTTTGAAACGTTGACGGAAGAAAATCGTAATGTACGTCCTGCAAGAGAAGTACTGAGTCAATACTGGGACTTATTAAAAGACCCGACGTTCAATTATCCAGCGATTGGTGGCGGCCTGCTGATGGGGGCGATGTTTGTTTATATCAGTTCAGCCTCTGAGCTGATTATGGATACCTATGGGGTATCCGCCACCCACTTCGCTTGGCTATTTGGGATGAATGCTGCTGGTTTTGTGGGTTTGACTCAGCTGAATCAGTGGCTTACCAATCGCTTTCGTATTTTGAGTATTTTGCGCTTTGGTGCGATGATGCAGGTTATTTCTGCAGGCGTGCTATTTATCATAGGTCTATTTTTGGGTACTGATGCTTGGCTTCCACTGGTACTGGCTTGTATTTTCTTCTGTATCGCAGGCTTAGGTCTTACTCAGCCAAATGCTTCTGCTATTGCGCTGGCCTTTCAAAAACGCCGAGCGGGCATGGCAAGTGCGCTACAAGGCTCGCTCATGTTTTCAGTCGGTATCTTTGGTGGATTATTATTAAACCTATTTCCAGTTAATCCCGTGCTCAAAATTGGTATTGCGATGTTCGCTTTGATGAGTCTTGGCTGTTTTTTAATTTGGCAGATAGATCGTAATTTAAATCTGGACGATGCGGAGTAAGCCAGAGACTTTATAATTCTTGCACTAGCATCTTAAAAGGCATTCTTACATTGATTATGTAAGGATGCTTTTTTTGTGCTTTTTATTTTATTTTTTGCCTAAAAATGCTCATAAAACAAGACCATATTACAAGTCTTCAGTCATAAAGGTAGACTTATGTACGCCCTTAATATCCTTTATTTGCCATATATAACAAATTGTACGTAATAACTAAACATAATTATTGCAATCATAAAGTTAGGCAAGTATTATCAAACGTAACTTTCTGTAAGTAAGTATTGTGAAGATATTACCTAACCTTGCTAGATTGTCATTAATTAATATGTACAACCACGTGAAGCTTTAAGGGTAAATTATGATGCAGTTATATCGAGTGTTACCAATTGTATTGAGTGTTGGCCTGTTTGGCTGCGGTAACTCTTCCACTCAAGAAAATGCCAATTCGACTGGTACGCCAGTAACAGAAAATAAAGATAATTTTGTTAGTAATTTGCCTGATACGGCACCAACATTAAAGGTCGCTATGACGGGTGATTTACCACCTTTCTCGTTTCAAGATGACTATGGCAATATGCAGGGTACGGACGTTGATTCCATTAGAGCTATCGGCGAGGAGCAAGGCTTTAAGGTCGAGTTTTATAAAGAAACTTGGCAAGATATGTTCGATAGTGTGGAGTCAGGAAAACGTGATTTAGCTATTTCTGGTATCTCTTATAAAGATGATCGCGCGGTAAGATATGGTCTATCAACGCCTTACTTTTTTAACCCAGCTACCATCATGTACTTGGAAGGTAAGTTTGATATCAAAGGCTTAAACGATATAAAGGGTCTAAAAACTGGTACGTTGGCAGGTTCTAAAGAAGAAGATACTCTGAAACAGATGGGTAGCTCGGTTGAGTTGGTTTCAAGATCTACTGCATTTTTGGCTTATCAGGATTTAGTGCAAGGTAAGACTGATGTTTTCTTATATGACATGCCAGTGCTGCAGTACATCATAAAAGGTTATCCAGAACATAAAGTGAAGATTGTACCTTATGAAGCGGCAGACGCACCTTCAGCGCAACAAGTCGTATTAATGGCAAAAGAAAATACTCAGTTGATTAATACGGTTAATGAGGGTATTGCTAAACTGAAAGAAAAAGGGACATTTAAAGAAATTGAAGAGCGCTGGTTAGGTGAGGCTGTACCTGCATCTGCTGATAAGAGTAATTCTGATACTAATACTACGCAATTGAACTAAGGAATTCTGAAGATGGCAACCACTCCCAATGTTGACAATAAGCGCTATCAAGGTCTGATCATTTCAATTGCACTATTTTTATCGCTCATCGGTGCTTTGTTAGCCTTTACGTTCTATACCTCAAACTTATTAGAAAGAAATACCGCTTTAATTGACCAAACCAACCAAGTCGCTAATAGCGCGCAGGCGGTAATTAAAGATTTATTTGATTTAGATAATAGCTATGGAGAAGATACTAACTCTCCGCATATTCAGCGCGTTTTGGAGCGTTTGGAGGAAAATACGGCGTTGATTACCAGCTCTATTGCTGCTATTGAGCAAGGTGCAACGATCACTGATGTTGATGGCAAAACTTATGATCTGCCAAAGATTGACAGTAACGCACAAGTAAACATTACCGCAGCTAATGAGCAGTGGAAAGCGTTAGAGCCTAAGATTCAAGCATATCTCAAAGATGCTGATAATATTATGGTTTCCTCTGAAGATGATCTGACCCAAGCCGTTGAACAAGCCAAGACGTCAAGTCTATTGATTAACGATTCGTTAGACAATTTGACCAAAGATGTTTTCAATAGTGCCGAACGCCAAGCGACGACCATTCGTCTTATTCAGGTGCTTGGTGTTGCCGCCATCTTTACCTACTTTCTAATCTTTGTATTCTTCTTTGTACGTCGTTTACGTGAAACCGATGCTGAAGCGTTCGCTGCTCGTCGCGAGACGCAAGAAATTATGGAAACGGTAAATACGGGTCTATTCTTACTTGATAAAGACTTGAATATTGGTCAGCAGCATTCTCGCGCACTGAATGATATTATCGGTGAGGACAGATTGTCAGGAGAGAACTTTACTAACGTTTTACGTGGGCGTATTTCTGATAAAGATCTGAAAACCACACAGCAATTTATTGAGCAGCTTTACAATCCACGCGTTAAAGAAAAATTGGTAGATTCTCTCAATCCACTGCACAAAGTTATGCTACACAACAATGCTGGTGATAAAGCACAGAATAATCGCTTCTTAGACTTCAAGTTCTCACGTGTTTATGACAACAAAGACATTGCCCGTATTTTGGTCAACGTCAACGATGTATCGGATGCCGTATATTTAGAGCAGCGTCTAGAAAAAGAGCGCTCGCAAAACGACATGCAGATTGAGATGCTCACCACTATTCTAAATGTAAATCCAAAGATTATTAATGAGTTTATTGATAATACGCAGATGCACATTGAGAAAATGAACAATATCTTGAAAAATCCTGGTAGCTCACAATACGAGCTTGAGGGCAAACTAAAAGCCATTTACCGCGAAATGCATAGCTTAAAAGGTGAAGCTTCTGCGCTAAAACTGCATAGCTTTACCAAGATTGCCTCAGATGCGGAAGACAAACTGCACGCATTGCAAAACCAAGGTCAATTATCTGGTAACGATTTCTTGCCATTGGCCGTACATTTGGATGACTTATTAAGCCTATCAAATACCATCGCGACCTTGGGCGAGCGCATTAACCGTTCAGCACCAGCGACTGCACCAACTGCAAATGGGTTAGATGACAATAGTGCTCAAAACAGTATGTCAAAAACGGTGGCGACTGACAGTCAGACATCAAATCCTTCAATCAGTAGCATGGATACTGATATTGGTCAGGATATTGACCTAGATAATGACGCAACTGATGATCATCTGTCTTTTTATAAAGCATTTGCAAAAGATATTGCCGCAAGACAAGGTAAGCAAGTAGAGCTAAAGAGTAATACGCTGATGCAAGCGGACATACCAGCGCATCTGGTAAAGCCGATTAAAGAGATTAGCATTCAGCTACTACGTAATGCCGTGGTGCATGGCATTGAAGCGCCAAGTGTTCGTCATTCGATTGGTAAGACTGCGGTTGGGACGATTGATTTAGAACTAAAAGACAACGGCTCAGATTTCATGCTGATGGTGCAAGATGATGGTCAAGGTATTGATTATGATAGCATTCGTGCCAAGTTAAGCAGTGATGGTCGTTTTAGTACAGAAGAAGCCAGTCAGCTCAGTCAAAGCGAGCTGCTCAAACAACTGTTTTCTTCTGGTTTCTCTACCAAAGAACACGCAGATGAAGATGGCGGACGAGGTGTCGGTCTTGATATCATTAAAGCAAAAGTAAAAGATTATGATGGCAAGCTTAACGTAAACAGCGAATTCGGTCAGATGACACGGTTTGTTATTACTTTACCAAAAGCTTAATTAGAAACAGCAGGTATATTGTCAAGGATGACAAACACTTCATTAAAGGTAATAGATCAGTTATGCATAAGTTAATGATTGTTGATGATTCAAATATTATTAGAAATCGTATTCAACGCGCGTACGATTCAGGGCAGTTTATGCTGGTTGCGACGGCAACCAGTGGTGTTCAAGCCATTGAAAAGTTCAATGTCCATCGTCCTGATGTAATCACCATGGACTTGACCATGCCACAAATGGACGGACTTGAATGCATTGAGAAAATCATTGCGATTGACCCTGAAGTACGCATTTTAGTGGTGTCAGCACTGTCTGATAAAGCCACTGGCATTGAAGCATTGTCGTTGGGTGCCAGCGGATTTTTGTGCAAGCCTTTTTCAGAAGAAGAGCTTGTAGAGTCTTTGTATGAGCTAATGCAAGACTAAACCATTCAACGACTTAAGTAGATGTCATTATGAAAGAACAAAAGCTACAGATTTTTTTAAGTATTATTAGTAATTATTTTAATCAGTTTGGGGGCGAGGAGCTTGTCGCTGATACCCCATATCTGTTAGAGAACAAACAGCCAAAAGTTCATGATTATACGGGTGTGATCGGTATATCGGGTGGACAAAAAGGCGTGGTGTATTTTTCCGCAACCCGTCAGTTATTGTCCGCTATACTGGATAGCATGGGTGAAACGGATAAAAGCGATGAGAATTATATCGATTTGGCTGGTGAAGTGGCCAATACAATCGCTGGTAACGCGCGTAAAGAGTTTGGCTCAGAGTTTCATATTTCTGTGCCGTTTGTATTTAAAGGCTCTCCACAAAGTATTGTGTTGCCGAATGATGAGCGTTCTTTTATCATTCCCATCACTTGGAACTCGCAGATAGGCGAGATTGTGGTCTGTTTGCAGGATTAACGTTGCTGCCACCGCGTCATAAAGATGGATATTAATATATTATGGTTAAAGTAGAAAAATTGGGTGTGTTTCTGAGCTCAATCAATGCATTTTTTGCACAAATTGATGGCTCGGAAGTGTCCATTGATACCCCTTATTTAAATCATAACAAGAGTGCTGTTGGTTATGATTATAGCGGCGTTATCGAGATATCAGGGCCTATTGAAGGCTGTGTGTATGTGAGTGCGCCAAGCGTGATGTTGCGAGAGGTCATAAAAGTGATGGGCGAGCCTGACTCATCGATCACGATGATGAAAGATCTGCTCGGTGAGATGGCCAACACTATCTCTGGTAATGCTCGTACTGAGTTTGGCTCAGAGTTTATTATCTCGCCGCCGCATATTGTTGAGAGCGCACCAAGCGTGTCTTATTTGCCAAAAGATCGCCAAAGTTACGTCACGCCATTTACGTGGCGTGGATATAAAGCGGTCATTGGTATCTGTATCGCTTAATCTACAGCTGCTAATTTATTCAGTATAAAGAACGACGTTAATGCGTCGTTTTTTTATGCGTTATCATCCACTTAAACAGCATAATAGCGCTAGCAGTCGCTAAGCATTATATGCTAAAATACAGCCCAGCTATTTTTATCACATCGTATTTTTACGTTCAAACGATAGCTAAATTTTTTAAACCAACCCATCAACCCATCAACCAATGACACACACATCATGGCAAAAAATTGCTGGGTGTTTGGCGACTTGATTAATTTGCAAAAAAGTTAGTGCTGCCACAATGAGCATTAACCGTTAGCAGATGCGTGTCGCTAGATAGGCAGTTTTTGTGATGTGGAGGCATAACCCAACCAATAGGAATTTCACATGTCTACAAAGAATCCAACCAAAATCGAAATGCGCGACTTACTACAAGCCGGCGCTCACTTTGGTCACCAAACACGTTTTTGGAATCCAAAAATGGGACCATACATCTTTGGTGCCCGTAACAAGATTCACATCATTAACCTTGAGCACACAGTAAAAGCGTTTAACGAAGCATTGACTTACGTTAACGGCTTAGCTGCCAAGAAAAACAAAGTATTGTTCGTAGGTACTAAACGCGCAGCAAGCGGTATCATCGCTGAGCAAGCAGCACGCGCTGGCATGCCATACGTTGACCATCGCTGGTTAGGTGGTATGTTGACCAACTGGAAAACACTTCGCCAGTCAATCAACCGTCTAAAAGAGCTAGAAAAGCAAGCAGAAGACGGTACTTTCGCTAAGCTTACTAAGCGTGAAGCGTTAGAGCGTACTCGCGATATGGAAAAACTTGAGCGTTCACTAGGCGGTATTAAAGATATGGGCGGCCTACCTGACGCAATCTTCGTTGTAGACGTAGATCATGAAGCGATTGCTATCAAAGAAGCTAAAAACCTAGGTATCCCAGTTATCGGTATCGTTGATACTAACTCTAGCCCAGATAACGTTGATTACATCATCCCAGCAAACGATGATGCTATCCGTGCTGTGACCTTGTATGTGACTTCTATGGCTGATGCGATTATCGCTGGTAAAGAATACGCACAGACTCAAGCGGGCGGCAAAGCTGAGCAAGAAGCACCTGCTACTGAAGAAGCACCAGTTGAAGCCAAAGCAGAAGAAGCGGCGACTCCAGCAGAATAATTGGCTGACCCCAAAGGTTTAACTTTGTAAGGATAGCTTGATAGTCACACTATCTGCATCCATATAACGTTATTAACAGCGTATAAGCTCACAATAGGCATGATGTAGTTTTACTCGTCATGCCTTATTGTTGATGGAACACTCGTTAATAAGCGAGTATTATCGCTTACATATGCCCTCGTGATGCACAATATCTGTCATTACAATGATGTCTGTTATCACGATCAACCATGAGTGCTTCCATTACTATAAGAGCGATATAGTACCAATAGATAGCAAAGATATATCTCATAGAAATTAAGCACTCCCATACATAATAAAAGGTAACTCTTATGTCAGAAGTAAAAGTATCTGCCAAAATGGTAAAAGAATTGCGTGACCGTACTGGTCTTGGCATGATGGAATGTAAAAAAGCGTTAGAAGAATCAAATGGCGATGTAGAAACTGCCATTGATAACCTACGTAAATCTGGTCAAGCAAAAGCTGCTAAAAAAGCTGGTAACATTGCAGCTGATGGCGCTATCATCATCGCTCAAGGCGACAACAAAGCATTCTTGTTAGAAGTAAACTGCCAAACTGACTTCGTTGCAAAAGACGAAAACTTTACGGCATTTGCAGAAGCAGTAGCCAACATTGCATTAGAAAACAATGTGACTGACGTAGCTGCTATCGCTGAATTGCCATATGGCAATGGTCAGACTGTTGAAGAAGCTCGTGTATCTTTGGTACAAAAAATCGGCGAAAACATCCAAGTACGCCGCGTTGAAGTATTAGAAGGTAGCAACCTTGCTTCATACCGTCATGGTCTACGTATCGGTGTTGTGGTATCTTTTGAAGGCGGCAACGCAGATACTGGCAAAAACCTTGCCATGCATATCGCTGCGTTTAACCCAGTTGCGGTTGATGACGAAAGTGTAGATGCTGATTTATTAGCACGCGAAAAAGACATCATCGAAGCAAAAGCTCGTGAGTCTGGCAAGCCTGATAACATCGTTGAAAAAATGATCGAAGGTGGCCTACGTAAGTACCTAGAAGAAGTGACTTTACTACGTCAGCCATATGTTATGGACAACGAGAAGAAAGTTGGTGATGTACTAAAAGCTGAAGGCGTAAAAGTACTTGCTTTCAAACGTCTAGAAGTTGGTGAAGGCATCGAGAAAAAGCAAGAAGATTTCGCTGCTGAAGTTGCTGCAACACAAGCACTGGCTAACAAGTAATTTTTAAATTTTGCTAAGAAGAAAGATGAGTGCTAAGCTTTTAGGTCTGGTATTCACCGATCAGCTTTATTATTAATCTTGTATCGAACTCAAAAAATATGACAAGATAGATTATGAATGAATAGATAAAGCCTCTTAGCACAAAAAAAGCCCGTTAATTATATTAACGGGCTTTTTTACGTTTGGATTCAACGGTTCATACAGTCTTCATTCTAGCGTAATGCGTCATATGCTGAGTTGGCATAGCTGGCACTATTGCTATTACTGCTGGTGCCATAGCTGACGTTTTGTAAGCCGCTACTGAGACTAGGATTGGCGATTTGATTACTAGCGTTCATGGTACTGCCTGATAGCCCTGAGTCGTTTTTATACAAGCTATGGTAACGGCTCATGACATTTTTGACATAGTTACGGGTTTCCTTAAAAGGCGGGATGCCGTTATATTTATCAACGTTACCTTCACCCGCATTGTAGCCCGCAACCGCAAATTCTACGTTGTTATTAAAACGCTTCATCAGCCATGCAATATATTTAGCAGAGCCTTCGATATTATCTGCAGGATTCCAAGGATTGCTAACTTTGAAGCGTCGCGCAGTCGCTGGCATTAGCTGCATGAGACCTTGCGCACCGACAGGTGAGCGTGCATTCGGGTTAAATGCGGATTCGCTATGCATCATTGCTTTTATAAGCCCAGGATCTACGCCATGACGCTGAGCTGAGGCGCGAATATAACTGTCGTATGAGTTGCGGCTTCCGCTACTGCTGGCAGAGCTACTACCGTAATTACTGCTGCTATTGTCACTACTACCGTCATACATTTTAGAATCTTTATAGTAAGTGACTTTTACCTTTTTAGTAAATTTATCAAAATTACCACTTGGATTGACGTTAGTGAGTAAGACTTGTCCGCCTTTGTCTTTGTAAATATACATATTACCTGCTTGAGCAGCAACAGATAGAGATAGGCTGGATAGGGCGACAGCGGTCAATAAAACAGGAGACAAGCAGCGAGTCACTAAGGTTGTAACATTTATCATAGGGTTATCACTTTTCATCGAGTAATAGCAAATTGCTTTGCCTATAGGCGCGTCGTTCTGCGCATTTAAGCGGTTATCGTGCTGGTAGGATTTTATCGCTGCAAACGATATAGCACCCTAGCAAAAACCACGTCTAACTAGAAACCACTCGCATTGGATACAAAAAATAATAGTTGCTTACTATAACATATAATAACTTTTCGACGCATACGATTATCAGTACAAAGTATAAAAGTCATTTTTAATTTGTAAAAAAATCAACACACTACCGTTTTAGAGTATGTTGATTGAGTATCGGCTTTATTATTTTTAGGCGTGTGGGGTACGTGAATATTCTGGCTGTGGCAATGAATGAATCATGAGAAATAAAAGCTATTTGGGGCACTGGGAAGTGCTTTGAACAGGGTTATATAGAAAGTGCACTGATAAAAATAGGCACCCAAACGGCGGTGACCAGCCCGTTTACTGCCAGTCCAAATGCCGCATAACGCCCAGCAGTGTGGCTAATTTGCCATGCTTCGACGGTACCAAAAGCATGCGCTGCCAATCCAAGTGCTAAGCCCTTGGCACGGTCATCATCGATACCGCGAAATAAAAAGCGCGCCAAAGTACCACCGATAAGCCCTGAGACAATAATAATTAAGTTCGCCATGGCAAGTGGTGCTTTAATTAAATCTGCCACACTCAGACCGATTGGTGTGGTCACTGAACGCGTTGCGAAAGCGAGTATGGTGTCGTGACTTAATGAAAATAAATAAGCCAATGACATCGGTAGCAATGCACCAACCACACTTGCAAGGATAACTATGAGAGTAAGCTTTTTGACTGGCAGACCTTTAAAGTTCATTGCTGCTAATGGTACTGCCAATAATACGGTGACATATCCCAATAGGTGATCAAATACAGGCTTGGCAACATCGTAATAATCGTTGTAATCCCATTGTAGGATAAACAAAAATAAGAGAACAAGCGCCAACGCCGTAATCACCATCGGCAGCCATGAGAGCTTACGTACCAGTACACGAGCAGTCACATGGGCGATTAGCGTTAATAATATCGCCGCAAAGGTTGCCACAAACACGTTATCAAAAGTCATTGAATTTCCTTGTTCATACAGCTCATAGCTGTCCTTTGTGCTCTTCAACGGTGGTGCTATCGATGCTAACATCGTGATTGAGCCAACGGTTGGCAAGTATGGCAAGTCCCCAAAGCGGTATGAGTGTGCTAATAATCATCGTCAGCATAACCCCCCACAGCTCATCACCTAAAGCAAATAGCAGTAAACCTGCACCTGCAGACACGGGCAAAAAAGCAAAACCGCTATCCACCAATAAAGTATTACTGGCTTGGGTGAGCCAACTGGGCAACCCTTTAAGTAATCGCCATGTCATCAAAATAAAGAACATGGCGACCAATCCAACGATGTTGGCAGCCTTTTCTATTCCTGCTAATTGACAGATGATAACGGCTGATTCACGAACCACGATGACCATCGTGAGTGTCAGGATTAATGCAAGCCATAGCGGCAAATGGACGGAATGAGTAGATTTCATAAGAAATACTGGCCGATTTAGAAATAGATAGGATAGGAGCCACAAAATAGGTAACCGCACTCTAATGAGTGTGTTCTATCTATCAATGATATTAATATTAGTTGAACCTATAGCCGATGATTATATAGAGAGTAGGCAAACTAATAAAGCTTATAGCATATCGTCAGTGCGATTATAAATAGCAACAGCGTTAAGCTCGCTTACTATAATGAGTGTATCATTAATGAGTGTATCATTAATGAGTGTATCATTTGAGCTCGAATGCCTTGTGCTCACTTTGAACGACATCGACTCTGGTAGCGCGTTTTCGTGATCGGGTAACCTATAAAGTTTAATGCTATGTGCCAAAAAAAAGGATGATATCAATGGATATCATCCTTTTGTCTTTTATAAAGCTATTTTACAGATTCAGTCATTTATATCTTTGAGTAAGGAGTTTCCGCTTCTACTGCTAATTCCTCTGACTTAGCGGCTTCAGAATTCAGCGCATCAAACTCATCAAACGCTTTTTCCTCTGCTTCGGTCATCGTCGGCTCTTCAACCTCATCAGGTTTTTCGAAGTCTTCAAGTACTGGCATTAATAATGTGGCTTGTGCTAATGGCAGTACATCTAAAGGCTCTAAATTGGCCTGACCCAGTAGCTGTCTTAGCGTATCGCTTGGCAAGCGAATCGTTAAACATTCATGCCCGCTGTCATCGTAGCTCTCTTCCTGAATAACACCCAGCTCATATAAGGCGTTTTTTAACTGACCTGCATGATAAGGTAAGGTCAACTCAAAGGTGGTGAGTGTACCAGTCAGTAACTGCTGCACGGCTAACGACAACGCTTCCATACCTAGATTTTCTCTAGAAGAAACATAGACGCGATTGGGTTGTCCTTCGCTAGCATAACCAATATGTGCAGGCTCATCTGTCAAATCAATTTTGTTGTAGACATTGAGCACTGGTACATCATTATCAATCTCCGCTAATACGTCTTTGACCGCCTGAATTTGCTCATGCATATCTTCACTAGAAGAATCGATGACGTGTAGCAATAAATCTGCTTCCAAGGTTTCTTCTAATGTCGCATGAAAGGATTCGACCAACTCATGCGGCAGATGACGGACAAAACCTACCGTATCGACTAAAACAACACGACCAACACCCTGCCAGTCTAAACGGCGTAGAGTGGGATCAAGCGTGGCAAATAGTTTATCCGCTGCATAGATATTCTCGTCGACCAAGCGGTTAAATAGCGTAGATTTTCCCGCATTGGTATAACCGACAAGCGAAATCGTCGGCACATCTGATTTTTGGCGACGGGCTCGACCTTGCGCACGTGTCTGTCTGACTTTCTCGATTCTGCTTTTAAGCTGATTCACGCGCACTTGTAGCAAGCGACGATCGGTCTCAAGCTGGGTTTCGCCGGGTCCACGTAGACCAATACCGCCTTTTTGACGCTCCAAATGCGTCCAACCTCGTACCAAACGCGTCGATAAATGGTTGAGCTGCGCCAGCTCTACTTGTAGCTTACCTTCATAAGTACGGGCACGCTGGGCGAAAATGTCCAATATCAAACCTGTACGATCCAGTACGCGACATTTGACCAAGGCTTCAATATTACGCTCTTGTGATGGCGATAAGCTATGGTTAAATAAGACGATATCCGCATCATGTTCGCGTACCAATTCTGCTATTTCTTCTGCTTTACCGCTACCAACGAAGTATCTGGCGTCGGGTCTTTGGCGTGAGCCTGTGACTAAAGCCAAACGATCAGCCCCTGCTGAGTCTGCTAACAGCTCAAATTCACCTAGATCATCAGGATCTTGAATTTGACGGATGTCTAAATGTACTATAATGGCGCGCTCGCCACCTTCGTGTCTTTCAAAATAATCCAAAGAGTATCACCTATTTAATAAAGTAAATATATCGCTATTATCCATTCAGTAAACGTCGATATAGCGTTCATATGACCATATATATGTGGTCTCATCACTTAATATTAAAGCGTTCTAGCACAATTAACGATGGTTTTATGTTACAGCGTAAATGAAAGCCATAGACAAATCAGTGAACGCAGCAGAACTGGTTGAATAAAAAGCAACTCAGTGAACAAATCGTCACTGACTGAATAAATTTTGTTATACTCATGGCGCTTGTTTACGATATATAATCATAAGTTTTTAATCACGAGGGACACAGATGAGCCAATCTAAGTCAGGCTTCTCACTCAGACAACAGTTGGGGCGCGGCAAACAAATTGCTGGCATGACCACCACTATCGCTGGTGGATTGCGCGCCGCCCAACGTATTGGGGCATTTAAGCAGCCACCACGCGAAAAATTGCCGCGCTATATTCAAGCCTTTTGCCGCAAAATGGCAGGCTCTTTTGGCGTCAAGGTTGTGGCAGTCGAGCGGGTAGAGCAGCACCACGGATTATGGGTATCCAATCATGTGTCATGGATGGATATCCCTGTGGTGGGTACATTGAGTCCTGCTTTTTTCTTATCCAAAGCCGAAATCGGTGAATGGCCTGTATTTGGTAAGCTGGCTCATGCAGCAGGCACGGTATTTATTGAGCGTGGTTCCGGTGATGCAGGGTCGGTCGCCGCCCAAATTGCCAGTTTTTTGACCAAAGGTTTCTCGGTTATATTCTTCCCTGAGGCGACCACCACCGATGGTAAGAAAATCAAGCGTATTCATGGCACGTTGCTACAAGCTGCCATAGATGCTGACGTGCCCGTACGCCCGCTGGTAATTGCTTACGTCAATAAAGACGGCACGTTAAGTGAAGAGTTGCCTTATTATGGCAAGCTTACGATGAAAGAGAGCCTAAAAAAGGTACTCGATACGAAAGATGTGACCGCCTATGTATTGCCACTTGAGCCAATAGATCCCAAAGGGTTGAGCAAAAGTGAATTGACGGACTTGTTACAAGCCCGTATGCAAGAAGGTTTGGCCGAATTACATTCGCGAGTCTTAACGAAAGTCGCTAAAATATAAAGCGGTGACAGCATAATAGTTGCGAATATTTAACACGCTCTAATAAAAAAGGCGCAAATCGCTCAGTTTATGACTGCGATTTGTGCCTTTTTTTTGTCGATTATAAATACGACAGCCTCAATGCGCCAAAGTCTGGTTTGCATCAGACCATGGTGTCACATCAAGCTAAAATTAGGGTGATGGATTGGGATGCTGTGTATGCACGGCTTCAATCGCTTCCAATACTTCTGAGCTTAAAGTTAAATGGATACTATCGATGTTGGATTTTAGCTGCTCGATCGTAGTAGCGCCAATAATGTTACTGGTGACAAATGAGCGTGAGTTAACGAAAGCTAATGCCATCTGTGCCATATCTAAACCTGCATCTGCCGCTATTTTGGCGTATTGAGCAGTGGCTGATAGCGCTTGTTCATTGGTATAGCGCGCAAAGCGATCATACATCGTCAGACGCGCACCCGCTGGACGTTTTCCATCGAGATATTTACCAGATAAGACACCAAAGCCAAGCGGTGAATAAGCCAGTAGACCCACATCCTCACGGTGCGTAATCTCGGCCATAGCGACTTCATATAAGCGATTGAGCAAACTATAAGGATTTTGCACCGTGATAGGGGCGATCAAACCATTTTTATCAGCCTCCCATAGGTAGCGCATCAGTCCCCAAGCGGTGTCGTTCGATAGTCCATAAGCGCGAATACGCCCTTTTTTAATCTCATCATTTAACGCTTGAATGGTCTCTAGAAATGGTGTCAAATCATCTAATGGTTGCGATGCCATCTCTTCGGTATAGCCAAGCTGACTAAAAAAATTCGCTTGGCGTTCAGGCCAATGGAGCTGGTAAATATCAATATAATCGGTCTGCAAACGCTGAAGATTGCCATCGATGGCGCTGCTAATATGTTCGGCATTAAAACGCGTTTGCCCATCACGCAAAAAATCCATCGGCGATATTTTGCTAGCAAGGATAACTTTATCGCGCTGTTTGGTTTTATTAAACCATGTACCCATAAAGCGTTCAGTATCGCCTTGCTTGTCCTTATCCGGCGGCGATGGATACATCTCCGCCGTATCCCAAAAATTCACCCCTTCGCTTAGCGCCATGTCCATTTGTTCATGTGCTTGGGTCTCGGTATTTTGCTGTCCCCATGTCATCGTGCCTAAACAAATCTTAGAAACTTTTTCATTGAGTTGTGGCAACATTTGATATTGCATATGAATGTCCTTTGTAAATGTATTTTTATAGCTGACAGTTTTTTAAGCGATTACATGAGCTTTATACCAGTGACACCAGGCGGGGTAACCTTAAAGATTTTTACTTTAAATAACAGGGATTGTCCGGCAAGAGGATGGTTAAAATCCACTTCGACTTGCTCGTCATCGAGTGCACTAATCGTACCCGGCAGTGTGTTTTTGCCTTTGTCTTCGAACTCTACCATCATGCCGATTTCTGGATTATCAGCGATTAACGCAAACTGAGTACGGCTGAAATGTTGGATGTTGTCAGGATTCCAATCGCCAAATGCCTGCGCCGGCTCTAGGTGGGCAGAGCGCGTGTCACCTGCGCGCAGGTTCATTAATACCTGCTCAAAGCCAGGTAATAAACTTTCATCACCAATGGTAAGCGTCACAGGCGCATCACGGCTAAAGGTAGAATCAATCATCGTACCGTTCTCTAGTGACACTTCAAAGTGCAGCTTTACAAGGCTGCCAAAAGTGATACGGGTGTCTTCATTGGGAGTGATAAATTGTGAGTCGGTCATAGTCAACAGCCATTTATTACGGGGTTAGGAATTGGTTTGGCGAATAATATAAGAAATGATAAGCCATCTTGGAGAGTATGTAAGCGTAAATAGTGTAACGCAAATAGTGTAATATATTTGGCAATTCTAAGAGCAGGCAGGGGGTTTTATGGTAAATAAGCAACAAGGTCACATTAAAAAGTGGCAAGATGACAAAGGCTTTGGTTTTATCGAAACACAGAATGGTGATTCAATATTCTTTCATATCAATGAGTTTAAAGCACGTCGTCGCCCTGAGGTCGGTGAGCCAGTTGTTTTTACATTTGGGCAAGACAATCAAGGGCGTATGCAAGCAAAAGATGTACAAGAACTGAGCTTTGTGCAGCAAAAAATGGCGCAAAAAAATCAGAAAATCCGTCAGCGTAATCACAAACGTAGCATGCAAGCAGACTTTGAAGCGGGACAAAAGAAACGTTTGTTCCTTGGTGTGGGCTTTTATGGCGTATTAATCTTGTTGGCCGCTATGAACAAGCTCAGCTGGCTAGTTGTGGGTTGGTATGTGGCTTTGGGTCTCATTACTTATATGATGTATGCCAAAGACAAAGCCGCTGCTCAGAATAATGATTGGCGCACACCTGAATCAACCTTGCATCTGCTAAGTGCGCTGGGCGGTTGGGTGGGCGCGATGGTTGCGCAAACGTATCTACGCCACAAGTCGCAAAAGCCTGAATTTCGAGTGGCATATTATTTGACTGTTCTCATCAATATGGCGGGGTTATTGTTTATATTGACAGGAGGAAGCTTGAAATTTTTGCAAGGATTACTTGATTCTTTGGTATAAAAGCACTTGTTTATTTATCATAGTGAGCGGTGTAGTTTTGATGTTTAATGCTTAAGTCTAAAATAAACGGCTCATGAAACATCAAAGTTTTATATCTTGAGTGGCTGCTTGCCGTGCATTGGTATTTTGTGCGAGTATGACGAATCGTACGCAATGAGCACGATTTTTCAGAATAAACCTTAAATGGATTTTATTAATAATAAAAGGCGAACGTAAGTGATTACTTTATACAAATACACCCATCCAAGTCGCGCTGAAACGGTCATTTGGGCATTGCAGGAGCTGGGCTTAGAATATGAGACCAAAGAAATAGATGGCAAAAAAGGGGAGCAGCGTAGTCCTGAGTTTTTAGCCGTTAACCCCTTTGGTAAAATCCCTACCATCACACATGAAGGCAAACACTTTACTGAGTCGTTGGCTATTATTGAATATCTCAATGAGTTACACCCTGACAAACCTTTGACACTAAATAAAGCAGATGAGAACTTCGCTGAGAAAAACTATAAACTTCGCCAAGTGATTTCATTTGGCATGATCGAGATTGAGAGTTATCTATGGATACTCACCAAAATCAACGTATTAGACAATTATGAAAACTGGCCTGAGGGTACCGCTAACAACTGCATGAGGTGTATCCAAAAAGCCCTACCGATTGCTTATGCTTGGGTAGATGAGCAGGAGTATATAGCGGGGGACAGCTTTACGCTGGCAGACATTTATTATCAGCATTTGTTTTCATGGTTAAAGATGCTAGGCGTTGCGTTGCCTGAGCAGGTTCAAGATTATCTTAAAAAATTATCGAAGCGTGAGAAGTTTCCTAAGAGATAATCAATCATGAATGTAAGCTGTTAAGAGTGGCGTATAGGCGCAATACTCTATGCTAACTAATAGTCTTTATCAGAAAAAATGATAAATAAAAAAGGTGGGTTACGACTGCGTAACCCACCTTTTTTATGGGGGCTGTAGTAGATAAGGATTAAACATCACACCATATTCTCAGAGTTTTAAGCT